>NZ_JBLIXK010000005.1:0-195697 GCF_047525555.1 Marinomonas algae | reverse complement strand
TTCAATTTTTTTGATCAACTTACTAACTAAAAGTTAGCAGCCAATCTTCTGAAGTCTCCAGCGAGCGCCCACACAAATTATCTGATTATCTATTTTAAAGAGCGTTGCCGTTACACTTAAGCCACTCAACCTCTTAAACTTAATTAAGATGCTAAGCCCTGTCCGTGTCAGCGAGGGCGTATATTAAGGATCTACAGATTTTGTGCAACCCTTTTCTGACAAAAAAGACGATTAATTTAACAACCAACCCTTTTTGTTCACATAACAAACAAAAACACCCTTTTTAGAGTGTTTTTTGATCAAACCAAAACGAAAAAGCCCTGCTACAGTTAAGTAACAGGGCTTTTAGCCTTAATAGCTTATGCTAAAGAACTAACCAAGCCATTTTCTCGCATTTTGGAATAGACGCAACCAAGGCGCTTGTTCTTCCCAATCACTCGGGTGCCAACTATGCTGAACAGTTCGATACACACGCTCTGGATGAGGCATCATAATAGTCACTCGACCATCTAACGATGTTAAGCCTGTCACACCTTCTGCAGAACCATTTGGGTTCAGTGGATAACGCTCAGTGGCTTGACCATAGTTATCTACATAACGCAGAGCAACCTGAGCAGAAGACACCAATTCAGCCAGATCCGCTTCATTACGGTATTCTGTTTGCCCTTCACCATGAGCCACGGCAATTGGCATACGAGACCCTTCCATGCCAGCAAGCAGGATCGAATTCGATTTTTGCACTTCCACCTGAACCAAACGCCCTTCAAACTGCGCCGATTCATTACGAACAAATTTAGGCCAATGGTCTGCACCTGGAATCAATTCACGAAGATTCGACAGCATCTGACAACCATTACACACACCAAGTGAGAATGTATCTTCGCGCTTAAAGAAAGTTTCAAATTGATCACGAGCAATCGGATTAAACAAAATGGATTTCGCCCAACCTTCACCCGCTCCCAATACGTCACCGTAAGAGAAACCGCCACAAGCAACTAAACCGTTGAATTCACTAAGTGAAATACGACCAGAAAGAATATCGCTCATGTGAACATCGACAGGAGTAAAACCAGCTTTATGGAAAGCGGCCGCCATTTCCACTTGACCATTAACACCTTGCTCACGCAATACAGCAATCTTCGGTCTCTCACCTTTTGCAATATAAGGCGCTGCCACATCTTCATTAAGATCAAATGTCAAAGAAGCAGACAGACCAGGATCATTAACATCCAACAAGTTATCAAATTCTTGCTGAGCCGATTCTGGGTTATCACGCAAAGCCTGAACACGATAACTCGTTTCAGACCAAACTCTCTGCCAGTTAACACGACTCTCTTTAAGAACAAGATTGCCAGCGTAGCTTATAGAGATATCATCATCACCAGAAAGCGTTGCAATTGGAGATACAGCAACACCGACTTTGGCATAAGCCGCAACAATATCCGCCACATCCGATTCATTCACCTGAACCACAGCACCTAATTCTTCATTGAATAATGCAGGCGCAACTTGATCAGCAGCGGTCACAATCGCATCCAGTTCAACATTTAAGCCCAAGTGGCTGGCAAATGACATTTCAACTAAAGTCGCAAATACACCGCCATCTGAACGATCATGATAAGCAAGCAACTTACCTTCGGCATTAAGTGCTTGAGTGGTATCAAAGAACCCAGCCAAAGCTGATGCATCATCCACATCTGGAGCCTGCTGACCCAATTTGTTATACACCTGAGCGATAACAGATCCACCAAGGCGGTTTTTACCAGCACCCAAATCAATCAACAATAGTCGAGTATCTGCTTTGTTCTGTAATTCTGGTGTTAAAGTTTTACGAGCATCCGCTACAGGAGCAAATGCCGTAATCACTAAAGACAATGGAGAAGTAACGGCTTTTTCTTCGCCCTCTTCTTTCCAGACAGTCTTCATTGACATGGAGTCTTTACCCACTGGAATGGCAATATCCAATGCTGGACATAATTCCATACCAACTGCTTTTACAGTTTGGTACAGCTTTTCGTCTTCCCCTTCATGTCCCGCCGCAGCCATCCAGTTTGCAGAAAGCTTAATGTGATTACGCTTAGTGATTTGTGCAGCCGCCAAGTTCGTCAACGCTTCACCAACGGCCATACGACCAGACGCAGGCGCATCCAATAAAGCAACAGGTGTGCGTTCACCCATGGTCATTGCTTCACCAGCATAACTGTCTAATGAGGAAGTCGTCACAGCCACATCCGCAACAGGAACCTGCCAAGGACCAACCATCTGATCACGAGCGACCATGCCAGTAATCGTTCTATCACCGATAGTGATTAGGAAGTTTTTGCTAGCAACAGTAGGCAAACTTAAAACGCGCTTCGCCGCATCCGCTAAATCAACGCTCATTGCGGTAAAGTCATCACCTTTAATGATGGATTTGGTTGCTTCACGATGCATTTTTGGTGGTTTACCAAATAGCACAGACATTGGCAGATCCACTGGCTTATTATCAAAGTGCGGATCCGCTACTTCTAAATGAAGCTCTTCTTTTGCTTCACCAACAATTGCAAATGGGCAACGCTCACGTTCACAGATTGCTGTAAATTCTTCAATGCGATCTGGAGAAACCGCCATCACATAACGTTCTTGAGACTCATTACACCAAATCTCTAACGGTGACATACCCGGCTCGTCATTTAGAACCTTACGTAAATCAAAGTTACCACCGCGCTCTCCATCTTTTACCAATTCTGGTAAAGCATTAGATAAACCACCAGCACCCACATCATGAATAAAGTTAATTGGGTTCTTATCACCTAATTGCCAACAGCGGTCGATTACTTCTTGGCAACGACGTTCCATTTCTGGATTACCACGTTGCACCGAAGCAAAATCTAAATCTTCATTACCATCGGCTGACGCCATGGAAGACGCCGCTCCACCGCCCAGACCAATCAACATAGCAGGCCCACCAAGCACGATGAGCTTGTCATCTACTTTAATGTCGTTTTTCTCAACGTGATCACGGCGAATGTTACCTAAGCCACCAGCCAACATGATTGGTTTATGATAACCGCGTACTTCCTCTTTAGAAGCACCTTGAATTTTCTGTTCATAAGTACGGAAATACCCAAGTAAATTCGGACGACCAAATTCGTTGTTAAATGCCGCACCACCAATTGGTCCTTCAATCATGATATCCAAAGGCGTCACAATACGAGAAGGTTTGCCATATTGGCTTTCCCAAGGCTGTTCAAAACCAGGAATTTTCAAGTCTGATACGGTATAGCCACTTAAACCTGCTTTTGGTTTAGAGCCCACTCCAGTCGCACCTTCATCACGGATTTCGCCACCAGAGCCAGTTGCCGCACCAGAGAAAGGAGAAATAGCCGTTGGGTGGTTGTGAGTTTCCACCTTCATCAAGATGTCTATATTCTCTTGACTAAAATCGTATTCGCCCGTTCCCGGAGCTGGGAAAAAGCGCCCAGCAAAATGACCCTCCATAACCGCCGCGTTGTCTTTATACGCAGACAGAGTGCCATCAGGGTTATGTTCATGGGTATTCTTGATCATCTTAAACAAAGAACGCTCTTGCTCTTCGCCATCAATCGTCCAAGAGGCATTAAAAATTTTATGACGACAATGCTCTGAGTTCGCCTGCGCAAACATCATCAACTCAACATCAATAGGATTGCGACCCAATTCAACAAAAGACTCAACCAAGTAATCAATTTCATCTTCAGCTAATGCAAGTCCTAGCGTTTGGTTTGCCTCAACCAAAGCTTCACGACCGCCATTTAATACATCAACACTCGTCATCGGAGCGGGCTCTGCATGAGAGAACATACTGATTGCGTCGCTTAATGCCGGAAGCACGCTTTCAGTCATACGGTCATGCAGCATGGCAGACAACAAATCCAACTCTTCTGCCGTCAAAGGCTGTAAACTGTGAATAAAATACTCCACACCACGCTCAACGCGAGATATGTTGTCTAAACCACAATTATGAAGAATATCGGTTGCTTTCGATGACCAAGGTGAAATGGTTCCTAAACGTGGAACAACAAGAACACTTTGATCAGATGAACTGACTTGGGAGGTTTTAGGGCCGTATGCCAAAGCGCGTTGTAAAACAGCGTCCTGTTCAACGGTAAGGGTTTGATTATCAACCAACTCCACAAAATGGAGAAATTGAGCGTCGACATCCGTCACAGTAGTAACAGATGCTTGCATATTGGCTAATAACTTGGCCTTGCGAAACGCTGATAGCGCAGCGGAACCATGCAGAGTTAGCATGTTGAGTCTTGCCTCACTTGGTAGTTTTGGGGAAATGATGCGGTATTTTAAATCAATGAGGCAAATAGAGGCCAGTAGAGTATGAAATTTCTACATAAAATTAGCGAAAAAAACGCTCAAAGTGATTTTTTCGCTAATTCTTTCAACTTCTTTTTTTGTTCGCGACGATATTGGAAGAATTGAGTCAACTGAGAAGAGGCAATTTCACCCAATACCCCCTTATCAACCTTGACCTGATGGTTAAGAAATGGCGCTTCAAAAAACTGCCCTTGGCTTTCAACAACACCACTTTTAGGCTCAGTTGCCGCATAGACCACTCGACCAATACGAGCATGAACAATGGCACCTGCGCACATAGAACAAGGCTCTAAAGTCACATACAAAGTAGCGCCGGGCAGACGATAATTATTCACCTTTTTACAAGCGGCTCGAATGGCTTGAATTTCAGCATGAGCAGTCGGATCACACAATGAAATCGGAGAATTATAACCTTCGCCTATCACTTCCCCATCTAATACAACAATCGCACCAACTGGGATCTCATTTTCTCCTGCAGCCTTGCCCGCCAACTCAAGCGCTCTTTCCATCCATTCTTGATCTTTCATTATTGATCCACCTCAAAGCGCCAACATTGCTTTAAATACATAATTGCCTTTCATGCACAAACCGCTCTACACTCAGTTCAACAAGATAATAAACACAAGGAGATTGAATTCATGCAAACAGTGGCAGACTTAATGTCGAAAAACTTAATTACTTTAAAAGAAAATGACTCCTTAGCGAAAGCCAAAGAGTTGATGCATGGAAAAAACATCAGAAACATTCCTGTTCTCAACGATCAGGAGGTATGTGTTGGCATGTTGACACAACGAGAATATCTACGTCATGCCTTTCATTTGGTCAGTCAGTTTGGCACCCAACAAATGTCCAAAAAAGAACAACAAACACCTATCGCCAATGCTATGAACAAAGACATATTAACTGTCAGCCCAGACATGAAGTTAAGTGCCGCAGCAGAATTCTTCATCGAAAACAAATATGGGTGCTTGCCAGTCATTCAAGATGACAAACTTGTCGGCATACTCACACCTGTTGATTTCGTAAAACTGGCCAACAAGATGCTCAAGGAATCCGCCTAACTAAGCACTCGCCAAATGTTCATTGGAGCTAGGAGCGACAAGTTGCGCTTCTGTCTCTATATGAACATCAAGAGCTTGAATCCCAAAGTCCGTATCGGACAAGATAAAACTCACCGTTTGGCCTTTTCGAAGTGTTTTATGTCCATCACGAACGATAGATTTGTAATGTACAAAGACATCACTCTCTTCTTCTCTTTTGATGAAACCAACACCTTTAGCGTCATTAAACCACTTAACTTTTCCAGTTAATCGTTCCATTACCTTCGCCTCTTTTTTATTTTTATTAAAGTAAGCGCAAGGCGAGTCGTCGATATGACAACCCGCCTTTGTCTATTTTACAAAGATTCTATACTGATTTTTTGCTCTTCAAGCTTGCTAACCGTTAACTGTAAGTCGTCACATTTAGCACGCTCTTTCTCAACAACGGCTGCTGGCGCTTTCGCCACAAAGCTTTCATTCGATAGTTTGCCTTGTATGCGCTGCAATTCTTTTGATGCCTTATCGATTTCTTTCTGTAATCGAGCCAACTCGGCGTCTTTATCAATCAAACCAGCCATTGGCACCAACACTTCCATGTCACCAACCAGTGCTGTCGCAGACATAGGCGCTTCATCACCCACTTCCAACCAAGTCACTGTGTCTAGCTTCGCCAATGTTTGTAAGAAAGTTAGGTTCGCATCAAGACGTAATTTATCTTGCTCTGAGCCATTACGGAACAGCACAGTCAAAGGCTTAGAAGGAGAAATATTCATTTCACCTCGAATATTACGAACACCTTCGATGACGCCTTTTAACCAATCAACATCCGCTTCCGCTTGAGCGTCTTTTTTGCTCTCTTCAGCTTCTGGATATTGCGCCATCATCACAGTGTCACCACTTACGCCAGCCAATGGCGCAACGCGCTGCCAAATTTCTTCGGTTAAGAATGGCATCATAGGGTGAGCTAGACGTAAGAAAGCTTCTAGAACACGCACTAGAGTGCGACGCGTTCCAGTCAATTGAGCCGCTGTTGCATTTTCATCCCAAAGAACCGGCTTAGACAACTCCAAATACCAATCACAGTATTCGTGCCACATAAACTCATACAAAGCTTGTGAAGCTAGATCGTAACGATGAGTTTCAAAAGCATGATTTACCGCTTCTTCTGCATGCTGCAAACGAGAGATAATCCACTTGTCGGCAAGAGATAACTCAACATCCGCATCACTTTGTCCGCAATCTTGATCTTCTGTGTTCATCAACACATAACGGGTTGCATTCCAGATTTTATTACAGAAATTACGGTAACCTTCTAAGCGATTAAGATCGAATTTAATATCACGACCACCAGAAGCCAAAGAACACAGCGTGAAACGCAAAGCATCTGTTCCATAAGCTTGAATACCTTCTGGGTAAGTCTCGCGAGTATTCTTTTCAACTTTTTCAGCCAAACGCGGCTGCATCATTCCATAGGTTCGCTTCGCCACAAGTGAGTCGATATCAATACCGTTAATCAAATCCAAAGGATCAATAACATTGCCTTTCGATTTCGACATTTTATCGCCACGTTCATCACGGATAAGACCTGTAATATAGACTGTTTTAAATGGCACTTTATTGGTGAATTTAAGCGTCATCATAATCATTCTGGCCACCCAGAAGAAAATAATATCGAACCCTGTCACCAAGACATCCGATTCACTGAATTCAGCAAAATCTTGTGTTTCTTCTGGCCAACCTTGTGTTGCAAAAGTCCAAAGCGCAGACGAAAACCAAGTATCTAATACATCTTCATCTTGTGTTAGCTCAAGATCTGCTGCCAAGTTATATTTAACTCGAACTTCTGCCTCGTCTTTACCCACATAGAACTTGCCATCAGCGTCGTACCAAGCTGGGATCTGATGCCCCCACCAAAGCTGACGAGAAATACACCAGTCTTGTAAGTCACGCATCCAAGCAAAGTAGGTGTTTTCCCATTGTTTAGGAACAAACTGGATATCGCCATTTTCAACCGCTTCGATCGCTGGCTTCGCTAAGGTTTCAACGGCAACGTACCATTGATTGGTTAAATAAGGCTCAATGACAGTATTACCACGTTCACCACGAGGCACTTTCAACTTATGATCCGCCACTTTTTCAAGCAAACCTAAAGCATCAAAGTCCGCAACAACCGCTTTACGAGCCTCAAAACGATCCATACCACGATATTTTTCTGGAGCGACATTATTAATCGCCGCATCGTCCGTCAAAATATTAATCAATGGCATGTCATGACGCTTACCCACCTCATAGTCATTGAAATCATGAGCCGGCGTGATCTTCACACAACCTGTACCAAATTCTTTATCGACGTATTCGTCTGCTACGATTGGAATTCGACGACCAACCAATGGCAACTCAATTTCTTTACCAACCAATGCCGTAAAGCGCTCATCATCCGGCGCAACAGCAACCGCCGCATCACCAAACATGGTTTCAGGGCGCGTGGTGGCAACCACAATGTAATCTTTACCGTCTTCCGTTTTCGCGCCATCTGCTAATGGGTAACGGAAGTACCACATAAAGCCATTTTCTTCTTCTGAAATAACTTCTAGATCCGAAATAGCCGTATGTAAAACAGGATCCCAGTTCACCAAACGCTGACCACGGTAAATAATGCCTTCATCAAACAAGCGAACAAACACTTCTTGAACCGCCGCAGACATACCAGGATCCATAGTGAAGCGCTCTTTATCCCAGGCAACAGAATCCCCTAAGACGCGCATTTGATCAGAGATCGTACCGCCAGACTCACCTTTCCATTCCCACACTTTTTCTAGAAATTTCTCACGACCGAGGTCATGGCGAGTGACATTCTGTGCAGCCAATTGGCGCTCTACCACCATTTGCGTTGCGATACCTGCATGATCACTGCCTGGTTGCCATAATGTTCGGCTGCCTTTCATACGCTCACGACGAATCATGGCATCCATCAAGGTATGCTGAAAAGCGTGCCCCATATGCAGACTGCCAGTCACGTTAGGCGGTGGAATCATGATAGAGAAAGGCGTGCCGTTGCCTTGAGGTGAAAAGTATCCACCTTCTTCCCAACGTTTATAAATAGGTTGTTCAATGCTCTGAGGTTGGTAGGTTTTTTCCATTATGGTGTCTTATAGCTCTTTATGTAGCGGTCAATTTGATTTTGCGGAATTATAGCTTGTTGGAGCAAGATAAAAAATAACATGCGTACTATTAAACGTATCAACCGTGCGCAAAACACAGAAGATTAATCTTTTTTGTAAGTACTGCTCGAGGAATACAAGGTTTCCATCACTTCAGAAACCAATTCAGGCAAGCGTTTTTCAAGAACACCCGCAATGGTTTTAGCAATCAGCTCTTGCGAAAAGTCTGCAACAGGAACTTCTTCCACTTCTTCACTATTCAAGCCATCGAGCGTCTGTGCCAAATGGTCTTCTTGGCTAGCACACGCAGCCACTTGCTCTGCAACAACATCCATCAAAATTGGAATATCATCTTGATTTCTCAAGGCTGAAATCAATGTATCTTCATCTGGTTCAAAAACTTCGTTCTTTTGAGTGGCGACATCTGACATAAGGTAAACCAATATTTAAAAACAAAATTCGACAGCTGAGCACATCAAGCGGCTCATCCCATTATTTATCTTTTCAACTTTCGCATTGCAGCACTTAAAAGTCCACCCTCACCCACTTTACCCGATCAACAAGCAAGCCGAATAGAAAAATAAAACCTTGATAGCACTCGCTTTTACATACAAAAAAGCAGCGGTAAAAAATCACCACTGCTTTTCATTCATCCACCATTGGTTTTTAGCTTATGCTTTCGCCAACAGGTAACGAGTCAATAAAGCAACAGGGCGACCACTCGCACCTTTACTTGCGCCGCCAGTCCACGCCGTACCCGCAATATCCAAATGCGCCCAAGGATAAGAACCTGTAAAACGAGACAAGAAACAAGCTGCGGTGACAGAACCCGCTTCAGGACCACCGATATTGGCGATGTCTGCAAAATTACTGTCCAATTGTTGTTGGTATTCTTCATCCAACGGCATTTGCCAGATTTTGTCTGCTGCTACTTGGCTTGCTTCTTTCAACTCTGTAGCCAAATCATCGTTATTGGCATACATACCTGAATTCACGCTACCAAGAGCAACAACACAGGCACCGGTTAAGGTTGCAATATCTACAACAGATTTCGGCTTGAAACGCTCAATGTAAGACAAGGCATCACACAACACCAAACGACCTTCCGCATCGGTATTAAGGATTTCAACTGTTTGACCAGACATAGTTTTCACAATATCGCCTGGTTTGGTCGCGCGACTGCTTGGCATATTTTCAGCAGCAGCGATAACAGCCGTAAAGTTTAGTTTTGGCTTCAATTCACAAATGGCTTTCATGGTACCGAAAACGCTTGCCGCACCACACATGTCATATTTCATTTCATCCATTTTCGCGCCTGGCTTCAATGAAATACCACCTGTGTCAAAGGTAATGCCTTTACCTAATAATACGTGAGGCGCTTCATCTTGCTCACTACCACGATAATGCATCACGATTAAGTAACTTGGTTGATCACTGCCACGACCTACAGACAATAGACAATGCATGCCTAACTCATCCATTTTGGTTTCATCCAGCAAATCAACATCAATGCTGTATTCTTCTGATAATTGCTGAGCTTTCGACGCAAGATAGCTTGGAGTACATACATTTCCTGGCAAGTTGCCAAGCTGACGAGCAAATGCCGAACCACTTGCCGTTGCTGTACCTATGGCTAAAGCCGCTTCGTCATCGCCTTCAATGAGCAAAGACTCAACTTTGGTCGCTTTTTCTGAATCATCTTTTTTAAAGCCTAAGAAGTTATAAAAACCTTCATTCAGCCATTGCGCCACTAATGCGACTACATCCGCTTGTGAACGATTCTTCAAATTCAATGAGCCATTAGCAACCGCAACCTTCGCGTAAGGTAAACCTTTGATTTGCGCTGCAACAGCCGCCACTATTTTACGCGCCTGCATATCGCTCAATTGAGCATCTTTACCAATACCAACCAACAAAACAGCCTGAGCAAAGTCTTGAGAGACACTAGGCATTAATAGTGTTTGCGCCACACCACCTTTAAAAACACCTGTCGCTCGCAGCTGGGAAATTTGCCCTGCAGAATTTTCATCTACCCAAGAAGTCGATTCAGAAAAATCACCTTCACTAGGGACAAACACCACAAGCAAATCCGCTTGAGCAGTAGATAAGCGATCAAATAACGCCATATTCATGGAAAATTCCTCAAAAAAATAACTTTCAAAAAAAACTGGATAATGTCCTTCTTACCACGAGATAATGGGGGCTTTAGATATGTAATCAACTCTACGTTCAAAAAGCAGCATTCATCCAGAGGTGACTTTGAGACTATTCAGATACTTAGCGAAAGAAGTACTTGTGTCAACCGCTGGCGTCACCCTTATTTTATTACTTGTGACGCTAGGCAGCCGCTTTTCTTCCTACTTAAGCCGCATAACCGAAGGTAAAATGACCTTTGAGTTCTTATTTATCATCCTTGGCTACCATATTCCAAGCTTCATACAAATGGTACTACCACTAGCTTTCTTTCTGTCTCTATTACTCGCTTTTGGTCGTTTGTACATAGAAAATGAAATGTCAGTCCTCTTTTCCAGTGGCATCAGCAAAATGAAACTGGCAGGTTACACTCTGGGCATAGCCATGATTGTAGCCACAATAAGTGGCAGCATTAATTTCTGGATTGCACCGTACAGCGAATACAAAGCCGAGGAAGCATCACAAGAGCAAAGCCAACTCTCTTCTTTCGACTTATTAATACCTGGCCGCTTTGAAGGCAATGGACAAAAAACCATCTACGCAGAAAGTTTCACCCCTGATGAAGGCTGGATAAACCAAGTTTTTCTTTCAGATATTGTTCGCAAACAAGGCGGCAATACACTGGTACAAACTCTTGCCGCTTATGTTGAACAAATTTCCGTTCCCGCTGAAAACAACCAAAGCTATCTTGTATTTAAAGATGGCACTCGATACGAAGGCAAACCAGGCACAGCGAATTACCGAGTGACCCAATTTGATACTTACGCTGTTCGAATGGAAAATAGCTCTACAGGAATTATTGATAAACCCCACACAAAAAGCCTTACTGAGCTCATAAAAAGTCCAAAAACCTTAGATCAAGCAGAACTCCAGTGGCGAATTTCTCTCGTTATAATGATTCCAGTACTAGCCATTATTGGACTTTCCCTGAGTCAGGTAAATCCTCGCCAAGGACGCTTTTTTAAAATGCTTCCCGCCATTCTTCTTATGATCTTTTACATCGCCATGCTTATTTGGGGTCGAACCGGGATAGAGAAAGGCCGCATTCCTACTCATTTAGGCTTATGGTGGATACATGGCGTCTTTACCATTATAGCGGCTGCACTTTTCATGCAATACAACCAAGTATTTGCACGTCGCAGAAAAGCACCAACAAGCCAACTAAAGCAAAGCTAACGAGCAAAAGCACTTATGAATAAAATAGATAAATACATCGCCAACAGTGTTTTATGGTCTTTTTTAATAGTGTCTTTAGTGCTGCTTGGTTTAGATTTCACCATCACATTTATCGAACAAATCAAAAAAGTAAATGAAAGCTATACCATTCAATCTTTACTCCAAGTAATGACCCTACGCTTACCTGGAAAATTCTCAGAATACATTCCAATCGCCTCTTTAATTGGCACTCTTATTGGCCTAGGTTCGCTTGCTTCCACATCAGAATTAACCGTCATGAGAGCGGCAGGAATGCCTATCTGGCGAATCGGCCTCTCCGCATGCCAACCCATTCTTTTCATCTCATTGCTAGGGATAGGTATTTCTGAGTTTGTAGCACCCGCTGCAGAACAAAAGGCCAATTTAATTACAAAAGTTGAAGACCAAAAAAGTGGTGAGTTTTCACTAAGCGGTGGTGTTTGGCTAAAAGCAGACAATAACTTTGTTTATATAGATGCAGCAGACAGTGAAGGCAAGCTCTATGGCGTACAAATTTTCTCACCCAATGAGCAGCAGCTCAGCCACATTATTACCGCCGAAAGCGCTCAACATATAGAAGACTCCACCTGGCAGCTCAATAGCGTTATGGAGACGACCTTCTATCCTGATCATATTGATTCAAAAAACCTTTCTCAAAACACTTGGACAATAAACATACAACCAGAACATTTATTTTTGGCCTCTCAAGACCCAGAGGCCTTGTCCTTAAGCCAACTAATAAGCTACCAAAAATACCTTAGCCTACAAAAGCTCGACTCATCCCAATACGAGTTACAGTTTTGGATGACAGCGTTACGACCTTTAGCCTCTCTTGCTTTGGTTCTTGTGGCCTTATCAAGCGTCTTTGGGCCATTAAGATCATCCACTATGGGCGGGCGAGTATTCTCTGGCGTATTAATAGGAATTGCATTTCAGAACGGATTAAACTTATTTGGTCGGATGAGTGTTGCTGTCGACTTTCCACCTGTTTTTGGTGTGAGCATTCCCATTCTGATCTGTCTTTTGGCTGGCGTTATTTTAATCAGACGAAGAGGTTGAGTTTCGCCAAAGACACTCAACCTCCCACGTAAACCGATAACGTAAAACAGCTAACTTTTTATGAAGCGAGCGATTCTACTCAAGGCTTCTTCTAGCCGCTGCTCATCGCAAGCGTAAGCAAAACGAACGTATTTATGAGCATCTTTAACCCCAAAATCGGCTCCCGGGGTTAAAGCCACTTTTTCACTTTCCAATAAAGCCAGACACCATTCCATTGCATTCTCGGTAATGGAGGAAACATCTACATAGACATAAAAAGCACCATGCGCTGGTGCAACGACTGGCAAACCAATGTTTTTCAACCCTTCCAGCAAAACCAATCTACGTGCATTTAATATTTTTCGACGCTCTTCGCACTCGCTAAGTACAGCAGGAGAAAAAGCCTCAATGGCAGCATATTGAGAAACACTTGGAGCAGAAATAAATAGATTCTGCGCCAACTTAGTCGCCCCCTCTATCGCCCATTCAGGCACAACCAACCAACCTAAACGCCACCCTGTCATCGCAAAATATTTTGAAAAACTATTAATAACAAAAATATTGTCATTAATTGATAGCGCTGAAAAATCTTCACCTTCGTAAACAAGCCCTTGGTAGATTTCATCAATCAACAAATGACCGCCCTGCTTCTGCACAGCCTCCCAAGCATTCGCTATGTACTCTTTACTCAGCACCGCTCCTGTTGGATTAGATGGCGACGCTAACCACAACCCTGCCGTCTTATCACTCCAGTTTGATGGCAAGCTAGCCAAATCCATCTCGAATCCATGCTCAACGTCAGTCTCAATGAGCTTGGCAGTCGCCCCTACTTGAACAAGAAAATGTCGATTACAGGGATAACAAGGGTCAGGCATTAAAACCTCATCACCAGCATCCACCACTAAAGACGCCATTAATAATAAGGCTCCTGAGGCGCCCGGCGTCACAATAATTCTTTCTGGCGCCACATCAACTTGATAGCGATTGGCATAATCCTGACTAATTGCCTTTTTTAACTCTGGCAAGCCTGTCGCCGAGGTATAACCTGTTTTACCCGCTTCGATCGCCTGAATACCCGCTCGACTAACGTCTTCTACCGCGACAAAATCTGGCTCACCAATTTCAAGATGAATAACATCTTCCCCTTGCGCCATGAGCGCCTTCGCTCGCTCCAAAATAGCCATTACCTGAAACGGTGCAATGTCATCAACTCGTGCCGCTAATTTATGCTTTTTCATCAAGCACTCTCTACCTTTTTTAAACTTTTCATAGACGTTTGCGTAAAAAATAGTGGTTTACGGTGAAATTATCTGGTAAGTTTCCGGCCGAAAATTAAACCACCTAATCTTATTAGTTTACAGGTTACCACAAGGGACACCTGCGAAGTGAGGCAATGCTATGCCAGAAATGAACCCTGATTCATTAATGAAAGACTTCACCCCTTATGTTGCTAAGGACGGCGAAGAATACATGAACGAGAACCAGTTGGCGCACTTTAAAAGCATTCTATTCAACTGGAAGCAAAATCTGATGGAAGAGGTTGATCGCACGGTTCACCACCTCAAAGAAGAGGCAGTAAACTACGCTGATCCTAACGACAGAGCCAGTCAAGAAGAGGAGTTCAGCCTAGAACTTCGTGCTCGTGATCGTGAACGTAAACTGGTGAAGAAAATCACTCAGACAATGGAACGCATTGACGCCGATGACTACGGTTTCTGCGATGAGTGTGGCATCGAAATCGGCATTCGCCGTTTAGAAGCTCGCCCAACAGCAACTATGTGCATCGACTGCAAAACATTGGCTGAGATTAAAGAGAGACAAATCGGCGGCTAAATTAGTGCCTAACGATCTCCGCTCACTGTCGATCAAGTATCGAGGCCGTTTTGCACCTTCGCCAACCGGCCCACTCCATTTTGGCTCCCTAGTCAGCGCATTAGCGAGCTATTTGGATGCAAAGAAACACCAAGGTGACTGGCTTATCCGCATCGAAGATGTCGATGGCACTCGCTGCAAAGAAAGCTTTGCGAGCCAGATCCTCAACACCCTCTACAGCTACAACCTTTTTTCTGACAAAGACATCAGAACGCAGAGCAACCACACTCAAATATATGAGCAACAACTCTCCAATTTAAAAAGCAAACAACTCGTTTTTCCATGCAACTGCACACGGCAATCTCTTGCTCAAAGCAATGGACTCCACCCGAGCATTTGCAAAAGCACGACAAACCAACCTCACTCCTGGCGCTTAAAGACCAGCGATGTAATCTATGAATACGAGGACCCCATTCAGGGAAACTTAAGTTTTGTCGATGATTTGAAAAACAACGCACCTATCCTTAAAAGAAAAGATGGCTATTTCTCTTACCAACTTGCTGTTGTCGTAGATGATCACCTACAAGAAATCACACACCTCGTAAGAGGCGCTGACTTGATCGAAACCACAGCACAGCAACTCTATTTGTACGACCTATTTGAGTGGACGCCACCGAACATTTGCCATATTCCACTCATAACCAATAAAACAGGCGAAAAGATCAGCAAGCAAAACCACGCAAAACCGATTAAAGATGGCGATCTTCCAACACTCCTACGAGCACTCCATTATTTAAAAATCAATCTAAGCTCGCCGCAGTCAATCAAAGAAGCCTTACAGCTAGCAATAGACGCTTGGGAGCCAAACAAACTGCGCAACATCAAATATCTACCTCTCGAAGAACAAGATCAGCACTTCATCTCTTAATTCTCACTTGAAGATTTAGCTTCAGAAAACCTTTACTCACCCTCATCTAATGCGAGACACACCAACTCGACCACTTTTTAATTACGTGTGTATAATGGTTACATCAGTTACAAGAGGTGACACTTCATGCACAGCATAATGATTATTTGCCCAGATCACTCGCCACTCAAAGAATCTGAAAAATGGCTATCAAGATATGGCTTTCAAGTAAACTCAGGCACATCACTTGAGCAAGTAGATAAATATTATGAAATCAGCGAATTCGATCTTTTACTGGTTGATCAAGAAATCATCGACCACTTAAATAGCAACGAAGCAGAACTTCCAAAAACACCTCGCCATATCATCTTAGACGCTAGGCCCAGCCTAAGCACAGGCACATACAATATGTCACAAGGGGCAGCTTATTACCTTCCCTTACCAACAGACCCAGAAACACTACTCAAGCATGTGGTTGATGCGCTTGAACAAAAAGAAACCATAGAACAAACCACCCCAGTTCTTTTCTCTAACACAAGCTCTCATACGGAAGATTCACTCCCCCTAGGAACACCAAACAGCGGTATCATTGGACAATGCCCTCCAATGCTAGACCTCTTCAAAGACATTAAAAAAATCGCTGTAACCGATGCCACAACACTCATCCGCGGAGAGTCTGGAACAGGTAAAGAATTGGTAGCCAAAGCTATTCATAATGCCAGTCTCAGAAAGCACAATCAGATTGTCAGCATCAACTGCGCAGCAATCCCAGAAAACCTAATAGAATCAGAGCTGTTTGGCCATGAAAAAGGAGCATTTACAGGCGCCACAGCCGCCCATGACGGTTTAATAAAAACCGCAGACAAAGGCACACTTTTTCTTGATGAAATAGGCGAATTACCCCTAGAAGCACAAGCAAGATTATTGAGAGTTTTACAAGAAGGCGAAGTTCGACGAGTCGGTGCAACAGAGTACAAAAAAGTCAGCATTCGACTGATCGCAGCGACGCACAGAGACCTATTCGACATGGTCAAAAAAGGCCTGTTTCGAGAAGATTTATATTACCGCTTATACGTTATGGAATTACTCCTCCCCCCTCTGAGAGAACGCGGAGACGACATATCCATGATCGCGAAAGCCTTACTAGAAAAAGCCTGTCAGAAACACAGCAAACCCACCTACCACTACAACCAAGCATTCGACAAAGCGATTCGGTCGCATCACTGGCCTGGAAATGTGCGAGAACTTGAAAATGCCATAGAAAGAGCCGTTATTTTAAGCCCGCCAGAAAGAGTGGAAGCAGCCAACTTAAAACTGGCCGCTCAGCAAAATAGACCAAACAATATAGACAACACTTTAGAATCAAATACCACCTCTCAGAAGGGCACAACACTGGACGATTATCTAAAGCATTTCGTCCTTACGCACCAACACAAGATGACAGAAACCCAACTTGCACATTCTTTGGGCATATCAAGAAAAAGCTTATGGGAAAGACGCCAAAAACTGACAATACCCAGAAAAGTAACAGAATAAAGGTAACACTTGATACTAAAATACCCAAAAACAAAAACCAATATTGTAAAAAAAGTGTACAGTACTTTCATAAAACACAATAAAATCAGCACCTTATTATTTTTGGCACAACAAATGCCTTATACATGACACAACGATAAGAAGATTGACAAAGAATAAAAATAAGTTAGTCGTCGTATGTAAGTTCTTAAAAATAAAAATAAAATATAAGAACACCATGACCTCTTCAAACAAAAATAAAAAATTGAGGTCGTGGATGGAAAATCGCTTTGGATAATTGATTTTTTTAGATATTCAAGCCTTAGGGCAATGAAAACAATGCAAAAATAAAAATAATACAGAAGTAGAACTGCAAAAGCAGCACTAACTTTGTTTTCGGAACTAGTATCTTCATGTATCCAAAGCGATTATTTTATTTACTACTTTAGTAAATCGCCTCTCGCTTCAACAACACCTCAATCTACACATCGAATTACATTAAATCAGCCCTTTATCCGTGTAACTTCACAACATCACGTGTAGAATATACATTTTCGTTAACTTTAAAATTTGTTGTCTAATGCTTACAGGATTAAAATCTCTGGTACACAAAGCTACCTCACTGTTATCTTCATCCAAGACACAGTCATACCCTATTGTTATTCCTCGCGACCAGCACAGCTTATCTCGCCAAGACTTAAGCCCGAATGCGGTCAAAGTACTATATCGCTTAAATAAAGCAGGTTATGACGCATACCTTGTTGGTGGCTGCATTCGAGACCATATCATTGGCGCGAAAACAAAAGATTTCGACGTAGTAACAAACGCCACGCCAGAAGAAGTTCACGCAACCTTTTCAAACTCTAGGCTGATCGGCCGTCGCTTTAAACTCGTCCACGTAACCTTCGGCCGAGAGATTATCGAAGTATCTACTTTTAGAGCCAACACAGCTCAAGACGACAAAGAAAGCACGCCACAAACTTCCTTGAAAGGTAAAGACTCTGCCCGCTCAACTCACGGCATTGTGTTACGCGATAATGTTTATGGCAGCATTGAAGAAGACGCCGAACGACGCGACTTCACTTTCAACGCCCTTTATTACAATGTTCAAGATTTCAGCATCCACGATTTCTGCGGTGGACTAAAAGACATCGAAGACAAAAAAATCCGCATCATTGGCGATCCTAGACAGCGCTATCAAGAAGATCCTGTGCGCATGCTACGAGCCATTCGTTTTGCTGGTAAGCTAGGATTCGAAATAGAAGCATCAACAGCAGCGCCAATTAAAGAAATGGCGCATTTGTTGGACCATATTCCACCAGCTCGCCTTTTTGAAGAAGTCTTAAAGCTACTAGGCAGCGGCAACGGCATAGAAACTTTTGCCCTATTGCGCCAATACGGATTGTTCCGTTATTTGTTTCCAGATACTGACGCTTTACTGCAAAGCGGCTGGAAGCGAGATGATATCGATCCAGAAGCCTTCATCTTGCAAGGTTTAAAAAATACCGACAATCGCATTCAAAACGATAAAACCACTGCGCCGTATTTCTTATACGCAATTCTACTTTGGCCGAGCGTTACCTTACGCCACGAAGAATTTGAAGCGCAAGGTATGCCGACAACGCCAGCGCTACACCAAGCCGCTAACATGGTGCTCGATAATCAGGTTGCTTCAACAGCAATCCCACGTCGTTTCTCTACACCAATGAGAGAAATTTGGGATATGCAGTTCCGCCTACCAAAACGCTACGGCAAACGTGCTTTCGTATTACTTGATCACCCTCGTTTCCGTGCCGGATTTGATTTCTTACTTATCCGAGAAATGAGTGGCACTCAACTTAATGGCTTAGGTGATTGGTGGGAAGCATTCCAACACGCAACTGAAAGCAAACAGCGTGAATTAATCAAAAGCATTGACGCTCGTAGCAACGACAAAGAAGGCCCTAAAAAACGCCGCCCTCGTCGTCGTAGAAAAAGCAACGGACCCGCTAACAAAAACACCAATACAACAAGTGAAGCTGCTAGCGAATAAGAGGACGACGCTGTGATACAAGCTTATATTGGCCTCGGCAGCAATCTTGAAAATCCAGTTGCGCAAATTAAACAAGCCATTGAGACGCTACAAAGTCATGATAGCGTACACGCTTTTCGTGTCTCACCTATCTATAGCAGCAAGCCCGTTGGCCCACAGGATCAACCGGATTACATCAACGCTGTCGCAACCTTTAGCACAGAGCTTAGCCCTATTGCTTTACTCGATTTATTGCAAAGTATCGAACAAGCACAACGCCGGGTAAGAGAACGTCATTGGGGACCACGCACCCTGGATTTAGATCTGCTATTGTATGGTGCAGAGGAAATACAAATTCCTCGCCTTACTGTGCCGCACCCTCACATGCTAGATCGAGGCTTCGTTATAAAACCACTTAACGACCTTGCTCCAGAGATGCGCTTAGGCAATGGCAATACCGTTACAGAGCAATTACAACAACTTGATACCAGCGACTTGGTTCTTATTAAAGAAGACTAGCTATGTACTCAGACAATGCAAAAAGCAAACACACTAAACCTGTGACTTTATCAACCCTAAAAAAAATGAAGGAAGATAAAGAAAAAATCACCTGTGTGACTTCTTATGATTCCTCTTTCACCAGCGTACTTAATGTCGCTGGCGTAGACACAATTTTAGTCGGCGATTCATTAGGCATGGTAATCCAAGGCCGAGACAGTACTCTACCTGTCACCATCGAAGATATGTGCTACCACACAGCTGCGGTAAAACGAGGCAATACCAATGCCTTTATATTGAGCGACATGTCGTTCATGAGCTACAGCAAACCAGAACAGGCCTTGGATAACGCAGCCAAGTTAATGCAAGCCGGTGCGAGCATGGTAAAACTGGAAGGTGGTAGTTGGTTAGCGGATACTGTTCGCTTACTCAGCCAACGCGGCATTCCAGTTTGCGCACATTTGGGCTTAACACCTCAGTCTGTACATAAATTTGGCGGCTACAAAGTACAAGGCAAAAGCCAAGAAGCCGCTGATTTGATTTTGGAAGAATCTTTAGCACTTGTTGAAGCAGGTGCCGATATTTTGCTTTACGAATGCATCCCAACCGAACTGGGTAAAACCCTCACCGAAGCCGTTCCAATTCCGACCATTGGCATTGGCGCTGGCCCGCATACAGACGGCCAAGTATTGGTACTGCAAGATATGATTGGCCTCAACTTAGGTCACATTCCGAAATTTGTAAAAAACTTTTTAACCGACGGCCGCAACATCACAGAAGCTTTTGAAGCCTACATTAAAGAAGTCAAAGACATGACTTTCCCTGGCCCTGAACACGGATTCAAATAATGCAAACATTCCATACCGTTGCCGAGCTAAGAGCCGCATTAAAAAAAGAACGCTTACAAGATAAAAGCATTGTCTTTGTACCAACAATGGGGAACTTGCACGACGGCCACATGTCTTTGATTCGTCGAGCAACAGAAGAAGGCGACGTCATTGTGTCGTCTATTTTCGTCAACCCAATGCAGTTTTCTGCCAACGAAGACTTGGAGCGTTACCCAAAAACATTGGCGGAAGATCAAAAGCTACTGGAAGCAAACGGCTGCCATTACTTATTCGCACCCGATGCGCTAGAAATGTACCCAGATGGCAAACGCAGCCAAACTCAAATTGAAGTCGTTGGCTTGTCTGATATTCTATGTGGTGCATCGCGTCCAGGACATTTTGTTGGTGTTTCCACGGTTGTGACAAAATTGTTTAACATTGTTCAGCCAGACTGTGCCATATTTGGCAACAAAGACTTTCAACAACTAAAAGTTATTGAAGACATGGTGCGCGATTTAAGCTCCAACGTTCGCGTCATCGGAGTAGACACAGCGCGCAACGAAGATGGCTTAGCCATGAGTTCACGCAATGGCTATTTAACAGAAGAAGAAAGGCGCATTGCACCTGCAATGTACCAAACCTTGTTGTGGGCAAAAGATCAGCTCATGACAAACAGTGCGAGTCACGAGGACATTCGCGAACAAGCTCAACAGAAGCTTGAAGCGGCTGGTTTCCGTCGTGATTATTTTGAAATACGCGCACAAGATAATTTACAAACACCGTCAGAAGAAGAGAAGAGCCTAGTCATTTTGGCTGCGGCATACCTAGGCAGCGCACGTTTAATTGATAACCTGCGCCTTGAATTAGCCTAACATTCACTTTACGACCAAGGGAGAATGCAATGCACTCACCGACAGAATTAACAGCTTGGAAAAAGCTGTCAGACCATCAACAAGAAATGCACTCTGTTGATATGTCATCCTTGTTTGCAGCGGACTCAACACGCGCTCAAAAATACACAGTTCAAGCGGCTGGTTGGACTCTGGATTACGCCAAAAACCGCGCAAACGATACAACATTGTCTTTGCTAACAGACCTAGCTAAAGAAGCTGGACTGGAAGAAGCCATCAAAGGCATGTTCAGCGGCGCTCACATCAACAACACCGAAGACCGCTCAGTATTGCACATCGCACTACGCGCCAGCCAAGCTCAAGATTCGCTCATGGTAGATGGCGTCAATGTATTAGAAGAAGTTCGCTCGACTCTAAAGCAAATGGGAGATTTTGTTGCCCAGCTTCACAGTGGCGAATGGAAAGGCTACACAGGCAAAAACATCACCGACGTGGTTTCCATCGGCATCGGCGGCTCTTACCTTGGCCCTAAAGTAGTGGCAGAAGCCTTAACACCTTACGCCCAAGAACAGGTGAAAGTGCATTTTGTGGCGAACATTGATGGTTCTGACATCACTGGCAAGCTCAAACAAATGAACCCAGAAACCACGCTTTTCGTTGTAGCATCGAAAACCTTTGGCACACTTGAAACGCTTTCAAACGCTAACGCAGCGCGTGACTGGTTCCTAGCAAACGGCGGCACTCAAGAGACTGTAAGTAAACACTTCGCTGCAGTGAGCTCGAACGTGAAGAAAGCCGTCGATTTCGGCATGGCAGAAGAAAACATCTTCCCAATGTGGGATTGGGTTGGCGGTCGTTACTCGCTTTGGTCAGCCATTGGCTTACCGATTGCCATTGCGGTTGGCATGGACAACTTCTACGCACTGCTCGATGGTGCACACCAAATGGATGAGCATTTCCGTACAGCGCCATTTGAAGAAAACCTACCTGCCATCATGGGCGCACTTGGCGTGTGGTATATCAATTTCCACAACGCGCAAACTCACGCCTTAATTCCTTACGATCATTACCTACGCGCCATGCCTGCTCACATTCAGCAGCTCGACATGGAAAGTAACGGTAAAGCGAATTTATTAAATGGCGATGGCGTAGCAACCGACACAGGCCCAATCATCTGGGGCGGCGCTGGCACAAACGGCCAACACGCTTACCACCAGCTTTTACATCAAGGCACACGCCTTGTGCCTGTGGATTTCATTGCACCGTTGGCAAGCCATAATCCAATTGGTGATCATCACGCACAATTGTTTGCAAACTGCCTAAGCCAATCACAAGCACTTATGGTTGGTAAAACACTTGAACAAGCAAAACAAGAACTACGTGATGCTGGCGCATCGGATGACCAAGTAGAAGCCATCGCGCCTCACAAAGTCATCAAAGGCAACCGCCCAAGCAACACCCTACTGACGGACAAAATGACACCAGAAACCGTTGGTGCCCTGATCGCCCTTTACGAGCATCGTACCTTTGTACAAGGCACAATCTGGGGAATCAACTCATTTGACCAATGGGGCGTGGAACTGGGTAAAGTACTGGGAACAGACATCTTCAACCGCCTTGTTAGCGACAGCGACAACAGCGCACTGGATGCCTCAACTCAAGCTTTGATCCAAGCCTTTAAGAAAGCACAGTCTTAAACAACTCGCTTTCTAGCACTGAACTAAAAACACCAGCCTCGGCTGGTGTTTTTATTTATCTCCACACTCTCATTATTCGGCTCAAGATATACCGCTTTTATGAGCCGAATAAACACTCTATTCGGCTCATGCTACATAACCAAACCTTCGTCACTCTATGGAAGACACGCAAGTGCGTGTATACTACGCGCGCCTTTATTGGCCCTGTCGTAGCACCAGGTAAAAAACACGAACCTAATTTTTTAGGGGATGAGTGCTGCATTGTTATTAATCACTAGGACAATGCATTATGTTTCGTATTCGTAAATCCTTTCAATTTTCTGCCTCGCACCAATTGCAGGGCTTGCCCGATTCTCACCCTTGCAGTCGTCTGCATGGTCATAATTATGAAGTCATCATAGAGCTTGCTTCCGATACATTGAACAGTACCGGATTTGTTAGAGACTATCGTGAACTGGCTGACTTTAAAGTCTATATCGACGAAGAACTCGACCATCGTCATCTAAATGATGTGCTTGGCGCTGAGAACACCACCGCTGAGCGTTTGGCTAAACATTTGTACCACTGGAGTAAAAGCCGCTGGCCAGAAGTCAGTGCGGTAAGCGTTTCTGAAACCCCAAAAACATGGGCGGAGTATCGACCATGATTGCCATTTCAGAAATATTCGGCCCAACCATACAAGGCGAAGGGTCGCTCATTGGTACGCCAACGGTGTTCGTGCGAACCGGTGGTTGCGATTATCGTTGCAGTTGGTGCGACACACTTCATGCGGTAGATAAAAAATACAAGAACGATTGGATAGACATGTCTGCTGAAGATGTTTTCAATCAAGTCGAAGTATTAAGCGGTGGCAAACCTATTTTGGTGACCTTGTCTGGCGGGAATCCAGCCATTCAAGATTTATCAGAGCTGATTTCACTAGGGAAAGAGAAAGGTTATACCTTTGCCATGGAAACCCAAGGCAGTGTCAGTGCCGCTTGGTTTGCTGAGCTCGATTACCTTACGCTCAGCCCAAAGCCGCCTTCCAGCAAAATGAAGTTCGATAAAATGCGTTTTGATATCGCTTTAGAGCAAGCAGGAAATGCAGATAAAACCTTAAAGATCGTCATTGCGGACGAGAAGGATTTAATCTGGGCGGAAGAAATCAAAACCTTATACCCAAGCCTTCCACTGTATCTTCAGCCTTGTAACCTTGAGTTAGAAGGCTCACCAAGCATAGACACTCTGACATCGAAAACGCTGAATTTAATCGATGAGGTCATTCAGCGTGGTTGGTTCGATGCCACCGTTTTACCACAACTTCATGTGTATTTATGGGGCAATGAAAAAGGCGTTTAAGCCTATGAGTCATGTAGAAGGTAAGTTTGTAATTTACCTTCTACTCTCTTATAACGAAAGCTCGACAATTTCTGACGTTCTCCATCTGCCGACTGCCAATAAACCGTCGCTCTATGACTGCGAATTTCATGCATGACAGCATCGTAATCAAGCGTCAGTGGCAACGCCTTCTCGTCTGAATCAAGAGAAAATGTCAGGCGAGAAACAACCAACATATAATTTCCAAGATCATGATGATAGGCGCTTTTTAGCTCTGCATTTGTTAGACGATAAGGGAGCGTCTTTGCGTTCTTTTCAACCTCAAGGTGCTGCTGAAAATAGACGAATAAATACGCTTTATCCTGCTCTGACAAAAGCGCTTCGACTGGCTTTTCTTCTAGCCCATGAAAATACTCTTCAGCTATGGCTAAATCCTCCAGCGGAAACGTCACTGTCAGATTTAACAACGCACCTTGCTGCGAAAAAGTCAAAACACTGCCCGGTAAAGAATGTGCGTAAGCGGAACTCATATTGACAGCAAAAGCCATCAATGTGAGTCCAACCACTCGCCAGAAAAAAGTTAAGATCATTCTGTTTGACCGCCGTAATCATCCGTAATATCACGCCATACGGAGTGAGGGTGATTGCCTTTGTCTGGCGTAGACTTATTGGATTGCAACGAGAATTCAAGCCATAACGAAGGGCCATGAATACGCACATAATCGTCTTCACTGTTCACATCGGTTGTGCCAGAAAAACCTAACACTGTGCGATCCAACTCGGCAGTATACTTATCCATGTAGTGTTGAGCTTCCGCTTCTGAGATATCTCCCACGTAGGTTTTTACCGCCGCCAGTAACAAAGCTTTTTGCTCACCTGTCAGCTTAGTCACGCTTAATCCTTCCTGCTCTTCAGGAATATCATCGTCTGCCTGTGGGCCTGCCAAAATATCTCGATACGTCCCTTCTAAGCGCGCTTCGTCTAGTTGTTCATCACTAAGAGAATGTAGCAAAGCAGCAAAAGCATCTCTTTCTTGCAACATAGGAATATTGGTTCGACCATTCATTTCAAACGAAGGAAATGGTTCAACGCCTCTAAAAGAAGGTGTTGCTCCCGCTAATTTACCGTCAACATAGGTGTTAGAGAAAGCAAAATGGTGACCACCGTAATACAGCTCCCAAGTTCCCTGATCGGAAGGCTCACCTAAGAAAGCAATTTTGCCATTATAAGAAGAGTAACCCGCTTTATAATCTGTGCTAACGGTTCCTATATAATCGTCCGCATTAAGGGTTTGTACAATTTCATCAAAGCCTTCGTTGTCTTCTTCGCCTGTGGCTTCCATGAGAATCGCCTTCACCACACCGCGCTGTTCAACACTCAGCTCACCCAAAAATACGCCAGGGCGTGCAGGAAACGCACCAGCGGGTAAGTTACTCCAGTTTTTGGCTTCGGCCACAGAATAATCCAGCTGCAAATTCGCCAATATGTCATCTGACACGTCGGCTTTGAGGATATCAATCAAACACACTAAACGAGTAAAGCTATGGTCGTCACCGCAGGCCTCAACGGCATCAGGAATCGCAATGCTGCCCATAGAGGAACTTGTATCGCCTAAACGAGCTTGAATGGCTTCATCTTCTGCAGAAGGCGGTCTTGGAGGTCCCGGAGGCCCATTATGGCCATGATCACTTGCACCATTGGCACAACCTTGAAGAATGACTCCGCTTAAAAGCAGAATGGGAAACACCTTTCCAATGGCTGAATAAGCATTGCTTTTCATGATATACCCTCTTAGGGAAGTAAATAGAAATTAGCGTCACAGTAACAAATCACCAGAACTTCGACTATCGCACAATATGCAATAATTTAAGCAATCGTCTCCACAAACCAAGCCTTAAACTCTTCTAAATTGGCTGAATTGCTTGGATAATCTTCGATGAGCTCATCTACACATTTGGCAATAGCATCAGGAAGATAAGCAACGCCGATCAAGCGTTTCGCTAATTCTTCTATTGGATCTGGAAATAAACTATCCGTATAAGTTTGCGCTGCGCTAATAATGGCCTTTTGCAGATTAAGGTGAAGTTCTACCCCGCCCCACTGAAAACGTTCATCCAATTGATGAGTAAACTCTGGTGATTTTCCAAAATTCCAATCCCAGCTTTTTTGTTGCTCAAACTTTTCTACAAAACCGGGTAAATCAGGTAACGCATCAGGCGAGATATGCTCAATGTCAGGCGTCTCACCGAAATACTCACAGAAAGCTTGGATGATGGTGTCACAAACCATATCGTGATCAATATCGGCTCGCAAACTGTCTAAATTGGTCACCCGTGAACGAACCGAAGTAATGCCTTTTGATTGGAGTTTTTTAGGATCTGGATTGAGGTAATTCGCAAGGCGACTTAAATCCGAATGCAGTAATAAGGTGCCATGGTGAAAGCCTCGATCTTTGGCTTCTTTGTAAGCGGAGCCAGAGAATTTTCGCATATCCTCACCATCTCCAACCACCAAATCATTACGACCGTTGGCGTAGCCCTCAATGCCCAGCTTTTTGAGACCATCTAAAACAATGCGAGTAGACACTTCTTTATCGTATTCAGGCTTGCCAGCCATAAAGGTAAAATTGGTGTTACCTAGATCATGGAACACTGCGCCGCCACCACTTTGACGACGAGCAAGGCTGATAGAATCGTCTTCCATCTTCTTTAGGTTGCACTCTTTCCATGGATTCTGTGCTCGACCAATCACAACTGTGTCAGCATTTCGCCACAAAAAAAGCACTCGTTGATCCGCTGGCATAGACCGAAAAATACAATCTTCCACAGCCAAATTAAAATGAGGGTCATTAGAGTCAGACAACAAAATACGGCTTGCCATTGAGTATCCTTACAAGTGATGAAATAGACACCAAATATAGCATAACAGCGAAAACTAAGTTTCAGATTCCTAAACACATGGTTTTTATCCTCTTTTGATCTATATCATTTATTACAACTCGCCCCTCTATTAAGTTAAAATCTACTAATCGATATTTCCTATAATCCTTCTCAAACACTCAACAGGAATTCCAATGTCTGATGTAACGCAAACGCTGATAAGAAATCTAAAAAACATCGTTGGTCAACAGTACACCCTAACCAGCCCAGACAAGATGCAGCCTTACTGCAAAGGGTTCCGATTTGGTTCTGGTGAAGCAATTGCCGTTGTGCGTCCATCAACACTGTTAGAAGTTTGGGAAGCACTAAAAGCTTGTAATGCTGCAGATGTTATCGTCATCATGCAGGCAGCCAATACTGGCTTAACAGGTGGTTCAACGCCTGACGGTAAAGACTACGATCGCCCGATCGTAATCATCAACACCATGCGCATCGACCAGATTCAACTAATCGATGAAGGCAAACAAATCGTCGCGCTGGCTGGTAGTACCTTATTTGGTTTAGAAGAAACCTTAGCGCCTTATGGACGTGAACCTCACTCAGTGATCGGCTCTTCTTGTATCGGAGCTTCTATCGTCGGTGGTATTTGTAATAACTCTGGCGGCGCACTGGTTCAACGTGGCCCAGCGTACACAGAGCTTTCTATTTTTGCTCAAGTAGAAGCCGATGGCAGTTTATCCTTGGTGAACAACTTGGGAATTCACCTTGGCGATTCTCCTGAAGAAATTCTTACCAACTTACAACACCAAAGATACCAAGCAAAAGACATCGAATTTACTGAAAAGCGTGCTTCTGACAACGAATACCATGAACGTATTCGTGACGTAGACGCGGATACTCCTTCTCGTTTCAACAATGACGGTCGTCGCTTACACGAATCCGCAGGTTGTGCGGGTAAATTAGCCGTCTTCGCGGTTCGTATGGACACTTTTGCCATTCCAGAAAAACAACAGGTTTTCTATGTTGGTACAAATGACACAGAAGACTTCTACCATATTCGTCGTCACATGTTAGGCAACTTCGAAAATCTGCCAGTATCAGGTGAATACCTACATCGCCAGTGTTATGACGACTCTAAAAAATACGGCAAAGACACTTTCATCGTCATTGATAAGCTAGGCTCAAAATACATCCCAAAACTGTTCGGCCTGAAACGCACTGTGGATCGTATTGCTGGTAAATTCTCGTTTTTACCAAGCAAATTGTCTGATCGAATCATGCAAGGGCTAAGCTATTTGTGGCCAAATCATTTGCCTAAGCGCATGGAAGAATACCGTGACAAGTATGAGCATCACTGGATTATTGAAACCAGCAATGGCGGCGTTGATGAAGCTCGTGAATATTTAACTGAGTTTTTCAAAGACAAAGACGGCAGCTTCTTTGAATGTACGCCAGAAGAAGGTGAAAAAGCCATCTTACACCGTTTTGTAGCAGCCGGTGCGATCGGTCGTTATCACGGACTGAACAGTTCAGACTTAGGCAGCATGATGACCATAGACGTGGCTTTCCCTCGTAACGAGAAGGAATGGTTTGAAACATTACCGCCTGAAATCGAAAACCAAATCGCGCGCAAATACTATTACGGCCATTTGTTCTGCCATGTTATGCACCAAAACTACATCGTTAAAAAAGGTGTGGATAGCAAAGCCTTGAAAGATCAAATCCTAGCAAGCTTTGACAAAAGAGGCGCAGAATACCCGGCAGAACACAACGTGGGCCATGAGTATGCAGCAAAAGACACGCTGAAAACCTTCTACAAGAAAATCGACCCAACAAACAGCTTTAACCCTGGCATAGGTAAAACCTCCAAGTTGAAGCACTGGGCCGAAGCCGCTGGTGAAGACAGCTGTGGTTGCTGCGGAAGCCAACAAGACTAAGTCATTTCTCGCTTAGCCAAACGATAAAAAGAGCGCAACAATGGGCGCTCTTTTTTTGTTTCGTACCTTTTCAATAGGCATAAAAAAGCCGCTTAGTGATTTCACTAAGCGGCTTTTAAGTTTACTTTTATATCAATTAGATATATTCCACTTTTTCGATTTCGTAAGTGGCTTCACCGCTTGGGATTTTAACAGCAACTTCGTCACCTTCTTCTTTCCCAATAATGGCTTTCGCGATTGGCGATGCGTAAGAGATTTTCTTCTCTTTCACATCCGCTTCATCATCACCCACAATCTTATAAGTAACCGTATCTTCCGTATCCACATTGTAAAGTGTCACAGTTGTACCAAAGATCACTTTGCTTGATGCAGGCATAGATGCAACATCAATCACCTGTGAGTCTGCAAGTTTGCCTTCGATCTCTTTAATGCGACCTTCAGCAAAACCCTGCTCTTCACGAGCGGCATGATATTCTGCGTTTTCTTTTAAATCGCCATGTTCACGAGCCGTTGCAATGTCTGCAATTACGCGAGGACGAACTACAGTTTTAAGGTGGTTCAACTCGTCTCTAAGACGAGCTTCACCTTCTACTGTCATTGGTACCTTTTTCATTATTTCCCCAAGTGCAAATCTTGTAGTCTTCTGACTTTAGTTTCGCCAGTTAGGCCTATTGCCAAACTAGTCGCTTCAGCGCCAGCCAATGTTGTAGTGTAACAAACCTTGCGCTGTAATGCTGTACGGCGAATCACAGAAGAATCCGTAATAGCTTGAGTTCCTGATGTGGTGTTAATGATGTAATCAATTTCACCGTTTTTCATCATATCAACAATGTGTGGACGACCTTCGTTCACTTTATTAACTTTACGAACCTCAACACCATTTTCGGTCAAGTATTTCGCTGTGCCTTCCGTACCAACTAGGTCAAAACCTAAATCAGCCAAACGGCGAGCAACAGCAACCGCACCTTCTTTGTCCATATCGCGAACACTGATGAAAGCACAACCCGATGTTGGCAACACAGTACCGCCACCAAGAACCGCTTTACCAAAGGCTTCAGCAAAAGTATCGCCAACGCCCATGACTTCACCAGTTGACTTCATTTCAGGCCCAAGAATCGGATCGACACCTTGGAACTTGTTGAATGGGAAAACCGCTTCTTTCACGCTGTAGTAAGAAGGGATAATCTCATCCGTGAAACCAAGCTCTGCCAAAGTTTTGCCAGACATAACCAAGGCAGCTAACTGAGCCAAAGAGCGACCGATGCACTTAGATACGAATGGAACAGTACGCGATGCACGAGGGTTAACCTCGATCACATAAATTTCACCATCTTGTACCGCAAGCTGAGTATTCATTAAACCGATAACACCAAGCTCTAGCGCCATATTCTTAATCATGTCGCGAATCTTGTCTTGAACTTCGCTAGACAAAGAGTATGGAGGCAAAGAACAAGCTGAGTCACCAGAGTGAACACCCGCTTGTTCGATGTGCTGCATGATACCGCCGATAACCACTTGATGACCGTCAGAGATACAATCGATATCGATCTCAATCGCGGCATTCAAGAAGTGATCAAGCAAGACAGGGCTGTCGTTAGACACTTTTACAGCACTTGTCATATAACGCATCAATTCTTTTTCGTTATAAACGATTTCCATCGCACGGCCACCTAATACATAAGATGGACGAACAACTAGCGGATAACCGATGTCTGCTGCTTTTGCCGCCGCTTGCTCAACACTACGCACTGTCGCGTTATGAGGCTGCTTGTAACCTAAGCGTTGAATCATGCTTTGGAAACGCTCACGGTCTTCAGCGCGGTCAATCGACTCAGGCGTTGTACCTATGATAGGCACACCTTCGTTTTGCAAAGCACGAGCAATTTTCAGTGGTGTTTGACCACCAAACTGAACGATCACGCCTTTTGGTTTTTCTTTGCGTACGATTTCCAAAACGTCTTCTAACGTTACTGGTTCGAAGTACAAACGGTCAGATGTATCGTAATCCGTAGAAACCGTTTCTGGGTTACAGTTCACCATGATGGTTTCGTAACCGTCTTCACGTAAACCTAATGCCGCGTGTACACAGCAGTAATCAAACTCGATACCTTGACCGATACGGTTTGGACCACCACCTAGAATAATCACTTTCTCGCGATCTGTTGGTGCCGCTTCACACTCATCTTCATAAGTGGAATACATGTAAGCTGTATTTGTTGCAAATTCCGCTGCACAAGTATCAACACGCTTGTAAACAGGGTGAACATCCATCAAGTAACGACGCTCACGCATGGATTTTTCAGTCACGTTCAACAAGTTTGCAAGACGAGAGTCTGAAAAGCCTTTACGTTTCAAACGACGGATAACGTCGTAAGTCATGTCAATCAAGCCTTTATCAGCAAGCGCGATTTCTTCTTTGATCAAATCTTCGATTTGTACCAAGAACCAGTGATCTACACCGGTTGCCGCATAAACTTCGTCTATGGTCATGCCTGAGCGGAATGCATCACCAATGTACCAAATACGATCCGCACCTGGAGATTGCAATTCATACGCTAGTTTCTCTTTGCTGTTTTCTTCGGCAAAGTTTAACTGTGGGTTGAAGCCGTCAGAACCAACTTCCAAACCGCGCAATGCTTTTTGCAAAGACTCTTGGAAAGTACGACCAATCGCCATGACTTCACCAACCGACTTCATCTGAGTCGTTAGGCGGTCATTCGCTGTTGGGAATTTTTCGAAAGTGAAGCGAGGAATCTTAGTTACAACATAGTCGATTGCTGGCTCGAAACTCGCTGGCGTTTGACCACCTGTGATGTCGTTTTGCAATTCGTCTAGTGTGTAACCAATCGCCAATTTCGCTGCGATTTTCGCAATTGGGAAACCCGTCGCTTTCGATGCCAAAGCAGAAGAACGAGACACACGAGGGTTCATCTCGATAACCACAAGACGACCTGTTTTCGGGTCCATACCAAACTGTACGTTTGAGCCACCTGTCTCAACACCGATTTCACGCAATACCGCCAAAGAAGCGTTACGCATGATTTGATATTCTTTGTCTGTTAGCGTTTGTGCTGGCGCCACTGTGATCGAGTCACCTGTGTGAACACCCATGGCATCGAAGTTTTCGATGGCACAAACGATGATGCAGTTGTCTTTTTTGTCACGGACAACTTCCATCTCGTACTCTTTCCAACCGATTAGAGATTCATCGATTAGCAATTCGTTGGTTGGTGATAAATCCAAACCGCGAGTACAAATTTCTTCAAACTCTTCCATGTTGTAAGCGATACCGCCGCCGGTGCCGCCCATAGTGAAAGAAGGACGAATAATACATGGGAAGCCAACTTCACGTTGTACACCTAACGCCTCTTCCATGTTGTGCGCAATACCAGCGCGAGGACATTCAAGGCCAATCGCTTTCATTGCTTGGTCGAAACGATTACGGTCTTCCGCTTTGTCGATGGCATCTGCCGTCGCACCAATCATTTCAACATTGTATTTAGCTAGTACACCATGACGCTCTAGATCCAAAGCACAGTTCAACGCTGTTTGACCACCCATAGTAGGTAGTACCGCATCTGGACGTTCTTTTTCAATGATCTTCTCGACTGTTTTCCACTCGATTGGTTCGATGTAAGTCGCATCGGCCATCGCAGGATCTGTCATGATTGTTGCTGGGTTAGAGTTGACAAGAATGACACGCAGGCCTTCTTCTCGTAGCGCTTTACACGCTTGCGCTCCAGAGTAATCAAACTCACAGGCCTGGCCGATGATGATCGGTCCAGCACCTATAATTAAAACGCTTTTTATATCAGTACGTTTTGGCATAGTCTTTCGTTCCGCTCCCTTTAGGCTTTTGAGGCTGTGATGTTTTCAATGAACTGGTCGAACAAAGGCGCAACATCATGCGGCCCTGGGCTTGCTTCTGGGTGACCTTGGAAGCTGAATGCGCTTTTATCTGTACGAGCAATACCTTGCAGAGATGAATCAAACAAAGATTTGTGAGTCATCACAAGGTTCGCTGGCAAAGAATCTTCATCTACAGCAAAACCATGGTTTTGGCTGGTGATCATCACTGTGCCTTTTTCAATCGCTTGAACCGGGTGGTTGGCACCGTGATGACCGAATTTCATCTTCTTAGTTTTCGCACCGGATGCCAAAGCCAACAGCTGATGACCAAGACAAATACCAAATACTGGGATTTCAGTTTCCAGAATTTCTTTGATGGCTTGAATCGCGTAATCACAAGGCTCTGGATCACCAGGGCCATTAGATAGGAAAACGCCATCTGGATTCATTGCTAACACTTCACTGGCTGGCGTTTGCGCTGGCACAACCGTCAAACGGCAACCGCGCTCAACCAACATACGAAGAATATTGCGCTTCACACCGAAGTCGTAAGCAACCACATGGAACTCAGAAGAATCTGGCGTGGTGTGACCTTTCACAAGATCCCAAGTAGATTCTTTCCACTCGTACGCTTTCTCGACAGTCACTTCTTTCGCTAAGTCCATACCTTTCAGACCTGGGAAAGCTTGTGCTGCAGCGATCGCTTCTGCTGTTTTGTCTAAAGCGTCATCACCTGCGATGATACAACCCGCTTGAGCACCTTTTTCACGCAAAATTCGAGTTAGCTTTCGTGTATCGATGTCGGCAATACCCACAACACCTTTACGTTTTAGGTAAGCATCAAGAGATTCTTCAGAACGCCAGCTGCTAGAGATCAAAGGAAGATCACGAATAATCAAACCTTCGCACCATACATTGCTGGATTCTTCATCTTCAGAGTTAACGCCAGTATTCCCGATGTGGGGATAGGTCAAGGTGACCATTTGTCGAGCATAGGAAGGATCGGTAAGAATTTCTTGATAACCAGTCATTGAGGTATTGAATACTACCTCAGCAGTTGATGAGCCATCAGCTCCGATCGACACGCCTTTAAATACTGTGCCGTCTTCCAGAGCTAGAATCGCTGTTGTTGCCAAAGGAACCTCCCGTTTAGAGCCTATTCAGGTTGCAAAAAAGCGAGACGAACCTAGATTCATCTCGCTTTTAAATAATTGCGTTTTTGACGCCGCTTTATCTTAGTCTTTCCGATAAATCTCGCGATCAAAAAATCTGAGCAATTTTACTACCATACGCCGCGAGCGTCCACCTTGAATCCCAAGTAAATCGCCAAAAACGCCCGTTTTTACAGCTTTTTAATTGACTCTTTAGTCAGGAATTAGTAATCCCTAGCAGAGTAAATCATCCGCCACTTTTTGTGCGGTTTCATATCCTTTCAAATTACCCAAAACAGTCAATGCAAAGACCATTGCAACAGCGGGCCCTTTTCCGGTCAGAATGTTCTCATCCATCACAACAGGAAGGTCGGAAATGTATTCCGCGCCCGTTAAGCCGTCTTCAAAACCTGGGTAACAAGTTGCCTGTTTATCCACCACATAACCGTGGGTGCCAAACACAACCGACGGCGATGCACATACCGCTGCCAACAGAGCATCTTCTATATCATGTTTTTCCAACATGTTTGTTAACAGTTCACTGTCGCGCAAATGCTCTGCACCTGGCATACCACCAGGTAAAACGATGGCGTCATACATTTCATCGGCAACTTCAGCCAACAAAACATCCGCTTCTAGCTTACAGCCATGCGCCATCGTCACTTGTTTAGCGTCATGCACACTCGCCACAGTCACTTCCACACCACCACGACGCAATACATCAATAATAGTAATGGTTTCAATATCTTCATTGCCATTGGCAACAGGCACCAACACTTTGCTCATACTCATGCTAAAACTCAGCCTTTTCTATTATTCAATTCGTTTCATATTTTTAAAGTAAACAAGCAAGCCGATTCACGACCTTGCTCTGTTTGGTAATAATTCTTTCGCCGCCCAACCAGCTCAAAACCCAGCGATTCATATAAAGAGATAGCGCCTACATTTGACTCTCGAACCTCCAGCAGACATTCCGTCACACCTTCCTGTTTGGCGAAGTCCAACCATTCATTCATCAGTTTTTTGGCCAAACCTTGGCGGCGTGCCGCTTTGCTCACAACCACTAACTCTAATTCTGACTGATCTCCCCATTGAGATGCGGTCAACCATCCAAGCGTTTGATTCTCATCGGTTTCCGATTCTTTATCTGCCGTCTCCACCAGCCAGTTTTTTCGTGTTTTCAAGGCATCTAGAACCAAAGACTCGCCCCAAGGATGCGGATTTGATAAAGCATCAAGGCGAGCGATTTCAGGAAGGTCGGAATCAGCGCAGGCAGGACGAACACAAGACACTATCATTTAACGCTTGTCTCTAAAAAAGCTAACTTGCATCGCTTGCCATGCGTCTTTGCGCAATTCTGGAATTCGGTAAAGCTCAGGCAGACTGACAATGCGAGCAGTAGGATATTGTTTCAGAATACTGCTTTCAGGTAAGTCATCAATGAGTTGGGTGATTTGATTGCCAGCCAACACCAACATGGGCGCATCGGGAAAACTGCTCGCCAATCGGCCAACATAACTTTCTACCGCACCAAACAACCAGTCTGAACGCCCTAAGAAATGTGGGTTTTTTAAAGCACCTGGCCACGAAAACGCACTGCTTTGCCATTCTTCAATAGACTCTTTTAATAAGGCTTGCCCCATCTTTAGCGCAAGACGCTCAATATCTTCTGCTTGAGAAAAAACGTGTGGTACATCACTCAGAATCAGTAACTTATTCGATAAAGCATAAGCGTGAATATCTAAATGCATCATTTGATGCTTTGTTTCTGGCTGAGCTTCAACCGCAATATCTACAGCCAACTCTTCAATTGGCTGCAAATCCTCTACGATAATCTCAGGCCCTGCATTTAATTGTTCACGCAGATAATTAACCGACTTTTCTTTCTCTTCAGGCAAGACTTTAACAATAGGTTCAGGGATAGCAGCCCCGAAACCTCCAATGTCTGCTGAATGATCTGCTGACGAAAACACACTATCGGAAGGCAATTCAACCGCAGAATCGACGCCTGTCACCGCCCAAGGTTGCGCTGGCGAAAAGACGGTCCCAGCAACCCCTTCCGGTGCGGACAACCAAGACGTCACGCCCATTTGCGCTAAGCAATGAGTTTGAAAAGCTTCCTTTGGGGTGAGTTCACGGAACATATACTTTTAATATCTCTGTTTAAGATTGCTGAAAATAGATCGAATAAGGCTGGTTAAAAGCCGTCAAATATTGATTGCAATAATCGCACAAATATACGCTGATAGAACACAAGATGCCACTTGCTCACCGCAAGATTCAATGGTCTGGCATTCATCTCCTGTGTATAATCGCGTCATTGATAAATCTCCGAAAAACAGCTCATCTTCGAATAAGGTACACACTATGATCTCTATGCTATCCCGCTTAGCTATTATTGCGGCCGTGTCTATTAGCAGCTTTAGCTTTGCCGACAATTTGCCAGACCTAAAAGGTCGCACTATTTTAGCGGTCACTGAAAACGCCTACACACCTTTGAACTTTGTTGATCCGGCGACTGGCAAAGGTATTGGTTGGGAATACGATGCCATGAATGAAATCGGCAAGCGTCTTAATGCCAAAATCGAATGGCACTTAAGCAGCTGGGACACCATGATCCAAGCCGTAAAGCAAGGCCAATACGACGTTGGTATGGATGGCATCACGATCAACGAAGAGCGCGCACAGCAAATTGATTTTTCTGATGCTTACATGACATCACAACAATTTATGCTGGTTCGTGCTGATGAAGACCGCTTCACGGATGCAGAATCTTTTGCTGCAAACGATGACTTTCATTTTGGCGCACAAGCTGGCACAACCAACTTTTATGTTGCGGTTTACGATGTATTAGATGGTAACGAAGACAACCCTCGCATCACCTTGCTAGAAACCTTTGGCGCATCTGTTCAAGCCCTGAAATCTGGTGACGTAGACAGCGTACTCATGGATGCGGCTTCTGCTCGTGGTTACATTGGGGCAAATCCAGGCGCATTCAAAATCATCGGAGGCCCTCTAGGTTCCGAAGATTTTGGTTTTATCTTTACGCCTGGCTCTGACCTTGTCGCTCCGGTTAACGCAGCGATTAAGAGCATGAAAGACGATGGCACATTAGACGCACTGAACAAAAAGTGGTTCTTCGACTACAACCAATAGTCAGCTTACAGACAAGGATTCTTTTTAAAGAGTCTGCTCGTAACCGATCTTCTCAGAATAATCAGAAGGTCGGTTTTTTTCTTTATTCAACCACCTGTAAATGGTTTTGCCATTACCTAATGATGCCCTTGAAACGAACTCTAGAACGCACGCCTTGGTGGTTAGTCACTGCCATTATCATCGGTTTAGTCTTGCTGTGGAACATGGCAACCGACCAAAGCTACCAACGCATCGCAGGCGCTTTAAGCCAAGGGTTGCTCACAACCATAGGTGTTACCTTTACGGCTTTTATTATTGCCAGTTCGATTGGCTTAGTTGTGGCGTTAGCTGGCTTTTCTCGTCATCGAATTATTCGAGAATGCGCCCGCTTCTACGTGGAAATATTTCGAGGCGTACCAGTACTCGTTCTCTTGTTCTACATCGCTTTTGTTGGCGCACCGGAAATGGTCAACCTCTACAATTGGGCGCTGCAAATCCCAATTGAAGCTGGTTGGATTGAAAAAGCCCGCACTCGTGACTTCACTCTACTTTGGCGAGCTATCATTGCTCTTGCGATTAGCTACAGCGCCTTTATTGCAGAAGTTTTCCGAGCAGGGATTCAAGAAGTCAGTAAAGGGCAGATAGAAGCAGCGAAAGCATTAGGACTTTCCAATTGGCATCGATTTCGACTGATCACATTGCCACAAGCCATGCGTAAAATATTACCGCCGCTCGGCAACGACCTCGTGGCCATGATCAAAGACTCGGCTCTCGTCTCCGTATTAGGCGTTCAAGACATCACTCAACTCGGGAAAGTCTTTAGCTCCTCAACCTTTCAATTCTTCGAAACCTACAACGTCGTCGCCTTTATGTACTTGGTACTGACATTGAGCTTGTCTTTATTGATTAGAGCATTTGAAAGCCACTTGAGACGTAACGACCATCATTGATTGGATGATCTATTTTCTATCTATATCAGAGAGCAGCGAATAAACAATCATGATTAATATCTTCAATTCGTGGCGTTCCAGCTAATGCCATTGTGACTTCAAGCTCCTCACGCAAGATACGCAGCATATGCGCAACACCTTGAGCGCCACCAACAGCTAACGCATAAAACTGAGGGCGCCCAAGCATCACTGCATTCGCCCCTAGGGCTAAAGCCTTAAATACATCTGTGCCTCGTTGGATGCCACCATCCATTAATACAGTGTAATCGTCACCAACAAGCTTACGTATATTTGGCAGTACATCTAGGGCACTCGGTACTGAGTCCAGTGTCCTTCCTCCGTGATTAGACACAACAATACCTTGAGCACCAATACTCTTGGCTTTTAGAGCATCTGAAGGATGTAGTATTCCTTTGATAATAACGGGGAGAGACGTTTCTTGAATCAGCCACTCAATATCGTCCCATGTAGGAGCCTCACTCATCATTCCTTGAAAAACGATACTCTGGTCTGGAGTAAAAGCTTTGCTTGGTAAGGGCGGGCGATCTTCTAAATTCACTGCTTTGACATTTTCGGGTAATTCAAAGTTCGCTCTTTGAGCACGATTACGAATGCCATGAATTGCGGAATCGACTGTCACAACGATTGCCTGATAACCAGCTTCTTGCGCGCGGCGAATCAAAGCAAGATTAAAACCTCTATCTAATTGCCAATATAACTGAAACCATTTAGGTGTACTTAATTGCTCACTCACTTCTTCCATGCTTTGGCTGCTCAAGGTACTGACCGTCATACCTATGTCTAAAGCGCTTGCGGCTCTTGCTGTGCCGACTTCGCCATCTGCATGAGCCATCTTCTGAAAGGCAACTGGCGCTAGCATGATTGGAGTGCGCCAAGACTGCCCTAAAATGGTCGTCGCTGTGGTACCTTCAGTTAAATTGTTTAATACCCTAGGCCATAAACAAACTTCATCAAAAGCTGATCGATTTCTATTTAAGGTCAACTCATCTGCTCCACCGCCATAAACATATTCGTAGATAGCATGAGGAAGCACTTCTTTTGCTAGGTGTTGATAGTCCAATAGATTGAGCGCTTTACTAAATTTTGAGGAGGTTGTCATAATATTAAGTATCTACATTTAACCTAATTAATCTGTGATATAACGCACTAAGGGTCATAACTTCAGGGTGATCCAAGCCGTTCTCAGCCCCTAGTTTCTGAACTGTCTGATCAAGATCAAACAAAATTTCTCGTGTTTCGTGATCCCGCACCATGCTTTCAATCCAAAAGAAGCTCGCCAAGCGTTTTCCTGAGGTAACAGGCGTTACCTGATGCAGACTAGTCGATGGATAAAGCACCATATCACCTGCTTTTAGCTTAACTTGGTGCTCTCCATAGGCGTCTTGAATGCATAACTCGCCGCCTTCATAGTCTTCTGGATCGTTAAGAAATAACGTCGCAGACAGATCCGTACGTAAACGCACTGGTGTGCCAGGTATCACACGTACAGCATTATCAACGTGCCAACCATAATGGCCACCTTGCTGATAACAATTAAACATGGGAGGGTAAATTTTTCGAGGCAATGCGGCGGAAAAAAACTTAGAGGTAACAGACAAGGCTTGCAAGATATGATCACCCAATTGCTGGGCTAGCTTGCTTTCAGGGTCTAACTGATTATTTTGCTTCACCTTAGAAGCTTGTTTTCCAGCACTTTGTTCGCCACTCTGCCATTCGATATTCGATAAATGCTGGCGGTATTGTTGTAGCTCATGCTCGGATAAAACATTGGCAATGGTGATCAGCATATAACTCCTCATCAAACAAAAACAAACGCAACCAGAAGGGGATCTGATTGCGTTTGATACAAGAACTAATATTTACAAGATTAAATTAGAACTTATATTTTGCCGTAACACTAGCAGAACGTCCCGCACCTAGATAAACAATACCACCGGAACGGTAAAGCGCTGTGTAGTATTCTTTATCTGCGATGTTTTGTACGTTTGCTTGCAAATCAAAGTTTTTGTTTACTTGGTAAGTAGCAAACAAGTCATACACAGTGTAAGACGGCGTTTTATTATCACTGTCTGTTCCTGCATCAGGCTGACCACCAATCATACCGCTAGAGTAAGTAGCCACTGCACCAAATGCAAAAGCAGGAGTGAATTGGTATTTAGCTTGAATGTTTGCACTTCTTTCTGCAAAGTTTGCTTTAGGCAAACCAATGTTATCTGGGTCGTAAGACTCTAAAACTTCAGACTTCATGATTGCCACGCCAGCTTGAATGCTTACTTTGTCAGTCAAGTTACCAGACAAGCCAAATTCAACGCCGTAGACTTGGTTTTTACCAGTATTTAGCGAGCCACCTGTAGCATAAGAGTCGCTACCACCCTCAATCACATCATCTTTGGTTACTTGGAAAAGAGCACCTGTTAACAATAACTTGTGATCCATGATATTCCATTTGGTACCTAACTCTAAGTTAGTGGATTGTTCAGGTTCCGCATTAGCATAATTACCATCAGAATCGACACAAATACCACCATAACCACAGCTTGATACAGCATCAGCTTCTCCGCCATTTATGTTTGAAGAAGTAGACCAAGTTGCATAAATATTACCGTGCTCCCATGGAGAGAAAACCACACCTAAATGGCCATTAAAGAATCCATCTTCAAAATCAACTTCCGTGGCTTCAGTAGCATTACGAGCGAAATAATCGGCATCATATTCAAAGTAATCATATCGAATACCACCATGCACTTCCCAATCTTGAGAAAGGGTTACTGTATCCATGAAGTAAGCAGATAATGTATTTAAATCAACATGTTTTGTGCTATCACTGCGGGTAACAGTACCTTCCCAAAGGTCATTCTCAGCATTATAAGGGTCGATTGAAAAAGTATTCGTTGTGTCTACTGTATAACTACCAATGGCAGTTTTTTCATTGGCGTACTCTACACCGGTGACAATAGAGTGTTTTTTTCCGAACCATTCGGCGTCAAAAATAAAGTTGGTCTGGTTACCTACATATTCATTTTCTTGCCAGCCAGTAAAGTTCCTTATGTTATTGTCTCTTGTGGCACTATAAATGCTGACAATGTAATCATTTTTCGTTTCGCCAAAGCGTGTTTTGTTTTCAATTCGCAAATCATCGGTTAAATAAGCTTCCACTTTAACCGTAGCGATATCCGCTTCACTATCTTGGAAATCCAGTCCGTCTTGCCCAACATAGTCATATTTGTAGAAAGTATCTGTATCACTATCGTAGGCGTGACCAGGATCTTTTTTATCATTAGCGCGGAAGTAATAATAATCAGCACTGATCGTGACATCAGGAGTGGGTTCATATATTCCTGAGATTAAGAAACCTTCTTGATCTACAGCTTCGTCAACTCGATCCGTATCCGCTTGAGAAGATAAAGCATTAAAGCGTACTGCCAATTCATCGCTTAAAACTTTGTTGGCATCTAGAGTAAAGCGCTGTTTATTCTCTGTTCCAATCGTCGCACCAACAGTGGCAAAGTCTTCATCATAAGAAGCCTTTTTAGTCACAGAGTTTACGGCACCACCAGTGGTACCACGACCGCCAAATGTTGAACTTGGCCCTTTAGAAATCTCAACTTGCTCAAGGGCGAAAGTTTCACGAGAAATCAACCCCGGCTCACGTAAACCATCAGTATAAACATCACTACGGGCCTCATAGCCTCGGATAATGTAACGATCACCAAATGAGTTCCCGCCTTCACCAGTTCCTAATGTAATACCTGGCTGCGCACTTAAAATACTTTCAAGGTCTGTTTTACCAGACTCTTCAATTGAGTCTTTTGTTAAAACAGTAATTGTCTTCGGAGTTTCAGCAATATCGCGAGTATATTTCGAATCCGACATTTTCTTCGCTTTATAGTCAGCACCCGGTTCAGAATAAGGGTTAGCATCACTCGCTAGCTCTGATTCCTCAACTAACAAAGTGTCAAGATCTGCGTCTGCAGCATAAGCTGGACCAACTAATGCTGCAGAAACAGCAAATGCAATCGCAGTTAAGTTAACGTTAGGAATCATGCTCCCTGATTCTTTTACTCTCGCAAAGGTACTCAATTGTTTCACCCTATATCTCCAAAATAAAAACAAACACGCAAATGATAAGCATTATTATTAGTAAAAGTGTTTGTATAGTCAACATATTGTAAATAAAATATATAAAGATGGATTCATATAGGAGATACCTAAACATTTGCACCCAAAGCCACCACAAGAAGAGGCGCAGCAAATATTTAAGTGAGTCTATTGAATAATAATTTGAAGCTTTTTATTGCCATTAACTGAAGCGATTTAGATACCCAAGGTGACTACAATTATGAACACAATTTCTCGAACCTCTTTACTCTGGTTAAGCGCCTCAATGCTAGTAAGCTCAGCAGCTGTGGCCAGCGGATCTTTAAATATTTACTCTGCACGTCAAGAAGCACTCATCGCACCAGCCCTAGATGCTTATGCAAAGAAATACCGAGTTACAGTCAATCTAGTAACTGGAGATGCGGATACTTTATTAAGTCGTCTCAAACTTGAAGGAGAGGCAAGCCCTGCTGATGTCTTCATCACTGTAGATGCAGGTCGTCTATATAGAGCAAAAGAGGCAGGCGTACTCCAACCATTTGAGACAAATACTCTAGATGAAGTCGTGCCAGATCATTTACATGATCGTGAGCATTATTGGTATGGTTTATCTCAACGTGCTCGAGTAATTTTCTACAATCCTAAAAAGGTTAATCAAGCTGACCTATCAACTTATGAAGACTTAGCCGACACTAAATGGAAAGGTCAAATATGCGTACGCTCTTCCTCCAACATTTATAACCAATCTTTAGTTGCATCTATGATTGAAGCAAACGGAGAAGAAGCCACTCTTAGCTGGCTTCAAGGCTTTGTTAAGAACTTCTCTCGTCCACCGTTTGGCGGCGATACAGACTTACTAAACGCAGTAAGTGCAGGCGTTTGTAACATCACATTAGCAAACACCTACTATTACGGCCGCTTGGGACAAAGTGATGATGCTGCGGATAGAAAAGTTTACGAACAAGTAAAACTATTCTGGCCTAACCAACAAGAAGGTGAACGAGGAGCTCATGTAAACGTCAGCGGAATAGGCATGACAGCTTCAGCTAAAAATAAACGTAATGTTAGAAGATTAGTCGAGTTCTTAACCGATCACGAAAGCCAACAATGGTATGCGGATATCAACAATGAGTACCCTGTTGTAGAAGGAATTGCGCCACCAAAAAGCCTACAGCCTTTCGGTGAATTTAAAGCAGATACCATTTCATTAAGCGCCTTAGGTGAGAATAATAGGCTTGCCGTTGAGCTGATGGATAAAGCAGGCTGGAAATAAGTCTAGTATGCGACACCGAATCGCTTCATTGTGGATACTGAATTCTATGTTCATTATGGAGCGATTTATTAAATCCTTTCCGCCTCTAGTTGCTTGATCTGTATGCAAAAGCTATCGTAATGCTTAGCGAGAGCCTACTTACTTCAATCAAGACTAACGAGCGGATCAGTCATTGACCTCAAGAAAGCGTATTCATTCCACTGCCATTTACTGCTTTGATAGCGTTCGACGACTCGGCTCCATCCGAGAAGCCTCTCGCTCGCTTCATATGGCGACGTCCGCTGTCAGTCGGCAAATACAAAAGCTAGAAGAAGAGCTTGATATTCCCTTATTCGAGAGGTCACCAAGTGGCTTAAAGCTGACGTCAGCGGGCGAAAGCTTTGCAAGACACGCACAACTAGTATTAAAAGACGCCGAGCGCCTTTATTCAGAAATAGACGCTATAAAAGGCATCCAGAAAGGTCACATTGAAATAGCTACTGTGGAAGGCCCTTCCATTGAACTTATTCCTCGCCTAATCAAAAATTTCAGAGAGCAATTTCCCAATATATCCGTTGGCGTTCATGTTATTGGTTCCTCAAAAATGCCAGAGCTTCTAATCAATGGCGATGTGGACATTGGTCTCGCCTTTGATATTTCACACCTACGAGACCTCAACCAATTATGGGTAAAAAACTATGCTCTTGGCGCTGTGGTAGCAAAGGATCACCCTCTTGCAAACAAACCAGAAATTAGCCTTGAAGAATGCAGTGACTATCCATTGATTTTAAGCAAAAAAGGCCTTTCAACTCACAGACATTTAAGCAGCTTTATTAACCTAATCGGTCCATCTCATCAGGTGATTGAAACCAACTCTGTAGAGTTGTCTCGAAAGCTCGCTATGAGTGGAATGGGTATCGCGTTTCAAACCATCATAGGAATAGAAGAAGACTTAGAAGATCAAAGTTTATTCCACATTCCCGTTACTCGCCCGAACAAAATGAGCTCTGATCTTGGTGTGTATGTTCGAGCAAACCGAACCTTGCCAGTGGCAGCGGATCATTTTGTCAGAGAGCTTATTCACGAGCTCGACCAGACGTCTTAATCTAGGTGATGCGTTTTCAGCAACACCCTCATCGAAAATAAGCGTTATCACCACTCACTGAACGACTGATAGCATGACACTTCCTTCGTCAAACATTCAGATAATTGGTGAGATATGAATACTCAAAACACAAAAACCGAAACATTACCTGTCATTGATTTATCTGGTTACCAAGAAGCAACGCAGACACAAAAACAAGAATTAGCACTGAAAATAGGTCAAGCTTGCAGAGAGTTCGGCTTCTTTTACATCACAGGCCACGGCATTGATGAAACACTGCAAAGCCAACTATTTAATGAAAGTACAAAACTGTTCAATCTTCCTTTAGAAAGTAAGCTCAAAGTAAATAAACAACTGTCTAAAGCAAACAGAGGATACGAACCTCTTAAAAACCAAACATTGGAAGCTGGCACACCGCCAGATCTAAAAGAGGGCTTTTATATCGGCTTTGACCATGAAAACGATCACCCTCTAGTAAAAGCAAAGAAATTCAACTTTGGCAAAAACCAGTGGCCAGAAGACTTACCTCAACTAAAGCCTATCGCAACAAACTACTTACATGCGATGACCTCTCTATGCGAAGCACTCATGTCACTTATGGCATTGTCGCTCAACTTGCCAAACAACTACTTCGATGATTTTTGCAAAGGCCCACTTGTTACGCTGAGGCTACTTCATTACCCACCGCAACCGGTAAATGCACAAGAGAATGAAAAAGGCTGTGGCGCTCATACCGATTTCGGCGGGTTAACACTGCTTTTACAAGATGATAATGGCGGGCTGCAAGTCTGGTCGCATAAAACGGAAAATTGGATTGATGCGCCTCCAATCAAAGGCAGCTTCGTCGTCAATATTGGCGATATGATCGCCCGTTGGACAAACGACCAATATTGCTCAACCTTACACAGAGTCATCAATAAAAGCGGCAACGAACGCTACTCAATTCCGTTCTTCTTTAGTGGCTATTTAGATCATGAAGTAAAGTGCATTCCTACATGCTTGGACGAAAACGAGCAGCCGAAATATGCACCAACCACGGTTGAACAACACATGATTGAAATGTACCAAAGAACCTACGGGAATAACTGATCATGACTAACCTCGTTTTTATTCATGGCGCGTGGGCGAGCGGCTGGGCTTGGGAACCTTTACTTCCCTACATCCGTTCCTCTAACACTCACTACCATGTGATTAATCTGCCTGACAGTGAAAGTTACGAAGCCTCTCTTCAGTCTCAAGCAGGTATTGAAGAATACAAGTCGCACGTATTAAACGCCCTTGCCAAGATAAAAGGCCCAGTCTGGCTCATTGCGCACTCCGGCGGTGGCCTTATTGCCACAGCCGTCGCAGAGGAAATACCAAGCAAAATAGCGGGTATCATTTATGTTGCAGGCATGATGCTACCCAGCGGCATGAGCTTCTCTGAACTTTGCCAAACAGTTGCCCAGAAAGGAATCAATACGCAAGGCATCTCACCTTACCTTCAAAACACACAGTACGGCACCAAGGTAAAAGAAGAAGGCATTAGAGAAATTTTCCTGCATGACGCTTCTGAAGAAGCCATTCAAGTGGCAAAAGAAAACATGGTCGTTCAACCAAACGCATCTCGAATTATTAGCGTTCACTGGACAGAAGAAAGAGCCGGCCGTATTCCAAAGTATTATATAGTGGCAGAACGTGACCGCTCACTTGTATTAGCCGTCCAACAGGAAATGATAAGACTCGTGACGCCAACAGCAGCAGCCACTCTTGATTGTGGCCATTTCCCTCAGATAGTCATTCCTGAGCAGCTTGCTGATGTGATTATGGAATTCGTCTCAAACCAATAAGTCGCCTTTTGAGATGTCTAGTTGAACGACTTAAACGAAAAAAGCCAACTCATGTTGGCTTTTACAGTCTTGAAAGACGGACGCTCTATAACCGAAGCATCTTAGAAACTAGTGTTTTACCGTGGTTTTTAGCTTGTCTAATAAAGCAATGGACGCTTTTCCATCAACCACTTCATGATGCTGTCGTTGAAAACGCACAATGGCATCACGTGTCTTTTTACCCATAATACCGTCTGCTCGACCTGCATTATAACCAAGACGATTTAACTGCTTCTGAGTTTCCAACACCACATTCACTTTTACAGGTGCTTTTTCAGCAAGGCGACAATGCTGCTCACCTGCTTTGCTTTTGTGATGACAATCCATTGGATCTGGTGCATTGCCTTTCGCCAAAGCAGAACTGCTCAACACAACACCAAACAACATCATTATGATTGGATACTTCATTTCTTTGCTTCCTACGTCATGATTAATGTGAATTATTTTATCTTAAATAACACCAAGAAAAGCACAAGATCTAGCAAGTTCGTGTGAATGTCGTCTGGATGGAATAATCTTTTTTCGGGCCAACAACACTGAAGCTTAGCTCGAATTGATCAGCCGAAAGGAATTCAAATGTCGCGTCATAATGATCTTTGATGCACAAATGATGCGACGTCAAAATACTGGCTTGAGTAAAGGCGAAACTTAAAAACAAATCGCCTTTTGTGGCGCCATCAGAGAAGAAAATATCAAAGCCTTCATTGGTCATTCGATATTGATAAGTACGAAACGCATTGGGCTTTTGATCTTGGCTTTTATGCTGAGCATTTGGCAGAACCATCGCTTCTTGGAAATCCAAGTATTGCTCATGCTCATCATTCACCTGAAACGTCGCCTGCCCAGTGATTTCCCCAAAGCTAGAAACCACTCGCTGTACTTTCCAACTGCCTAAAAAGTAAGACAACACCTCTTTTGCTTCGATTTCGTACATTATAATTCTGAACCTGTAGACGTTTTGCTTAAAATAAACCGCGAATGTTACCACCAGTTTTTAATAAATCATTAAAAGCCAATATTTATCGAAAAAAACATTGTGCAAGATGATTTTGAATAACCCTCTATTTAGCGAAGGCTGATCTCTTTTTCGCTTATTTCTACAACACAAGCATGCAAACTCTTCGACCTAATATGCTTATTAGGGGCAATTCAACGTCCCGTTTTGAAGCTTTCTTACTCATTTGCAAGAAACAGCCTGATACGTGCTTATTTTGCGAAAAAGCTGCATATTTCGGCAATTATGCACTTAAAATCGCCTATTCGGCAAAGACAAGGGAAGCGCCTTTTCAGCTATTTCAATCCCAAAAAATTCCTCTAATATGAACTTCATCAGACGGGGACTTGCTTACCAAGCCCCAAGTAAAAATTAAATATATAGAAGGAAAACATCATGAAAAAATTAGCAGCAATCGCAGCAACTCTAGTTACAGCAACTGTTCTATCTACTTCTGCTTTCGCGTCTAACGACAATGCAATTGACGATCTACGCACTGCTAAGGCAAGCGTTGCCTCTCTATCTACTACTTTGGAAAACCTAGGCCAAACAGTTGATTCTAGTGTTGATCTGAACGGTGCACACACATTCGGTCAGAAAGAAGCCGCTTACAACGCTAAGCACGCTGAACTTCAAGCTCAATTTGATGAATTAAACGCTCAATAAGAAAAGAACCTTATTAGCCATTAAACCCAATTTGAAAAGGACACTATCATGAAAAAATTAACAGCAATCGCAGCAACTCTTATCACAGCATCTGTTTTATCAACTTCTGCTTTCGCGTCTAACGACAATGCAATTGACGATCTACGCACTGCTAAAGCAAGCGTTGCTTCTTTATCTACTACTTTGGAAAACCTAGGCCAAACAGTTGATTCTAGTGTTGATCTGAACGGTGCACACACTTTCGGTCAGAAAGAAGCCGCTTACAACGCTAAGCACGCTGAACTTCAAGCACAATTTGATTCACTGCAACTAACTTCAGCGGAATAATCCCCTTTTCCGTTTCATTTTAGATGCCTCCCCTTGAAAGAAGCCTCAATGTTGATTCCCCTTCATTGAGGCTTCTTGCTTTTTAAATACCTGATCTTTTAAAGTGCTCTAGAACCCAACTAAGCAAAACTTGCCTTACCCTCTTAATCTAAAAATACCCTAATCCTCGAATTTTATTTATCGCTCACACCAAGTGCTTGGTCAATTCACGCAGACTTTCTAAGATAAGAATACTCCAGCGCCACACCAAGATGATTTTTTAACATCTGATATAAGTAGATTCATAAGAAAGCCAATATTTATCGAAAAAAACATTGTGCAAGATGATTTTGAATATCCCTCTATTTAGCCAAGGCTGATCTCTGTTTCGCTCATTTCTACAACACAAGCATGCAAACTCTTCGACCTAATATGCTTATTAGGGGCAATTCAACATCCCGTTTTGAAGCTTTCTTACTCATTTGTAAGAAACAGCCTGATACGTGCTTATTTTGCGAAAAAGCTGCATATTTCGGCAATTATGCACTTAAAATCGCCTATTCGGCAAAGACAAGGGAAGCGCCTTTTCAGCTATTTCAATCCCAAAAAATTCCTCTAATATGAACTTCATCAGACGGGGACTTGCTTACCAAGCCCCAAGTAAAAATTAAATATATAGAAGGAAAACATCATGAAAAAATTAGCAGCAATCGCAGCAACTCTAGTTACAGCAACTGTTCTATCTACTTCTGCTTTCGCGTCTAACGACAATGCAATTGACGATCTACGCACTGCTAAGGCAAGCGTTGCCTCTCTATCTACTACTTTGGAAAACCTAGGCCAAACAGTTGATTCTAGTGTTGATCTGAACGGTGCACACACATTCGGTCAGAAAGAAGCCGCTTACAACGCTAAGCACGCTGAACTTCAAGCTCAATTTGATGAATTAAACGCTCAATAAGAAAAGAACCTTATTAGCCATTAAACCCAATTTGAAAAGGACACTATCATGAAAAAATTAACAGCAATCGCAGCAACTCTTATCACAGCATCTGTTTTATCAACTTCTGCTTTCGCGTCTAACGACAATGCAATTGACGATCTACGCACTGCTAAAGCAAGCGTTGCTTCTTTATCTACTACTTTGGAAAACCTAGGCCAAACAGTTGATTCTAGTGTTGATCTGAACGGTGCACACACTTTCGGTCAGAAAGAAGCCGCTTACAACGCTAAGCACGCTGAACTTCAAGCACAATTTGATTCACTGCAACTAACTTCAGCGGAATAATCCCCTTTTCCGTTTCATTTTAGATGCCTCCCCTTGAAAGAAGCCTCAATGTTGATTCCCCTTCGTTGAGGCTTCTTACTTTTTTACGCTTTCATTCCTTTACTCTTCATCACTAACGCATCTCACAAACCAAAAAGTCAGCCCCTAAAGCGTAAGTTCTCTCTAGATAGCTGATCAACGGAAGTTTTGCCCATTAACTTCATATCTCGCTCAAGCTCTGCTCGCATGAGCCCTAACGCTCGCTCAACACCGGGTTGACCAGCTGCCGCAAGTGGATACAAATACATTCTGCCAATACCCACCGCCTTTGCACCAAGCGACAAAGCCTTCAATACATGAGTGCCGCGCTGCACGCCACTGTCAAAGATCACATCAATTTCATCACCAACTTCATCGACAATTTCAGCCAGTTGATCAAACGAACTACGAGAACCATCCAACTGTCGACCACCGTGATTAGAAATAATGACGCCTGTACAGCCAATTTCGACCGCTTTGCGAGCGTCTTCTCGGCTCATAATACCTTTCAAACAAAACTGACCATCCCAGAATTTCACCATTTCGGCGACATCATCCCAGTTCATTGAAGGGTCAAGCATATTGGTAAAGTAGTCACCGATAGACGTCGCGCCATTGCCCATGTCGATGTGCTCATCCAATTGAGGCAAACTGAAAGGTTCATGTGTGACGTAGTTAATGCCCCACATGGGTTTAAGAACAAATTGCAGCATGCCTTTCAAGTTCAGTTTAAAAGGAATAGAAAAGCCAGTTCTCAAATCCCTTTCACGGTTGCCTCCGGTAATGGAGTCCACCGTTAGCATCATGACTTGTACACCTGCGTCTTTTGCTCGCTGCATCATGGCGCGATTTAATTCTCGGTCTTTGTGAAAGTAAAACTGATAAACCTGAGGCGTGTTGGTTTGTTTTGCAATTTCTTCCATACTGACTGTACCAAGAGAAGACACACCAAACATGGTGCCGTATTTCTCTGCTGCGCCAGCAACGGCACGCTCACCATCATGGTGAAATAAACGCTGTAACGCCGTGGGAGAACAATAAACTGGCATATCGAGTTTCTGCCCCATCACAGTCACAGAAAGATCCACATCCTGAACACCAGTTAAAACACTCGGCACCAAATCACAGGTTTCAAAAGCGGCCGTATTGCGACGATAAGTCGACTCATCATCAGAACCACCATCAATGTAATTAAAGATCGGGCCTGGCAAACGCTTTTTGGCCAAGACCCGAAAATCATGAAAGTTATGACAATCTTTTAGTCGCATCATTGTGTCCCTTATTTTTTTAGTTGTTCACTTGATCAATCCAGTCACTATAGTCCGAGTTTCATTTATAATAAATATGACACAAAATAATAAACTCTTTCTTAAAACGGCGTAATGACTTTGAATGCAACAGATTTAACACTTTTTGTTTACGTGGCCGATACAGGCTCTTTCAATAAAGCCGCTCAATTAGCAGAGCTATCCACACCGGCTTTGAGCAAAAGAATCAGTCGCCTTGAACAAGCACTTGGTGTGCAGTTGATTCACCGAACAACAAGACGGCTCAACCTGACAGAAGCAGGCGAAAGCCTTTATGTGCACGCTAAAAACATAGAAGGCCAAGTCAGCGACGCCGTGGCTGCGGTATCGGCTTTCAGTCACGGGCTAAGCGGGCACATAAAAATCTCTGTGCCCACCATTTCTGGAGAGTTACTACTAGCCGAAGCTATCGCTGAGTTTTGCCAAATGTACCCAAATATCACAGTGGATATGCGTCTGGAAAATGACTTTGTGAATCTGGTCGAGGAAGGGCTCGATCTTGCAGTTCGCACCGGAAAATTAGAAGACTCCAGCTTAATCGCCAAGCCACTGATTCAATCCAATTGGGTGGTTTGTTGCTCACCAAGTTACATTGAAAAACACGGTGAAGTCACTCATTTAGAAGAACTAAAAGAACACAATTGCCTCGCTTACACCTATCAGGCACAAGGTTCATTCGATTGGCGCTTTATTAAAAATGAGACAGGTAAAGGTTCGATAGAAGAAAGCGTGCGAATCAGCGGAAGTTTAGCCACCAACAACGCTCAAGCCTTACGCAAAGCGGCTTTGGCAGGCTTTGGTATTGTTTATGTGCCACGTTGTTGCGTCTATGAAGACCTACAGAAAGGCGCTTTACAAGCCATTTTGACCGACTACCAACCACGGCAACTTGGCGTCTACGCAATTTACCCACAGACTAGATACTTACCAGAAAAACTTAGACTGCTGATAGAACACATAAAAAAAGCCTATCAAAACAAGAAGGAATACTTTTAAAGCAAGCATCAAAACAAAGGCATTTGATCGCCTTCTTTAGGCGGTACTTTAAACTGTCGGCAATCAAGAAAACTGAGGCGGTTGTCATCCAGCCCATACTTTCTTCTCGCCACATGAAAACGCTGATTAATCAAATCCGCAAATAATCCTTCGCCAGTCATACGTTTACCAAAACGGCTGTCGTAAAGCTTGCCACCACGCATGTCCATAATACGCTGTAAAACATGATCCGCACGGTCTGGGTAATGTTGTTGTAGCCAGTCAGCAAATAAAGGAGCAATCTCATGGGGAAGGCGAAGCATAATGTAATTGATGGATTGAGCACCGACTTTGGCACTAGCCGCGACAATCTCCTCTAGCTCATGATCATTAATAAAAGGGATCACAGGGGCCGCCAAAACACTAACGGGAATCCTCGCCTCACGCAGTGTTTGAATCACCTTCAGACGGGTTGCGCCTGAAGCCGTTCTTGGCTCCAAAATACGCTTTAAGTCGTTATCCAAGGTGGTCACACTGATCGCCACATGAACCAACTTCTTCTCAGCCATTTGCGCCAAAATATCAATATCACGAAGAATCAAAGTACTCTTGGTAATCAAGGAGATCGGTTGATGATGAGCCAAGGCAATCTGCAATAATTCGCGAGTAATTTTCAGTTCCTTCTCAATCGGCTGGTACGCGTCCGTGTTGATCCCCAATGCAATGGGCTCACAGCGATAATTCGGGTGAGCCAGCTCTTCTTCGAATAAATAAGCAGCGTTCGTTTTCGCCACCAGCCTCGTTTCAAAATCCAGACCAGGAGACAAATCCAAATAAGCGTGTGTAGGCCGTGCAAAACAATAAATACAGCCGTGCTCACACCCTTTATAAGGGTTTATCGATTGCCTAAACGGCACATCAGGGGAGTTATTTCGGCTAATGATGCTCTTGGCTCTTTCGTAGCGGACTTCTGTTTTCGGCGACGATGTTTCCAATAAGGCCACATTTTCGTCATTTTCATCCACTTCCACCAAGGTAATGGCAAAACGCCCAGCTAGATTATTGGCCGTGCCTCGCCCCTTAATTGGCAAATGAAAAGGATTCGTCTTACTTGGAATAGACATAAAAAACAACCCATAATTACTGTATATATATACAGCATATTGATTGTTTAAAATTCACAATGCAAGGCTTATTCGCCTTAATTTCCTGTTAGCATAAAAGGCATTCAATGATGATGGTTAGAACTTACTGGAGCGCTTTTATGTCAGAATACTTTGCTACCGTGGAGTGGAAACGCCATTCCCAGAACTTCCTAGACCGACAATACAGCCGCGCCCATGAATGGCAATTCGAAGGCGGTGTGGTGGTACCAGCCTCCTCTTCTCCTCATATCGTTCCCGTCCCCATGTCTGTTGCTGATAATGTGGACCCAGAAGAAGCTTTTGTGGCCTCTATCTCAAGCTGTCATATGTTGTTCTTTCTCGACTTCGCTTCCCGCAAAAAACTCATCGTAGAACAATACACAGACAAAGCGGTCGGCACCTTAGCCATTGGGCCAAATGGCAAACAGATGATGACAGAAGTGGTATTAAAGCCAGAAGTGATCTTTGTTGGAGAAAGGCCAAGCGCAAAAGTATTAAAAGCCTTACATCATCAATCCCACGAAGCCTGCTTTATTGCGAACTCAGTGCTGACTGACGTACGGATTGATGAGGCATTTTTAGTGTAGTGTTCCACTCCCCATGAAAACACTACACCACATTACACTATCAATCCAAAACCGAAGGGTCCTGCTGGATCATTAACGTCTTCATTTCTTCAAAATGCTGTCGGGAGAAGTCTTCTATTTTTTCCCAGTCGCGGGCTGTTTTTTCGGCAACCTCATCGGAAAGCACATTCAATGGTTGACCAGTAGACAAGGCCGTAACAAAGATCTGACAAGCGCGCTCTAACGTCCACATGTCGTCAAAGGCAACACCAATGTCTGTTCCTGTTACCATCACGCCATGATTACCCATCAATAAACGGCTGTTATTTTTTAGCAAGCCACACAGTCGTTCGCCCTCTTCGACGCTATCCGCCATACCACCAAACATAGTGTCCACAGAAACGCGATTAAAATAACGGGCGGTATTTTGATCGACAGGAAGTATTCTTGGGTCTTTCATCGTAGAAACAGCCGTTGCATAAACAGGATGTAAATGCATGGCAACGCGCACATGAGGTAATTTCTGATGGAGCTGGCCATGAATAGACCATGCTGTTGCATCCACATCAGGTCGTTCTGCCGTAGAAGGATCATCCGCATCCAAAAGCAACAGATCACTAGCTCTTATTCGTGAAAAATGCTTCCACTTAGGGTTAATAAGAAATTTCTTCCCATCTTCTGAAACAGCAGCACTAAAATGATTAGCAACCGCTTCGTGCATACCAAGATGAGCAAAAATACGAAAAGACGCTGCTAAGTCGATTCGTATTTGTTCTTCATTAGAAAAGGACATTGTTATCTCCTGAAAAAAGCCTGTGTAAACTGACCTCTACACAGGCTTTATTAATCATTAAGGCATAAGTTTTTTGAGATCTTCTGCGTTTGGCGCTTGGAAGTTATATTTCTCTAATAAAGCCGCGTATTCAGGTGTTTTACTGAATTTTTCAATACCTTCAATGAGTGCTTTCTTCACTTCATCATTTCCCTTTTTAACAGCGAAGCCATTTAATACAGGATAAAGAATCGTGTCAGAAGACACACCAATACGTCCATTCAATTTTTTCACGACGCCTTTAGCAATAGAAGCATCGGTAACTTGTACTTCAACAGCACCAGATAAGACGGCTTGAGTCGCCTCAGGGTCTGTTGGGTACTCACTAATTTTAATAGGGCCTAGACCATTAGCATCACAATAATCCGCTGATATGCTTTGCACTTGTTTAAGGAATGCCGTGCCAGCCATTGTCCCTACTTTATGACCGCATAGATCTTCAAATACTTTAGGCTGAAAATCTTTGACTGTAGGCGCTACGATAGATTGACCGCTTTTTAGATAAGGGATCATATCGATCACTTTTACTCGCTCAGCCGTGATGTACATAGAGGAGTTGATAATATCGTAGCGGCCGCCTTGCAAACCTGGAATTAAATTGGCCCAGCGAGTATCAATATTTTCCGCTTCAATACCCATTTCTTTTGCAACGCCGTTTAAAAATTCAATATCAAAACCCGCTGGCTTGCCCTTATCCATATATTCATAAGGTGCATAAGTCATATCAGAACCCGCAATGATTTTCCCCGTTTCTTTAAAGGCAAAAGCACTTGCTGAAGATAGAAGTAATGTCGCACTCATTGCAGTCGTAACAACACCAGTAACCAGTGAACGAGCTTTACATGCAGAATATTTCATTGTATTTCCTCTCATTAATTTAGGGGTTAATCTTGATTGGCTTGCTGAACAAAGAACGAAGCACCTTTCGGTTTCTGAGGTAGCTTCAAGGTATTTGCAGTACTCCTGACTTGACCGCTTTCTTTCCCCCAGACCATTTCGCCTGAGTGAATACTAGGAAGTGGGTTCTCTCCATATGGCAGCGCATCTTCAGCCGCATAAACGTTAATAAACATAGTGCGAGGCAACTCAGTGTCATTCGGGCTTGAGGCGTGTAATAGGCGTGAATGCATGAAGCAAACAGAACCCGCTGGTCCGTAACAAGACACTGGATTTTGGCAACGCTCACTTTCAATCTCATCACTCACTGCGCCAGTGAAAACCCCATCATGCCAATGACTGAATAGCTCTTTTTTATGACTACCAGGAATCACTTGAAGCGGCCCATTTTCTAGCGTGACTTCACTGACCATCAATAAGCTGGTCACTAAGTCATCATTACTGTGTGGTGTAAATGGAAAGTCTTGGTGCCATTTCACTTGCGTCGCCGTATGAGGCAATTTGGAGTTGATTTTGCCATGATGAAAACGGGCGCCAGAACCGCCAATCAATTGACCTGAGTACTGGGCCACTTTTGACTCTAATGCGATTCTTTTGTAGGTGTCCGAAATTTCCGCCGGCGACGCCACTCGTCGTAATGACGGATGATCAGCACTGTGATCATGATCAACATCAAAACGAGCACGCCCATCAATGGTTTCGCCATACGCTTGCGTGTGTTTACGGCTCTCTTCAACCCAGCCATTGAAATCTTCCAACAAAGCAGAAATGTCTTCCGCGCTTAATACATTTTCAACAACCAAAAAACCGTCTTCGTTGTATTTATCAATTTGCCATTGTTCTAGCATCGGATACTCCAAAATTATTCAGTTAAACTTAACGATACGTCTTTTAGGAAAGCTTCCACTCGTGGGTTATCTCCCCTTCTCAAGGCCTGAGGAGATTCATCACACACCACTCGGCCTTTTTCCATAAACACAATGCGATCAGAGACATTGAAAGCGAAGTTCATTTCATGGGTGACGATCACCATGGTGATGCCATCTTTCGCTAAATCCTCAATCACTTGCAGTACTTCATTTACTTTTTCAGGGTCCAGTGCAGAAGTAGGTTCATCAAATAGCATAATGCTTGGCTTCATCATCAAGGCTCTGGCAATCGCAATCCGCTGCTGCTGCCCACCGGACAATTGGTGAGGGTATTTCCACGCATGCTCTAACATCCCAACCTTGTTCAAAAGCTGGTAAGCCTGCATTTCTAAATCTTTTTTCGGTGCCAATTTGTGATAAATAGGCGCCAGTAATAAATTGTCCATAACAGACAAATGAGGGAATAGATTGAAGCTTTGGAACACCATACCGATTTCTGTTCTATGTTCTGGATGCTCGATAACACGGGGCTTACTTGAAACTTGGCGAAGTAATTTGATAAACGGGTTGCCATTGAGTTTGATTTCGCCGTTATCAAGCTGCTCCAAACCATTCAACAATCTGATCAAAGTGGTCTTACCTGAGCCAGAAGGCCCGATAATAGACACTACATCGCCCGTTTGTACGCTCAAATCAACCGCGCCAAGCACTTCTACATCGTTGTAGCTTTTATGTAACTTATGCGCCTCCAAAGCTGGCCCATCAATCTCTGCCGCTTTTTCTGCTTTTAATTGCGGAGCATTGGAAATCTGCGCCATCAATTCTTCAGAAAGTTGCTGCTTTGGCTTTGCTTTCGTCACATCCAAAGCGTTCTCTAAAAAGCGTAACAAGAAGTCAAAAACGGTCACTATCATCACATAGAAAATTGCCACCGCTGCCATGGTTTCAAGCACTAAAAAGTTCTGGGTATAAAGTCGCTGACCAACGAGTAATATTTCTGTTAGTGACACCACGGAAACCAACGAGGTTAGCTTCACAATGGAAACAAGCTCATTGGTTAAGGCCGGCAACGCCACACGAAAAGCTTGAGGAATGATGACCAAGTACTGAGCACCAACAAAACGAATACCTAACGCCTTTGCTGCTTCACTTTGCCCTTTCGCAATAGACAGCAAACCACCGCGGTGTATCTCCGCTATATAGGCACTTTCACACAACACCATGGCAAGTAAACCGGCAAAGAATGGATTGGATAAAAATTCTCCACTGGCAGGAAAAACCAGAGGCATGTTGTAAACAAACATCAGTAAAACAAGAAGAGGTAAGCTGCGAAATAACCAGATATAAAACTTTGCAGGGATATTTAAGATACCGTACTTAGATTGCCTGCCTAAGGCGAGAACAAAACCAAACACAATACTGATCAACCAGCTGGCAATACTTAGCTGTACAACCGTCAAACTTGCCGACCAAAAGTCCGGCAAGCTAAACAAGCTAAAAAGATAACCCCAATCAAATACCATAATACTCGTATCCTCGTTCCAACTAGCTCATTAACAAGCGATTAATTGACAAGAAATAGATTTAAATCAAAACCTACCCTTCTTGAATTTGTAATCAGTATGTAGGGCGTTGGAGGAAGCTAGCAATTAGTATTTTTTTCTCTTCTACTTCAAAAAAAACTATCTAAAGGCGCCGCACCAGAAAAGAATATTTGTTCAAGTTTTGCACTAAAATGACTCAGTTTTTCTTTTTAATTCGTTCATACAACAAACTAAGTTCAATACAAAACTATTTAATATCAATAACTAAAGACTAAAAGGCATAAAAATTGCGTAGATAAAAAGTATTCTAAACGCAAAATTGAATACATTTTTTGTATAGGCAACCTAATGAGACATTTCACCCTAAAGCAACTCCATTACTTCACCACCACAGTGGAAACAGAAAGCATCGTAGAAGCATCAAGAAAGCTACATATTGCCCAGCCTTCCATTTCAACAGCCATAAAAAACCTAGAAAGTTCATTCGGACAACAGCTTCTTATCAGACACCATGCTCAAGGCATTTCACTGACACCAAGTGGTCGACGCTTTTATGATAAGGCTAAAGAATTACTCCGAGCTTCCCATGAATTCGAGCAAAACTCGTTGGCAGACAGTGACATTATCAGTGGCAAAATTTCCATCGGTTGTTTTGAATCGGTCGCGCCACTTTACATCCCCAAGTTAACAGCTGGGTTTAAGAAAATGTATCCAGGTATAGAGGTTCAACTCCATGATGGGCAACAACACGAAGTAATGGCGGGATTACATCGAGGACAGTTTGATCTTGCGCTTTTATACGATTTAGAAATTGACAATTCTGTTCGAAAAGAACCACTTAACGCGCCTCATAAGCCTTATGCATTATTACCGGAAAACCACCCATTAGCTCTTAAGGAATCCGTTACATTGGAAGAGTTAAGCCAAGAGCCAATGATATTGCTGGATGTTATTCCAAGCCGAAATTACTTCTTAAACATCTTTGCTGAAAAAGGCTTATATCCTAAAGTTGCATACACTTCTCCATCGATTGAAATGGTTCGCTGTATGGTTGGGCAAGGCCAAGGTTTCTCTATTTTAGTGACTCGGCCTTGCAATAAGATGACTTATGATGGAAAGCGACTGGAATATGTTGAAATTGAAGACGACATGGAAAGCTCAATGTTGATCATGGCTTACCTAAAAACCGACGAGCCAACCAAGCCTGCTAGACTGTTCATGGACTACTGCTTAAGCACAAATTTAGAACCCTCTTCCTAAAAAGCACCTTCTAAACATTGCACTAATATGACGCAGAAAATAAAAGAACATACCTCAATTTAGGTGTGTTTTTTTGTTTTTGTCCTCTATCGCCCCCCAATATCAGTCAAATAACGCTTAGATATTATTTTCCTATTTAGTTAACACAATTATTGTAATTTACCTGTTTTTTTCACTGCCATAAGCTAATTAAACCTCTAGACAATCAATATTTTTGAATTAAGAAGGCACGCAAATGACAGTCAATATTAAAGAAGTGGATACTTTAGTCGTAGGTGCAGGACAAGCCGGCATAGCAATGAGCGAACATCTCACTCGTCAAGGCGTTCCTCATCTAGTACTAGAAAAGAATCGAATTGCCGAAGCTTGGCGAACAAAACGATGGGACTCTCTTGTGGCAAACGGCCCAGCTTGGCACGACCGCTTCCCAAGTATGGAATTCTCAGATGTGGACCAAGACTGCTTCGTACCAAAAGACCAAGTCGCAGACTACTTCAACGACTACGTCAAAAAATTTGAGTTGCCTGTTATAAGCGGTATTGAAGTCTATAATGTAGAAAAAAACAAAGAAGGCTCTGGTTTTACAGTACAAACCTCTGACGGCACTTTTCATGCTCAGCATATCGTTTCCGCCACAGGTCCATTTCAAACACCCGTTATTCCGTCTATCGCAACCGAAGATCATGGCATCCATCAAATTCACTCAGCAGATTACCGTAATCCAGAAGCACTTCCTGAAGGTGCTGTGCTAGTCGTAGGTGCAGGCTCTTCTGGTGTACAAATTGCTGATGAGTTATTGAAATCAGGAAAGACGGTTTACCTTTCTGTTGGCCCTCACGATAGACCTCCTCGCAGTTATCGTGGCCGTGACTTTGTTTGGTGGTTAGGCGTGTTAGGTCTTTGGGACGTTCCAGCCAACGAACCGGGTAAAGAGCATGTCACCATCGCAGTAAGTGGTGCCGAAGGCGGCAAGACCATCGACTTCCGCCAGCTGGCTGAACGAGGCATGAAGCTTGTTGGTCGCACTCAGTCCTTTAACCAATCAACTGTAATCTTTAACAACGACCTAGCGGACAACATTCGTGCAGGTGATGCAAACTACCTTTCGCTACTCGATAGAGCCGATGCTTACATTGCCGACAATGGTCTAAACCTGCCAGAAGAGCCAGCGGCAAGAGAACTGTTATCTGACCCTGATTGCATGACGAATCCAACACTTGAGTTAGATATGAAAGCTGCCGGGATTCAATCCATTATTTGGGCAACAGGTTACTCGACCGATTACAGCTGGCTTAATGTGGACGCTTTTGATGACAACAATCAGCCTAAGCACCATCGCGGCGTGTCGAAACAAACGGGCGTATATTTCTTAGGTTTGCCGTGGCTCTCACGTCGAGGCTCTTCATTCATATGGGGTGTTTGGCACGATGCAAAATACATTGCTGACCAGATCGTCATCCAACGCCAATACAAACAATACTCTAGCCCAGCGGCTAAATAGGGGAAGTTATGCCTACTCACACTCGCATTAGAATGTTTAACACCAAAGAAACCTACCCAAATCAGTCCCTTGACAATGACCTTTGCCAAGCGGTTGTGGCTGGCAATACAGTGTATGTAAGAGGGCAAGTTGGTACCGATTTCGACGGCAAGCTTATTGGTCTTGGCGATCCAGCCGCACAGGCAGAGCAAGCCATGAAGAACGTAAAACAACTATTAGAAGAAGCTGGCAGTGACCTATCTCATATTGTCAAAACAACCACCTATATCACTGATCCTCGTTTTCGTGAGCCAGTGTATCGTGAAGTAGGACGTTGGTTAAAAGGTGTTTATCCCATCTCAACAGGATTGGTTGTCGCTGGTTTGGCGCAACCAGAATGGTTGATGGAAATTGACATTATCGCCGTCATTCCAGATGAAAAATAGCGAGGAGATAAGATGACTATTTCTATCACAGCGTATTGTCCTAAAAGCGGTCAACTTGGCATTGCCATTAGTTCTTCTAGTATCGCCGTTGGCGCTCGTTGCCCGTGGTTATTAGCAGGCGTTGGCGCGGTATCTAGCCAAAACATTACACTGCCATCCTTAGGCAGCAAAACTCTTGAATACATGGCGAATGAATTATCCCCTGAGCAAGCCCTCAGTAAAGCCTTATCTGAAGATGAGTTTAGCGACTATCGCCAAGTCACAGCGATCAACACCAAAGGAGAAACCGCCAGTTTCAGCGGTGCACAATCCCTCGGTGTTTACCAGACGGTGGCAGGGAAAAACTGCATTGCTGCGGGTAACATGCTCTCTAAGCAGTCAGTAATTGATGCTATGATCAAAGCCTTTGAAGTGTCCGAAGGGGAATTGGGTGACCGACTTCTATTCGCCCTAAACGCAGGCGCAGAAGCCGGTGGCGAAGCTGGCCCTGTTCACTCAGCGGCTTTAAAAATTGTCGAAAGTTGCTCTTGGCCACTAGTTGATTTACGTGTTGATTGGGCGGATGAACAACCAATAAACGCCCTATCAAAACTGTGGAGCGATTATAAGCCTCAAATGCAAGCCTACGTGACTCGCGCCTTAGACCCTCGCCAAGCGCCAAGCTACGGAGTACCGGGAGATGAGTGATTCTCTTGTGGACTTTTCACCGTCCTTACAGCACATTTTCAAGGAATTGCTGCAATTTGACACGGTGAGTCGAAACCCCAATATTGCCTTAATTCGATTCATAGAAAGCTACCTTAATGAGCTAGGCATTGACTCCCAGCTCATTATCAATGATGAGAGAACCAAGGCGAATCTATATGCTCGATTAGGCCCAAAAACAGAAGGTGGCGTTATGCTTTCTGGGCACACAGACGTTGTGCCTGTGGACGGCCAGAACTGGACAGTTGATCCATTCAAACTCACTGAGTTAGACGGCAAATGCTATGGTCGAGGCAGCGCTGATATGAAAGGCTTTATTGCCTGTGTTCTGGAATCCGTACCACGCTTTAAAGAATCCAGTCTGCGACTTCCCTTACACTTGGCCTTTTCCTATGACGAAGAAATAGGCTGCTTAGGCGTCCGATCCTTAATCGAACACATCAACTCATCGCCCCAAAAGCCCACCATGTGCATTGTCGGCGAACCCACTAATATGGAACCGGTTTATGGTCACAAAGGGAAAGTAGCGATGCGCTGCAATGTGCAGGGTCATCCATGCCATTCCGCCTATGCACCCCAAGGCGTGAATGCGATTGAATACGCCGCTAAGCTGGTGAACAAACTCACCGACTTAGCTGAACCGCTTAAAGAGCATCAAGACGAGCGTTTTGATCCACCTTATAGCACTCTACAAACTGGCGTCATTAAAGGCGGAACGGCACTCAATATTGTGCCTGAGCACTGTCACTTTGACTTAGAAATGCGCTATTTACCACAAGCAGACCACAGCGCCAGCTTAAATGCGTTACAGGACTATGCAAAAAACACCCTAGAACCAAAGATGCAATCGGTTAACGCCAACACAGGGATTCAATTCGAAGTCTTAGCTTCCTATCCGCCCCTACTCACAGACCCACAATCGGACTTTGCCCAATGGGTGGCGAACTGGAGCAACAGCCAGAATTTCGGCACTGTGGCCTTTGGTACCGAAGGCGGATTATTCGACGAGGCTGGCGTCGCTACCATCGTCTGTGGTCCGGGCAGTATGGAGCAAGGCCATAAACCCGATGAATTTGTCAGCGTAGAACAATTGAAAAGCTGCCATCACATGCTGGAAAACCTGCGCGACTGGATGAGCGAATAACACCTTAACCTCTCCTAACCGCTTTAGGGAAAGACTACATCATTAGAGGAAGAACATACATGACAGCAAAGAAAAAAGTCGTTTATTACAACATGCCCAGCGACCTAAACTATGAAAAACAACTACTAGAACAGTGGGGAATAACCGACCTAGAGCTGGTACAAGTAAATGGCAACAACCTCGTAGACGATGTGCAAGAAGCCGATTCCCTCACGCTTGAATACACGGAAGTCAGCGCTGACACATTGAAAAAGCTGCCTAATTTAAAAATCATTGCGCTACAAAGCATTGGCACAAACGAGATAGACATAGACGCAGCGGACAAGGAAGGTATTTACGTCACCAATACACCCGCTTTTTGCGCTTACGAAGTCGCCAGCCATGCCATGGCGCTACTACTGAACCTCAGCCGCAAAGTACATATTTATGGAAAGAGTGTAAAAGAAGGCACTTGGGATGCCAGCATCGGCGGCGACCTGTACCAATTAAAAGGTAAGAACTGCGGTCTTGTATCGCTAGGTTCCATCCCTCGCGCACTCATTCCTATGCTAAAAGGCTTTGGCATAAATATTTATGTGCATTCTTCATCAACGTCGAAAGAAGAAGCCGAGCGTTTGGGCATTTCAAAATGCGACTCTTTGGATGAACTTCTCAACATCTCAGACATTGTCTCTCTCCACTCGCCTCTTCTTCCCAGCACAAAAGGCATGATCAACGAACACGCCTTTGAACAAATGAAAGAGGGTGTCATCCTTATCAATACGGCTCGTGGTGAACTCATTGATGAAACCGCATTGATCAGCAACCTAAAATCCAACAAAGTCTCTGCTGCAGGTTTAGACGTACTCGCAGACGAAGGGAACCCAAACTGTGAGCTCATTGCCATGGACAATGTCATTGTGACGCCTCATGTGGCCTTTTTATCAAAAGAGTCCTTACTAGAAAGTAAGAAGATCTCTCTTCAACAAGCCGTAACACACCTGTCAAAACAGAAAAAGCCAGAGTTTGCGGTCAACAAAAACATTCAATCGATAAAACACTAACATAGCCTTTTATTATACAAAGTGAACAATATAAGAGTGGGAGGTCCCGCTCTTATGCACTAAGAGCAATTTTTCCTTTTAACATCTCAAAATACAACCAAAACTATATTTTGTAAGAAAACACCTAAAAAATAACGTTTCAATGGCTAACGCTGAGTAATTGGAATAAACCAATCCTGTGACTCAATATCTCTAATCCAACGCTGAATATTAGGGAAATCACTCAACTGATAAGCACCGCCTTCCTCCGCCACGTGGGTGTAGGCAAACAGACAAATATCAGCCAGTGACAAGTCCTCACCTATCAGAAAGGTTTGGTTTTTTAGAGTATCGTCCATAAGTTGTAAAGCCTCATTTCCCTGTTGAACACGATCAGGCAACATCTGCTTTTTTAATGCATTCATAGCATTGTGGGTTAACCAAAAACGCACTGAAGCAATGTTTGGCTCGTGGCTGTACTGCTCCCAAAATAGCCATTTATGTATGTCAGCTTTTTGTATCAGATCGACTGGCAATAAAGGGGATTGGTACTTTTCAGCAAGGTACAAAAGAATTGCATTACTTTCACTCAAGCATTCCCCACTGTCTAACTCTAATAGAGGGATTTTACCGTTAGGGCTCAATGCCAAAAACGCCTCAGTGCGAGTTTCACCTTGGGTAATGTCATATTCCTTTAATGGCACGTTAAGCCCTAGACAAGCACATAATAAACGGATCTTATAACCGTTTCCGGAGGGTAAAAAATCGTGCAATATCATGAGATACTCCTTGCTTAATGAATTATCGAAAAATGGATAGCCCTATCTTCTGTGATTGGGTAAAGAGAAAAAAGCCAATTAAATTGATGATAGGCGTCACCAATTTTGATGAATAGGAGAAGGTATTGGATACAGAACTGTTAAAGACCCTCGTAGCAATTGTCGACCACGGCAGTTTTCAACGTGCTGCCATGCAAACCTTTCGAACACCATCGGCCATCAGCATGCAGATGAAACGATTGGAAGAGCACATTGGAGCCGAGCTATTTACCAAGCAAGGTCGAGAGCAAGTACTGACAGAGAAAGGCCAACAACTCGTCGGCTATGCAAGGCAAATCCTACAACTGCAAGAAAGTGCTCTGCAATCCATCGTTGGACCAAAGCAAAATGCCTTCATCAACCTTGGCTGTCCAAACGATTATGTGTCGAATTTACTTGTTGTCATTATGTCAGCCATGGAATCCCTATTGCCCTCGATTCAGTTTCGCATCAGGACGGGAACGTCAATTGAGCTTAGGGAGCTGATGGATAAAGGAGAAATTGATTTAGCCCTTGTTACTCGCACCCCAGGAAGTGATGAAGGCTTAACGCTCTTTCAAGACAAAGGCGTTTGGGTCGCGAAGAAAGACTTTGACTGGCAAAGTTTATCGCCTTTGCCTTTGGCCTTATACGAGTCTGGTTGTAAATTTCATTCCAGTGCCATTGATGGTTTCCAGAAAAAAGGCATGCCATATCAACTGTACTGCGTAACCTCTAACTTAACCCTGATCGAGTCTTTACTAATGGCTGAAAAAGCCATCTCCGCCATTGCCAGTATCAGCGTCAATGACGCCTTAGAAATCATTGAAAGCGACCTTTTGCCCAACTTACCATCGGTTGAAATCGCCTTTACTCGATCCGCGTCTGCACCAGATTGGTTAACCGTTGAATGGGTTGAAAGCGTGATAGAAAACGTCATAGAGAGCACAGGTATGTAACACTTTGATTTAATATAAGACTTAGATATAAGGCCGCTTCCCTGCTATACCGCGGTGTTATTTTTCGACCAATTCAAATTCACAATAACCGTAGTCGGTGCCATTTATTTTCACTGAAACCGCATGAGTCCCTGGGTAATATTTGCGAGTTGTGATGACTTTAAAGGAGTGTTTCTTATCAATTCTGAGAGTTTGCTCAGGGCTCAGTATGACGTTTTTCCATTTGAATACTTTCGTCGTCAGTGTGCCATTGGCTTTTTTATGATGTATTACATAATCAATGATCAGCGTTTGTTCTTGTTTCGAATCCGAACATAACGCGAGTTCAAAACATAAGTCTCCTCCCACACTAACCTCGTGGCTTATTGTGTTCAGCGACTCCAGTATTATTTTGGCGGGATAAATACCAAATGCAGCTAATGCCTCAGGGTGGCCTTGTTTGATTAACGTACGGCACGCATGTTTTACCAATCGGGTTCTATTGTTTTGTGTGTCCTTGTTCAGCAGTTGATTACCCTGTAACCAATCTTTAGCGATACTCGCCACCATGTCAGGGTGATCTTTGGCAATGTCATTAAGATGGTTAGCCACTGAACGTCTGACATACTCTTCCTCATCATCTCGTAGGCTTGTTAAAAGAGGAATGAGTGGAGAAGGGTCTTTTATTAAAGAAGGTAATTGCATCGCCCAAGGCAACCTTGGCCTTGTTCCTTCACTGACTAAACGACGCACATGGTAATCATCGTCATCAATCCAAGAGGCAATGATAGCCAAAGCTCTGTCCTGATCCGCCACAATAAAGGGTCGAATATCGAACTCTGAAGAAAAATAAGACGTCATATCTTTGAGCAGCTGCAAACTTAACTCAAAGTCCTCTAAACCATGTTGAGCCACCAACATACCCAATGACATCATCGCCCAGCCACATAGCCCCTCTTCATCACTTTGTTGCGAGACTTTAAGGTTCACATGGGGCCGAGTGTGTAACATCCGCCTTAATATTGGATACCTAAGGTTTAGCTCTACTGGCAAGACTTTGTGCATCTCGTCGGCAATAAGTTGCGCCCGCTGTTTTAGCTCTAAACGATCGAGCTTCGCTTCTATCGTGCGACAAAATGCTTCTTCATTAAAATCTGCTTCAGAAGGAAGTTGTTTAGAAAGATGAAACGCAAAGGTACGCACCAATGCCATCGAGAACTTGTCTTTAAAGGCTTCCATAACAATCTCCTGAATGTAGGTTTAACAGTGAATCTTTGCTGAGCTATCACGTGGCATTAATGCTCTGTAACAAATACCGCCATAGTATCTTTTTCTAAGGCTTTGAATACATGAGCTTGATCTCCGGGGTAGCAAATGTAATCACCATGATTAAGCTCGATAGGGTCTTCTTTTAATCCAACTAATGCTCGACCCTGAGCAATGATAACGTGCTCAATGACGCCTTTTGCGTGAGGTTGTGAATGATGTGTCTCACCGGGTTGAACTAGCGTGAGATAAAGGTCACGCCGCGCAGAGGCTGGGCAGTTCGCTAATAAGATGGCCTTGTAATCCGCTTGGCCTGAGTTCACTGTGGTGCCTTCTCCTTTACGCAATACTTGAACCGTCGGTTTTTGCTGTTCTAGTAACACTGAAAAAGGTATTTCTAACGCGGTACTTAATGACCAAAGTGTTTCAATACTTGGGTTTCCTGCCCCAGCTTCTAGCTGGGATAAAGTCGATTTAGCCACCCCCGCAATTTTTGCAAGCTCTCCTAGTGAGTAACCTTTTTTGTGTCGTTCTCTTTGTAATGAGGCTGAGATGATTTTTTTCGGATCGGCAGTCGATTGTGTCATGTGATTCTCTATTCTCTATTTTTATTCAATATAAAAAACGATTGTTCTATTTGACGAACAGCAATGATTTGTTCATTATATAATCCAAATGTTCAATATAAAATACTAATGTATGAAATTAAAAATGAGTAAAGTGACCCGTAGCATCCTTTTCGTCTGTCTAATTGATAGCGTTGTTGGTATGTCTTTTGGTGCCTCAGCGGTGAATTTTGGTGTGGAGCTTTGGATTCCATTTGTTTTGTCAGTCATTGTATTAGCTGGGGCTTCTGAGTTTTTATTTGTCTCTGTAATTGCTGCTGGTGGTAGTCCTTTTACGGCGGCATTAGCAGGCTTGTTGGTCAATGCTCGGCACCTGCCTTTTGGTGTCTCTGTAAAAAACGAAGTCGGTACAGGAAAACAAAGATTATTGGGCTGTCATTTAATGAATGATGAAAGTGTGGCTTTTGCTCTGGCTCAAAGTGATCGCAAGGCAAAGAGGCAGGCGTATTGGTTATGCGGTCTGGGCATCATTGTCTGCTGGCCATTGGGAATATTAGTAGGCGGATTATTTGGTGATTTAATAACCCACCCAGAACACTTTGGTTTAGATGCCTTATTCCCTTCCTTAATGCTTGCTTTGGTGATTCCTAACTTAAACACGATCAATAAAAAGGTAACGGCATTTATAGGTGCGCTAATGGCGTTATTAACAACGCCTTTTCTGCCTGTTGGTTTGCCTGTGTTGTTGTCGGTAAGTGCACTTCTCTTTACCACAAAAAGCGCTGAAAAAGGCACTAAAAGGAGTGAAAGGGTATGACGGTATTATTGGTTTTTAGCATGGCCATGTTAGCACTTGGCACTTTCGCTTTTCGTTATTTTGGTTCGGTGTTAGATCAATATTTAACCGGTTTTCATCGATATGAAGCCTTATTGAATAACATGGGAATGGTATTGCTTATTTCTGTTTCCGCTGTCGCCATGATATATGAAGCGGGTGAATTTGCAGGATGGGCACGTTGTACTGGTGTATTAATAGCTGGCGTGTTGGCGTATTGTCGTGTGAATATCTTAGGGGTTTTACTGGCAGGAGCTCTTATTACGGCAGGTCTACGATTACTAGGAATCGCTTAGTCTAGGGAAGGTGCAACTTGGTATAAGTTTCGTCAGAGGCTTTTCTTACTTTTCTCAGACAAGCTCTTTTTACTCTTCACTTTCTGAAATTGTATAAAACCTTTCTACCTTTTGAGTGACCTTGCCCCAATGGGATGCCTTCACTCGGACTTGGTGTTTCTCAAAGGACACCTTATCGGTGAACTCTTCATAGACATCGAAACGGTACGGATTATCTGGGTCTTGGGTGACGGTAAAGGTAATACAACCTGCTTCTTGATGAGTCAGTGCAATATGGTTTGGTAATTCACTTTCAACCGCTTCCAAGTCTTCCCTTGGCACTTCAATATAACCACTCAATGTTATCTTATTCATACTTTTCCCTAAGGTGTGTTTCTGAATTCAAGCTCAACGACTTCGCCTTTATTTATTCAGATTGTATCTCATATAGGTCACAGAAAATGGCAGATGTTCAAAGTATTTTGTTTCACCCTTGATAAAGCCTATTTTTTCATACCAATTCAGCAGTTTTCTATGCTTAGTAATAATACCAATGCTAATCATGTTAATCGCATCTAAGCGCGCTAGACCAATAATATATTGGGTTAACGCCAATCCAAAGCCCTTACTTTGATGTTCTGGTAGCACGGATAATCTATTCAAATACGCCTTGTTAGCCCCCTCTTTTTCGGACGCCATTGTCTTAGCCTCATAAGCCACACAGGCAACAGAAAGCGTATTTTCAGTTAACATAAAATACCGCTCACCTCGCTTAAAATCGGCCTCAACCCAGCTTTTCTCACAACATGAAGGATGTTTTGGACAATTATCTGACGTGATACCAAACTCTTTAGCAACAGGTTTATTCGCTTCCCGAATAAGGTATGCAATGACCTCAGCGTCCTCTACAAATACTTCCTTAATATCCATCACTGTGCTCTCTATTTCAGGGTAATCTTTGCAGAGTACGTTTTAAACGGAAATTGCCAATCAAACTTCACGGCACACACCGCCAACAACACCAGTAAAACGCCCAACCCTTGCCATAAACTGATTTGCGTTGAAAATGCTAGGTAATCCACAATCAAAGCAGTAACTGGGTAAACAAAAGACAAAATCGCAATCAAGCTAGTAGGCAACTTTTGGAAGCTGTCGTACATGATGATGTACATGAAGCCCGTCAGTACTACGCCTAGCACTAAGATATCAATCCATTGGTTAGTTTGCGTTGGTAAGTTCGAAGCATCCATAAAAGGTAATAACATCAGCACACCAATCACAACCTGAACTAAGGCCACAAAGGTCGATGGCACTTGGCTGACTTTCTTGGTTAATAGTGTCGTTACCGTATAAAGTAAAGCCGCTCCTAAAGCGAGTAACAAACCCACTAATGCTGACGGGTCACCTGCTGAGTGACGGCTCGAAGAGAAAAGAGCAGAAAGCTCCTCCACATCCAACTCAACAATCAAAAACAGACCAATAAATGCCAAAGCCAACCAAAAAAGCAGGGATCCTGCTAACTTTTCACGGCTGACCAAAGCGCCCATCAACACTAAAAATAACGGCTGCATATGATAGGCCACAGTAGCAATGGAAAACGGGATGTAATTAAAAGAAGCAAACAGCAAAATCCAGTTCAACACCAAAGTAATGCCGCCCAAAATGATCAGGGACAAGGTGCCAAAGAAGAAAAACTCACGGCGAACCACCCCCGAAAAATACGCATAGCCTCCTAAAACAATCACGCCAATGACGCATCGAAAAAACACCACATTGTACAATGGCTGCTCAGAACTGATCACAAAATATCCGATTGTCCCTGACAGTATCATGGCAATCACCAACTCAATAGTACCGACTCTTATCGCTGAACGATTCATTTCACTACCCCTGTTTTTTGTTTAAAGAAGATGAAACCTTCCTTTATCTTTCATCAACACACTGTTCTATGATAAATAGAATAAAGGCTAATCAACGCCATTGGCAGATACAAAAAAAGGCAAATATAGATAAAAACTGTGTGTTTTGGAGGCAAAAATGCGAAATAACTTTAAAAAAAATGAATACCATCTAGATGGCATAGATACCCAGCTCATCAAGCTATTATTCGACAACGCGAGAACCCCTGTCAGCGAGCTGGCTCGCACCGTTGGCATGACCGCACCTAGCGTTAATGAGCGTTTAAAAAGACTGGAAGAAAATGGTGTGATTGCAGGTTATAGAGTCGACATCGACCCTGTGGCCTTGGGTTATAGCCTAATGGCGATTGTGCGTATGCGCCAACTCCCCGGAAAAATTCATGAACTAGAAGCACAGATTCAAGCCATACCCGAAATCGTAGAATGCGATAAAGTCACCGGAGACGACTGCTACATCGCACGCTTATACCTAAAAGACATCAGCGAGCTTGACCCAATTCTGGACAGCATTTCAGAACTCGCCGATACCAACACCGCCATCGTCAAATCTACACCCGTAAAACGTCGACTGCTGGTGTAAATTAAAGCCAACACTAGGTTGGCTTTTAAATCACTTAGAGAGATTGTTTAGAGGTTATCTAAATTACCCTTTAGCAAAAGCCGGAATCACTTCTCGTCCGTATTTCGCGATGATTTCTTCTTCGTCTCCGCTGTCTAGGTAGATGTTGAATTGCGTTGTGCCAGCCGCTTCAAGATCTTTGATTTTGGCAATATGCTCTTCAGGCGTACCTAGAACACAGAAGCTTTTCACGATGTCTTCTGTGATGAAATCTAGGAATGGGTTATCACTTTGACCGTGTTTCGAGTAGTCGTAGCCTTTACGGTTTTCAATGTAGTCCGTTAAGCTTTTTGGCACTAAACCAGAATCGGCACCGTATTTTTCAACGATGTCGGCTACGTGGTTACCGACCATCGCTGGGAACCATTTCGTGTGTTCAATACAGTAATCCATGTCGCCAAAGTAGGCTGGTGCCGCCGCTTGGACTTTGAAGTTGGACATATCGCGGCCCGCTTCTTCACCCGCTTTGATCGACTGATCCGTAAACCATTTAACAAGGTCTGGATCACCAATTTGCAGAATCACACCGTCACCCACTTGACCCGCCGTTGCCAAGGCTTTCGGGCCGTACGCGCCGATCCAAACAGGCAATTCGTAACCTGTCGCCCAAGGCAATTTCACTGGCTCAGGGCATTCGCCATATTCCACTTCTTCACCACGAACCATGGCTTTCACCTTGGTAGTGAATTCAGACAAACGCGCTAAAGTCGCTGGCTTTTTCCCCATCACTCGCATAGACGAATCACCACGACCAAGACCAATGTCGAAACGGCCATTACTTTGATGCGCCAAACTTGCGTATAAGCTGGCAGACAAAGACCAATCACGAATGTTCGGGTTCGTCACACAAGGTCCGAAACGCATATTTTTCGTATGTTCCATACACATTGCCATGGCAACAAATGACTCGCGCCAAAGAATGTGCGAATCGTAAAACCAGCAATAAGTAAAACCCGCTTCTTCCGCCTGACGAACCAAATTTCGTGCGCGGTCTGGGCTAACAAAACCTTTAAACGTGATACCAAATTCCATAATGTGTTCCTCTTGCAATAATGTTTTTAATTAGTTTTTTAAATTTCAATAACCTTTAACAAAGTATTGGTGAGCTCAGCAGTCGAACTTAATGTTCTGGTGGGCAAATACGCACACCCGCGTGACTAAACGGCACCTCTTTCGAAATATTCAAACGAATCAAGATAGGCGTCAGCGCTTCAATACAGCGGGCGCTTTCTGCCAAGCCTGCGTTGTAAGCTGTGGTTCCCATAAGTTCGATAAGCGCCATGACTTTCTTCTTCGCGTCAAGGTCATTACCACACACTAAAATGTCGCAGTTAATGGCGCGAGAAAGGTCGTTCAGGGTGACGGCAGAGACGTTATGCAAGGCGCCAACCACCGGAATGCTTTCGCCAAGCAAAGCTTGTGCGGCTTCCGTGACAGAACCTTCTTTTGGCATTTCAACGGCTTTTGGATTGCCCGGCGCCAATGGCACAACAATGTCCACCAACACTTTATCTGTGAGCAAAGGCGCTAGAGCGGTCAGTGTTGCGTCATGGCCGCTATAAGGCACAGACAAGATCACTAATTCGTCCGCCGCTTTGGTGGCGTCTTCCATGCTCATGCCTGTGATATCAGCAATGGTGCCTTTTTCGGACAGCTGCGCGGTCATTTCTGTCGCGGCGTCTTGTGCTTTTGTTGCATCACGAGAGCCCAAAACGACACTGACACCCGCCAGCGCCAGACGCAATGCGAGGCCTTTACCTTGCGGGCCTGTACCGCCGATGATTGCTACTTTACTCATACATTCCTCTTTCTTTTTATCGAATATTAATGTGTTAAATCGGTTTACGTTTCTGACTATTAACGATTGCTGCACGAAGTGATTGTTTATCTAAATAAATCTTCGTTATGAGCGCGCATCAAATCTTTGCTTGAGCTATCGGTTCTCGGCCAATCCAAACCACGGAAAACAATCACAGGCGACTTGGCACTTTTCTCCATGAGCAAGCCAGATGCGGCAGCGAGTTCGTCTGCAAAAGCCGGTGCAGTAACACTCAGCGGACGACCAAACGCATCTTCTTCCCCCAACATGTGCATCACGCCCGGCACGTTCGCCAAGCCAATCGCCACGTTGGTTTGACCTAATCGCCAAGGTCGACCAAAGGTGTCGCTGATGATGACACCCAATTCACAGCCAAAATGTTTTTCTAAAGCAAGGCAGATTTCTCGGGCGCTTTTGTCTGGGTCTTCTGGCAATAAAATCAATTGTCCCGGATGATCTGCGTTTGACTCATCGACCGCAGCATTGGCGCAGATGTAGCCATGTTTGTGTTCAGCAATAAGAACGCCTTCGTCTTGATCTGGACGTTTCATGGCGCGTACTACACGGCTTGATTGAGAAAGAATCACTTCGACTTTTCGCGGGTCTTTATTCACCGTTTTTGCCAGCTCAATGGCTTCTTCGCTTGGCGTGACGTCTTCTAAATACGCGCACGCGCCTTCGCTTTTAGACACCACTTTGTGAGCAATGACCAAAATATCGCCAGCCACCAAGGTTTGTTTTTGTGAGATAAAAGTATCAATAATTTTCTGCGCTAAATCGTCACCTTGTTGGAAATCAGGCAAGCCCATTAGACGAAACATACTCATAGAATCAGGCATATTGATGTTCCTTAACGGGTGATATAAAACACGATTTCCATGCATTGAAACGTTCAGGCGCTTGTATTACCGCTTGTTTCAAATCATCGCTTTGGTCTATGTCTAACGCCAAATCGGTGAAGTTTAATGAATGACAACTCAAGCCATTTTCAAATGCATTGCCTTTATGAAGTCTCGCGGACTGATGGCCATATTCAAATTCAATGGCGTCTGGCGGTGATGTCAGCAAGGCGTTTGTGCCACCGTCTTTTGCCACAGCAATCACCACTTCCGCGTCATCCGCGACCGTGATTAATGCTTGGATTTCATCTGGATTCAGTACGGCAATGTCACCAGGAATAATCAATTGGCTGTCATAACCAGACTGTTTAACCCAATCACAGGCAAAAGTTAACGCACCGTTTAAACCGTTTTCGCCATCATCAAATAAGGTATTGGCATCATAAGACTGAGCAAGGTCCAATACCTCTAATGATTCACTGACCACCAACACATCCAATCTAGGAAAATGCGTTTGGAAAAACGCTAAGGTGTTTTGAAAAAGGCTCAAAGATAAGCTTTCACGAGCTTCGTCCGTCATGCTGTGAGCAAGACGTTGCTTGGAACGTTGCGGGGATTTCATGGGAATCACCACGCACAATTTATCCATTAAAAAATGTGACATTAGCTTGCCCTCCTTGCGCCTTGTTTCGAGAGAGATTGAGTCAAAGCAAATTGAACAACACTGGATAACAAGTCTGATTTCTCTTCCGTGGTTTTCATTAAGGTTGGCGTGACCAAAACGTCTAGGCCTTTTTGCTCTAACCCCGTCGCCTCCTCTTGATCCACAGTGTCGATAACTAAGGCATCCAAAAACGACGCATAAGACGCATAAATACCGTTTGAATCGATGCTTTTACCTGCACTTTCGAGCATTTTATCGGCAGGTCCTTTAATGGTTTTGCCACCAATAAGTGGCGACACAGCGATGACATAAGCACCACTGCTTTCAATGGCTTGTTGGATTTCTGGCACAGCGAGAATCGCACCGATGCTGACGATCGGATTGCTTGGCGCGATCACAATAATGTCGCTGTGTGTTATCTGCGCCAACGCTTCTGGTGTCGCCACAGCATCCGAAGCGCCTTTGTATTCAATATCTAACACCTCTGGTTGGCAGTGCTCACGGACAAAAAACTCTTGAAAAGACAACCAACCTGCTGGCGTTTTAACTCGGGTTTGCACCACGTCGTTGGTTGGCAACAAAATAGGCACACTGACACCATGACGTTTTGCCAAAGCCGTCGTCACCTCACTGGCACTCACGCCTTTGGCTTTTTGACTGGTGCGATAAATATGCGTCGCTAAGTCCAAATCTCCCAGCGTCATCCAAGTGTTTTGCCCCAAAGCATTCAGCTCTTTTAACACTTGGTGAGTTTCGTTTTTGCGCCCCCAGCCTTGTACTCGGTCGATTTGATCGCCAAGGGAATAGATCAAGGTATCTATGTCTGGCGACACCCACAAACCATGAAACTCGTCATCGTCGGCAATGTTGCCAATGATGCTGGTCGCGCTGGCATATTGGCTCGCCGCCAAGCCTTCCGCCGCTTTTGCACCACCGACACCGCCCGCCAACAAGGTGATCGTTAAGTCTGCCATTAGGCCACTCCCACAATGTCGATTCGGTTAGATTGAAAAGCCGTCTTGCCATAATCTTTTACTGTGTCGTATTTGGTGTTGCGCTGAATGGCATTGAAACCGGCGGCATGAATGTTCGCCACCATATCTTCTGGGAAAACTTCTTGTCCGTGGGTTGCGCCAGCGGCTCTTGAAATACTTTCGTTCATCAAGGTGCCACCCAAATCATTTGCACCAGAGCGCAACATTTGCGTTGCCACATCTGGCCCCATTTTTACCCAAGACGCTTGAATATTGTCGATGTAACCTTGCAGCATGAGTCGCGCGATGGCGTGCATTTTGAAATGTTCGTCTCGGGTTGGGCCAGGACGCACCTTGTCAGGATTGTCGTTAAACAAACGGGTTTCGTAATGAATAAATCCAAGAGGAACAAACTCCGTAAAACCGCCCGTTTCTTTTTGAATATCACGCAATAATTTAAGGTGATTTGCCCAATGAATCGGCTGATCCACATGACCGTACATAATGGTCGACGTGGTTGGCACGCCAACCGAATGAGCGGCTTTGATGATGCGCACCCACTCTTCTGTGGTGAGTTTGTTCTTGGTTAATTGTTTGCGAACTTCTGTGTCCAAAATCTCTGCGGCTGTGCCCGGCATAGAGCCTAACCCCAAGGCTTTCAGCTCAGATAAAAATACTTCTGGTTCCAGCTTGGCCTTCTTGCAGCCGTACCAAATTTCAAACGGCGAGAAAGCATGAATGTGAATCTCTGGAACGCGTTTTTTCACCGCGATGATTAGCTCTCGGTAATAGTTCGCGTCGATGTCTGGGTGCAAACCGCCTTGAATACAGACTTCCGTTGCGCCACGTTTCCACGCTTCTTCCGCTCTGTCTGCCACTTGTTCTACACTCAAAAACTCGGCTTCTTTATCACCCTTTTCTTTGGCGAAATTACAGAATCGACACCCCATGTAACACACATTGGTGAAGTTGATATTGCGTGTAATCACAAAGGTACCTGTGTCGCCAACGCGTTTTTCACGTACCTTGTCTGCGGTATCTAACACGGCTTGAGCGTCTTCACCTTGTGTCGCAAAAAGGACACACGCTTCTTCCACACTCAGCTCTTCACCCAGTAAAGATTTTTCTAAAATGCCACGAACCGCTGGCGTAACTTGATCGGTGAATAGCGCCGGATGTATTGATTTTTCTGTGGTTAAGGTCGATAAATTCATGCGATTGCTCCTCTTACATGAGCTGCATAGCCAACCAATGATGCCGCTCTTTGTATTAAATTAGGGGTTAGGTATTTATCGTTTTGATCTTGGAAACGGGAATAAATCGTCAGACGTTCGCCCAATGAATAGCCCAAACCTTCACAAGCAGTCGCCACACTACTGATCTGCGGCCACGCACGTTCTGGGTTAATAAAATCTTTGGTAAGCGGGGAAATACCACCCCAGTCGTTGATGCCAGCATTGATGTAGCTGCCGTATTCGATCTCTAAATTAGGCGGCGCCTGTATGCTGATTTCCTCAGGGAGAATCAATCGAGCAACCGCAATCGTGCGCTTCATGTCGTCTAAATTGGGTTCTTGGCAGCCTGCCATGGCTGTGCCTTCTTTGGCACGGAAGTTTTGGATGATGACTTCTTGAATATGACCGTAAGCAAGGTGGCGATCTCGAATCGCCACAAGGCTGCGAACTCTGTCTTCCCAGCTTTCGCCAATGCCGATCAAAATTCCAGTGGTGAAAGCAATGTCCAGTTTGCCTGCTTGCTCTATCGTATCGAGGCGGCGCTTTGGTGTTTTGTCTGGGCAAGCGTAATGGGCTTGGCCTTGTTTTAATAAATCTGTGGAAACATTTTCCAGCATCATGCCCATGCTTGCGGCAACAGGTTTTAACCGTTTCAACTCATCGAATGACAAAGCGCCCGCATTCACATGAGGAAGCAAACTGGTATTGGTTAAAACATTTTCACATTGGTCATGGAGATAATCTAAGGTGTTGTCATAACCTAAATTTGCCAGTAAATCGCGGGCTTTCTGGTGACGCTCTTCTGGTCGTTCGCCCAAGCTAAACAGAGCTTCCTTACAGTCTAAAGCCTGACCTTCCCGTGCTGTTTTTAGCACCTGCTCCGGCGTCATGTAGTTGGAATGAATCGAATCTGGCGACTGAACAAAAGTGCAATAGCCGCAAGAATCACGACACATATTGGTCAGTGGAATAAAGACTTTCTTAGAATAGGTAAGCTGCTTACCCCAGTAGTTATTACGAATCTGGGACGCTTGTTGGCAGAGTGCATACAAGTCTGGCCCAGTAGCAAATTCATACGATATGGCTTCAGAAACAGAGATCATATTCACTCCAATATTTAATGAAAAATTAACTTTTTTACCATTTGGTATAAAAATTAATAGCAATCATTTGGCACGGAGTAAATCGTTTTTATTAGTGCAAAACGCGCACTAAAATTGATCTAGGGAAATAAAGTTCAGATAAGTAAAAAGTTAACCAAAAGGTTAAGATTATGAAAAATAGCACTTTTTCTGATTAAAAAATTGCTAAATTAGGCGTTATTGAAATAAGAAAAATTAAAGGAAATAGCCTTAAATTTATTTTAAATATTTTTTCTAGCACCAAGAGCGCGCATAACAAATTCTGTCACCGCTTCTTCCGCTCGTTTGAAATCATTTTGATCCAAATTATTTTTGCCTAGCAGTATTTCAATTTGAATTGAAAAATCCGCGTAGGTTTGTGTCGCAGCCCAAATAGTAAAAAACAAATGTTCTGGGTCTGTTTGGTCAATTAATCCCTTACTTATCCAAGACTTAACCAACAAAACGTCACGATCAAATTGAGGTTTTAAATGGCTGATAAGATATTCTTTTAGCATCGGCGCGCCGCTGATAATTTCATGGGCAAAGACTTTAGAACCATTAGGATAAATGCGAGAAAGTGCCATTTTTTCTTGAACATAACGACGAATGATGACTTCTGGCGTTTCTCCCTCCGTTTCCAGAAAAGAGAGCTTTTCAATCCAAATATCGAGCATCTCTTTCAGTACACGTTTGTAGAGTAACTCCTTGTTTGGAAAGTAATAAATTAGGTTTTGCTTGGAAATATTCGCGGTTTTGGCAATCGCTTCCATGGAAGAACCGCTGTAACCTTTTTCAGCAAAGACCACTTCAGCAGAACGTAGGATGCGCGCTTCTAATTCTTCACGATTTATCGACTGCTTTGTTCTTCTTACTTTTTTTTCAACCAATTTATTGTCCACTTAAAACCTCATTTGAAAAACAAAAAACAGAATCATAACGTACTGTTTTTTATATATTTTCCTAATTTTCTCTATTTAAAATCTAACACACTTATATGAATCAAACGAGTCTTTCTATTCGCTTTTGATTAAAACTTGGCCTGCTTATTGCTGACCAGAAAGACAAGTTATCTTAAATTTTTTTAGCTGTATTTTTTACCTTTTGGTAAATGATTTTGCATCGGTATTAGGAGAAAGCCATGAAAGACCTTCGTATAAATGAACAACGCCTTTGGGACTCATTAATGGAAATGGGAGAAATTGGCGGTACGGAGAAAGGCGGCTGTAACCGACTGGCAGGTACAGATCTTGATAAACAATCCCGTGACCTTTTTGTTTCTTGGTGTGAAGCCTGCGGTTGTGAAGTGGAAGTAGACAAAATAGGCAATATATTTGCTCGTCGCCCAGGAAAGAATAATGATTTACCCGCTGTTGGTACAGGCAGCCATTTAGACACTCAGCCGACAGGCGGTAAATTTGATGGTGTTTTCGGTGTGCTTTCTGGCGTTGAAGTTCTTAGAACACTTCATGAAAACAACATTGAAACACCAACACCAATGGAATTTTCTGTTTGGACAAACGAAGAAGGTTCGCGCTTCCAACCGGCGATGCAAGGTTCTGGCACTTACGTTGGTCGCTTTGACCTAGAAACTGAATTAAACAAAACCGATGTGAATGGCATTCGCCTTGGCGACGAGTTAGAACGCATTGGTTACTTAGGCGAAATGGAATTAGGCAGCCGCAACATGGGCGCATTTTTTGAAGCGCATATTGAGCAAGGCCCAATTCTAGAAGACGAAAAGAAATCCATCGGCATCGTACGCCTTGGACAAGGCATTCGCTGGTACAACGTGGAAGTCATCGGTCGCCCTTCTCACTCGGGCACAACGCCAATGCATTTGCGTAAAGACGCCATGTTAGCTGCGTCTGCCATTGTCACTGAAATGAACGCCATCGCCCTTCGCCATGAAAACGGCTTAGGCACAGTTGGCTTTATGCAGGTGTGGCCAAACTCTCGTAACACAATTCCGGGCAATGTGAAATTCAGCGCCGATCTGCGCAACCCTCGCCCAGATGTTCTATTAACCATGCATGAAGAGCTGACTACCTTTTGTGAAAAAATCGCAAAAGAGCACGATTTAGAAGTCAAACTCGACCCTTTCTGGTATTTCGCTCCAGTGGAATTCAATGCCTCAGACGATGTAAAAGCGGCAACAGAAAAACTCGGTTACAGCCACATGGACATTTACGCAGGTGCAGGTCACGACGCTTGCTACATGGCGGATTTAGTCCCAACCGGAATGATTTTCACACCTTGTTTAAACGGCATTAGCCATAACGAAGCGGAATACAGCTCACCAGAAGAATGTGCCGCTGGCGCCAATGTGCTTTTACACACTATGTTAGAAGCCAGTGAACGCATCGCGAAAGAACAAGGTTAAACAGCATTAATAAATCACACTGAGAAAAAATAATCAGTGAATCAAAAATAGAAAAAGGGGAACAACAATGACCAGTAAGTCTATTCAACAAGGCGAGTTTTATGAGTTAGAGGTCGATTCCGACCTCAAACAAAGCTCGGCATATAACGACGATTTAGCACCAACGAAAATCAAAGATCGTACTTGGAATAAATGGAATATCGCCGCGTTATGGGTTGGTATGTCAATTTGTGTACCGACTTATACATTAGGTGGTGTATTAACCGCTTACTTTGGTCTTTCCGTGATGGAAGCCCTTTTTACCATTTTGATTGCTAATGTGATCTTGTTGGTTCCACTAACATTGAACGCGTACCCAGGCACTAAATTTGGTATTCCTTTCCCTGTGCTATTGCGATCGTCGTTCGGCATTGTGGGTTCCAACATACCTTGTCTGATTCGTGGCTTTGTGGCCTGTGGTTGGTTCGGTATTCAAACCATGTTTGGTGGCTTGGCAATTCATTTATTCTTGTCTGCGATTTCTTCTGGCTGGGCAAGTTTAGGCGGCGTTGGTGAAGTGATTGGCTTCTTCGTATTCTGGGCGCTGCAAATGGTAGTGGTTATTCGCGGTTCTGAATCCATCAAATGGTTAGAGACTTTGTCTGCTCCACTATTGTTGATCGTCAGTGTTGGCTTGATGCTTTGGGCTGGCGGTAAAGTGTCTGTATCTGAAGTGCTTGCCATTCCGGCAAACCGCCCTGAAGAAGCGGGCTTTATGGGCTATTTCTTTGGTGGTCTAACAGCAATGGTTGGCTTCTGGGCAACCTTGTCTTTGAACATTCCTGATTTCAGTCGCTACGCAAAAACTCAAAAAGACCAAGTGATTGGTCAGATCATCGGCTTGCCTGTCACTATGTTCTTCTTCGCTGCTTTGGGTGTGATGTTGACAGCTGCTTCAACAACCTTGGTTGGCGAAACCATTTCTGACCCAATTTCTCTGATCGGTAAAATTGATAGCCCATTCTGGGTAGCAATTGCGATGGTTCTGATCATTATCGCAACGATTTCAACAAACACAGCGGCGAACATCGTTTCTCCAACAAACGACTTCCAAAACATCGCACCGAAATACATTAACCACACTCGTGGCGTTCTACTGACTGGTTTGGTCGGTATTCTGCTTATGGGTTGGGAACTGCTTAAGAAAATGGGCTGGTTGGAATCTGATGTGAGTGTTGAAAGCATGTACTCAAACTGGCTGTTGGGTTACTCAAGCTTGTTGGGGCCAATTGCAGGCATCATGATTGTGGACTACTTCTTCATCAAGCGTCAGCATTTGGATTTGGTCGCACTTTACACACCAAATAGCTTATACCCATCTTTCAACGTGGCAGGTTTAGCGGCTTTCGCCATTCCAGTTGCTATCACCATTCTTGCTTTAAACGTATCAGCATTAAGCTGGTTCTACAGCTACGGCTGGTTTACAGGCGCTTTCACTGGTGCCGTTGCTTATTTCCTACTTGCCAACATGCAAGCAGGCTCAGCAAAACAAGCTAGTGCAATGTCTTCTTAATGGTTTGTTCATCAGCGGCACCTCTGTGTCGCTGATTTTTATTATTAATAACCCCATTCATTTTTATTTAAAGAGGCGGCCATGAGTCTACTAATTAAAGGTGGCACTATCGTCACTCACGAAGAAACCTTCAAAGCGGATATTCTTTGTAAAGACAACAAAATCGTCGAAATTGGTAGCATTAGCAATATACCAAAAGACGCAGAAATCATTGATGCCACTGGCAAACTTATTATGCCGGGCGGTATCGATCCACACACTCACATGCAACTTCCTTTCATGGGAACTGTGGCGAAAGACGATTTCGCTTCTGGCACTGTCGCGGCCTTAGCTGGCGGCACCACAACCATTATCGATTTCGTGATTCCAAACCCTCAACAATCGTTATTGGAAGCCTACAAACAATGGCGCGAATGGGCAGAAAAAGCCCATTCCAACTACACCTTCCACGTGGCGATTACTTGGTGGGAAGACAGTGTTGCAGAAGAAATGGAAATCTTGGTGAAAGACCATGGTGTGAACAGCTTTAAACATTTCATGGCATACAAAAATGCCATTATGGCCACAGACGATATTCTCGTCTCAAGCTTTACTAAGTGCTTAGAATTAGGCGCTGTACCAACGGTTCATGCAGAAAATGGCGAGTTGGTGTATCACTTACAAAACAAATTGATGGCGGAAGGCATGACTGGCCCAGAAGCACATCCTCTCTCTCGTCCACCATCTGTAGAAGGCGAAGCGGCTAATCGTGCGATCAGTATTGCCAATACATTGGGCGCGCCAATCTATCTAGTACATGTCTCCACAGAAGAAGCCGTGGATGCAATTCGTTATGCGAAAAACAATGGTCAAACCGTCTTCGGTGAAGTCTTAGCAGGGCATTTAACTGTTGACGATAGTGTTTATCAAAACCCGGATTGGGCAACGGCGGCTGCGCATGTGATGAGCCCTCCATTCAGACCCAAAAAACACCAAGATGCGTTATGGCATGGCGTACAAAGCGGCACTTTGCAAACCACAGGAACCGATCACTGTGCTTTCTGTGCCGAACAAAAAGCCATGGGGAAAGACAATTTTGCCATGATTCCAAACGGCACCGCGGGCGTAGAAGAACGCATGATGGTGTTATGGGAAAAAGGCGTGAACGAAGGCAAAATCACACCGAACGAATTTGTGGCGCTCACTTCCACTAATACGGCGAAGGTTTTCAATATGTACCCAAATAAAGGCTGTATTCGTGTTGGCGCGGACGCGGATTTGGTCATCTGGAACCCAGAAGCTACCAAAACCATTTCTGCCAAAACTCATCATTCCAATATTGAACACAGTATCTTTGAAGGGATGGAAATTCATGGTGTGCCTGAAACAACCATCTGTAATGGCAAATTAGCGTGGCATAACAACACCTTGCTCGCTCAATCTGGTGATGGCAAATACATCGACAGACCAACTTATGCGCCTTTTTACGAATCATTGAGAAAACGTAAAGAGTTGAATAAACCTATTCCAGTGGAGCGTTAGGCCAAAAGATAAAGGGATCTGGTTAAAGTAATCAGATCCCTTTAAAACTAAAAAACAAAGTGCGCCAAGGCTTGTAGAACCACAAATGACATCAGGCCGGCTAAGATATCATCTAGCATGATTCCGAAGCCACCATGCACATGCTTATCTACCCAAGAAATCGGCCAAGGTTTTAATATGTCGAATAGGCGAAATAACACAAAGCCAAGTACGATATAAAACCAACCTGCTGGCGCGAGCCACATGGTGATCCAATATCCGACGAATTCATCCCAAACAATCCCAGAATGATCATGAACACCAAGGTCTTTAGAGGTTTTTCCGCAAAGGTAAATACCAACCAATGATGTCACAACAAGAATGGCGAGATATTCGACACTGGCTAAGTCTTGTAAAAAGAAGAAGTAAAGCGGCACGGCGGCCAAGGTTCCAAACGTTCCCGGTGCTTTCGGTGCGGCACCAGAGCCAAGGCCAAAAGCCAAAAAGTGTATCGGGTTACGCCACACCGATGCTGGAGCAGAGTTTGCCATGGGAATATCCTTTATAATGTATTTCGATAGATTTAGTCAGAGTACAACACGACTTTGGTTAGAAATGTTGCCATCCGCTGATCTCGCCATTGTACCCTTGAATACGAAAACCTTCTTCTACGATTTCGCCCACTTTGCTGCAAGGCAAGCTTAGTGTTTGAGTAATTAAAGCGATTTCAGCGGCTTGAGATTTTGGTGCGGTAAAACATAATTCGTAATCGTCACCACCCGTTAATGCCAATGTCATAGCGGCTTCTGGCTGCCATTTCATTAGTTCGGCGGAGATGGGTAAAGAATGCGCGTCTAGATTGGCACCAACGCCCGATGCTTTCAATATATGTTGAATATCCTGAGCAAGACCATCTGAAATATCCATCATGGCGTGGGCAACGCGTTTCAGCGCCATTCCGGCAATTAATCTAGGTTGAGGGCGCCAATAGCGTTCATAAAAATAATCAAATCGCTCACTCGATACTTGCAACTCACCAGTGACAATTGGCACGGCTGCAGCTGCATTTCCCAGTAAACCTGTCACGTAAATGTCGTCGCCGACTTTTGCGCCAGATCGTAAAACAGCCCTATCTGGTTCCACATAACCATGCACTTGAAGTGTAATGGTCAGCGGGCCTTTTGTTGTGTCACCACCGACCAAAGCCAAACCAATTGGCTCAGCCAATTCAGCCATGCCTTGTGCTAATCCGGCGAGCCATTGCGGGTCCGATTCTGGAATGGTTAATCCCAAGGTGAAAAAGGCGGGCTTGGCGCCCATCGCAGCAAGGTCGCTCACGCAAGTAGCTACTGCACGATAACCAATGTCTACAGGGTCTGCATCAAACGGGAAGTGACGGCCTTCTACTAAGGTGTCCATGGAAAACACCAAGCTCTGCCCTTGTGGTATTTCCACCTGAGCACAGTCGTCGCCAATACCTTGCAAGATATCGTCGCGCTGCTGGACGTTTGCCATGACGGAAGCTTGAAAGATGTTTTGTATTAACTCAAATTCTTTCAAACCGATATCCTCTACTCTCTCATCTATTACGCATTTTAATTTACCGCCAATGATAACGGGTTAAATGCAATTCAGCCATGTATAAAAAGCCCTGCTCCTAATAATGAAGCAAGGCTTAAATAAAAAATAAGACTGGGTAATACTTTCCTACATTGGGATAAACAACCTAAAAGCACATAGCATAGTGCCTTTTAAATACTCTGATAATTCAAAATTAATCTGTAATTGAATCAATTCTTTTAAACAAAAACAAATCGATAAGCCACGAGGAACAACAACATAGCCATTACACGATTCAACCACGCCATGACATTGGGGTTAGTTGCTATTTTTTTGAGACGTGAACCGCACAATAAATATGTACTTGGTGCTCCACAAGCCATGATTCCAATCACCAATGACCACAGCGCAATTTGCCCTCCTTCAACGGATATCCGAGGAAGCTGAATCGTCACAATGGGAACTATCGTCACCATCGACTTAGGGTTACAAAGCTGTAAGATCAGCCCCATTTTAAAACTCAGTTCTGTGGTTTTGCCGTTACTCGATTGCTGCTGAAAACTTGAGTGCATAATTTTCCCTGCAAGATAAGCAATATAAAGCCCTCCCAAAATAGAGATAATCGACTGATAACCTGCTGGGATGATCTCGCCGCCTAAATAACCAATTACTAAAAACCAGATAAGCATGGCAATACCAACACCTACACAATACAAAAATGCGCGCCAACCTTGCCCATTCACTCCAGCTAAAAGCGCAAGCGTATTCACGGGGCCAGGTGTGTACATAGTAACAAAGGCATAGATAATTATTTCAAGCATAAGAGTCCCTCAAATAGAATTTGATAAGCATTAGATAAAAGAAAAACGAAGTGTGTTAAGGAAGGTGCGAATAAGTTTTCTTAAGTCCGCAATAGATTGCGTCTAAATTGGTAAGGAGTGATACCAAATACAGGTTTGAAACGACGGTTAAAATAACTCAAATCACTGAAGCCAAAGGTGAATGCCACATCAGCTAATGACATACCTAACTCAAGTGCTTCTTTAGCACGATTAATACGATAATTTTGCCAATACTGATGAGGCGTCATTCCAAAATAGTCACGAAATCGACGTAGTAAATGGTACTTCGACATCTGCGCCACTTGGCTTAATTCATCAAGTGACACCTCTTCAGTGACATGGGAATGCAGATAGTCTCGAACACGTTCGAATACTGGGTCTTTAATGCGTGTTGTAGTGTCTGTTTTCAGCCTTTCTTTATGAGCAAGACATTCAGCAAATTCATACAATGCAGACGAATATTCTAAAGAAGAAACGTTATTCTCTACTAGGCCCGCCAAACCTAAGATATGCGACCTTAGTTGTGCGTCATCTTGTAAGACTTTCCCGACTCGAAAACTTTTTGCTTGATGCACACCCGCGCTCTCTAGCATCGGGACAAGCTGATCAGGGTGAATATAAAGCATTTTATAATGCAAAGTACTCTCACCACCGGAGTGCCCATCATGTGCGTCTTCTGGGTTAAAAACAATCACATTACCAGCATGGCTTTTGTGGTATTCCCCTAAAGCAAAAAAGTCTTGGCGACCAGACAAGGTGACGCCAAAAGAAAACTCTTCATGAGCATGAGTGCCATAAGAAAAATCACTCATAGAAGCCTTAAGCAACATGACTTCATCAAGAGCTGCACTTTTAGCAAACTGGAAACGATTCTCTGTCAACATCACAACCTTCTTTCTCTCATGACCTGAAACAATAAAGCTAGATTACCTAATGTAAGATATAAAAGATTGGACGATGTTGCGAAATTCAGAAAAGAATGAGCAAAGTGCAAACATCATATGGGGCTCCACCATCATCAAAATATTGATAGACGGTGGCTCCCTTTAATATTTAATATCTACACTTATTTAGGAATGTTAAGCATCCATCTCATTGATAGAGTCTGGGCGTTTAGTGCGAGTTTTTGGTGTGGCGATCACTTCAAGGTAAAACGATTTCCAATGCTGGCTCTGTGCTGAGCTAATATTGGTGTTGATATCACCTTCATGAATCACTCTGGCTTTGTCTTTTGTTTGGCCAAATTTGCAATTGAATCCCCAAAAGTCCGCACCTTCTGGCAAAGCTTTTGTACGCTCTTGTTTGATGTACTTCTTCACTTCATTCTTTGCTTCTTCAATGAGGCGCTGGTATGGCTTTTTTGGGTGAGACAAAACAAAGTTCTTTTTCATTATGATCCTAAAAGTATGAGACAAGCTTACATAGCTGCCTTGATACCTCGCATGATAACGGGTTCCCTGTAAAGCAGCCATCCATATCAAAGATAATCCGAATTTTATTCACTAAAAATCACCTCATAAAAATGCGGATTTTCAACACAGACTTCTAGCTTAAAGAGATGATCTAAAACCACCAGCTGCTCTAGGTCATCCACCTTCATCTTGATGCATTCTTCTCCCATTTCATTACGCTGAGTATCCATAGCGATGCCTTCCAGAGCCTCACCTGTTTTCATGGTTAAACGGATGGGATAACGGTGCATACAAACAATTTCAATCAGATCATATTCGTGACAACGGATCATTGTTGAATTCCTTCGGTCTATCCTATTCCAGGGAAGGTGCGAACAAGTCCACTGGCTTCAGCGTGTGGATAAACCTTTATTATTCGAGACAAGCTTCGCAGTCCAATATTGAACATATTGGCAAGAAGCTTAACAAAGAATAAAAAGGGTTTAGCCCACGCCCTTCGGGTCTTTCAGAGAAACGGTCTCTCTGATAAGACTGAAGTTCAGAAGACTTAATCTCACCTTCCCTAGCCATTGTACTCTTTTTTATCTAATGCGCTGCTGAGTGAAGCCTGATGAAGGCATGCCGATTCAAACGACACACTTCAATATCAACCTATGACGCTCAAAATATCATTAAGAATAGAGCGAAGCGTTTCGTTTTGTGCAGGCTTACGAATTGGTATAAATGTGGTTTTCATCGCTTTCTTGTAAAAAGAAGCGAGTTTCTACAAAAAATTAACGCTTAAATAGAACTTTCTTTAAAAAAATTTTGCTGGTGCATTAATACACAAAAACTACGTCCATAATGGGTCACTGCTTCCCATGCACAAGATTAAGCGTTCTTAACTTTTCTCCCCTTTGCCAATAAAAACAGTAGATTATCGCCATATAAAAAATGCGCCAAATTGGTGCGAAATTTTCATCAATATACTTTGAATCTTAAGTAAAAACCCTAAACAATCATTACCTTATCCACTGGTTCTAACAATTTTGATTTCTGGTTCTATTTGCTGCCAAAGATATACAGGCAAACTAATAATCGAGTGATAGATACAAATATCCAAACTGAACAAAGCACCAGAAACAGTCATGGAACGGCTTTCAGAATCGTACTTTATAAGCACTGTTCAAAAAGAATCAAACGACTAAAAAACTCGAACTGTAATAACCTATGAGGTAATAAGAAATGCATAAAAGCAGACTAGTAAAAGCGCTTTCACTGACAGCAGGTCTAGTGTTATCAGCAAACACTTTTGCAGCAACTTGGAAAATGGCAGTTGGTGACGGCGGTGGCAGTGCTCAAGAAGCATTGGGCTTAAAATTCTCAGAATTATTGTCTGAAAAAACAGACGGCAAATACAGCGCAGATCTTTTTGTAAACGGTCAACTTGGTTCTGAGCAAGCAACAGTGAACGATGTTTCTCTTGGCACATTGGACATGTCGATTCTTGGTAGCAACAACTTGGCGCCATTTAGCCCATCCATGGGGATCTTCTCTCTACCTTACATTTTTGAAAACATCGACCAAGCTGAAACCGTAATCAACAGCGGTATTACTGACGAGCTTGTAGAAGACGCGATCAACAATGCTGGTGTACGCGTAGTGGCATGGAGCTACTCTGGTTTCCGTATGCTTACAAACTCAAAACGTCCAGTGAAAACGATCGATGACCTTCAAGGTTTGTTTGTTCGCGTTCCTAAAAGTGACTTGATCATCAAAACTTACCAATCTCTAGGCATCAACCCAACGCCAGTTGCTTGGTCTGAAACCTTTACGGCTCTTCAACAAAAAGTGGTTGATGGACAAGAAACACCATACGCAGCGATCTACTCAATGAAATTCGCTGAGATCCAGAAGTACCTAACAGAGACTCACTACATGTTCCAACTTGAGCCTCTCATCATTTCTGAGTCTGTTTTCCAAGATCAATCTGCAAGTGTTCAAGCGGCTATCTTAGAAGCTGGTAAAGAAGCGACAGCTTACAGCCTATCTTGGATCAAAGAACAAGAAGCAGGCATTAAGAAAGAGCTTGTGTCTAAATACGACATGCAAATCGACCAGTTGGAAGACGAAGGCGAATGGGTAAAACGTGCGCAAGCAGGTGTTTGGCCTGAATTCTTCGACCAAGTTGGTGGTGTTGAAAAGATCAATGCGCTTCTTAACCTTTTAGGTCGCGAAGAAATCTAAAAAACGAAGAAGGCCAAGTGGTAACACTTGGCCTTTTTTCATTAGCGGTGCTTCGAATATAAAGCACTGATTTAAAAACACACTCTGTCCTTGTTCATCTATCACACTGATTCAATCCAGATTATTAGGTTATTGATTAGCACAACCCTCTCTTAATCTTATTCATGCAGGCGCTTTCCTTAAGAGGATTTCAATCATGCTCCAGATTAATAAAATTCTATACAGTACTGACCTTTCAAAAGGCGCTGAAGAAGCCTTTAAATACGCGGCTTTTCTTGCCAAAAGCACAGACGCTGAAATCCACATTTTACATGTCGTCGAAAAGCTTTCTAGCGAAGCAAAAATGACATTAGAAACCTATGTGATGGACGACTCTCAACGCAAAGACATGCTTAAGGCTCGTAAAGAGCAAGCAAAAGAAAAGCTACAACAAAGACAAGATGAGTTCTGGGAAAGCGTTCCAGCAGAAGACCGTATTGTACGCAACAAAATCAAATCCCTTGACGTCATTGAATCCTTCCCGATGGAAGCCATTTTGAAAAAATCACGAGAAATATCTGCAGACTTAATTGTTATGGGAACCCATGAAAAAGGCTTCGTGGAAACCTTTTTAGGAAGTGTGGCAAAAAATGTTTTATCTCGCTCTCGTATTCCCGTACTCGTCGTTCCCTTGATTAAAAAAGAAATCTGATAGCCCAAACAACAAGGCAACATACAGCTTTAATAAGGACACCAAATGATTATTAGTTTTCTTATCCTCGTCAGCAGTGACAACAGAAGGATGGCAAATATATGTTATTAATAATCCGTAAAATCGCCCTACCAAAACAACTGGGCATTGGAACCTTCATTTTTGTTTCCAGTGTTTTCATTGTGCTAATGATGTTCATCAATCAGCTTTTCAGTGCCAAGATCAACGACATAGTGACATCTCATCAACTGAAAGAAACGGAACTGGTTGCTAATCAATTATCCGAGGTTTACTACACCTTAGAATCAACTCTACAAGACAGCAGCGACTTCTTAAACAACCAATTAAAAGACTTACAAATTTTTGAAGACAAGCCAGTTCAAGTCCAAGGCGTTGACTTACCGTCACTGCAGCTTCGCTACCAAAAGCTGAACGGCCACAGCACCTTCATGAAAAACTTTGCCAAAACATCAAAACTGGGCAGCAGCCTTGTTTATAAAAAAGGCGACCAACTTTATCGTATTGCTCGATCTCAAGCAGACATTCCCGAAATACTAGACAGAAACGCACCTGCGTTTGCTGCGATACAAAAGAATGAAAAGTTCGTTGGCAAAGTATCTTTGAATGGGGCGGACTACATCGCGCTCTATTCTCCCCTATCTAACTTGTCTGGTTTTTACAGCGAAATGCTGGTTCCATACGCCCAAGTATTAACGCCACTGAAAGCGTCTGTGAGCAAAATGCTGTTTGGTAAAGACGGTTATATTTTTGTTTCTGACTCTGGAGCCCATAAAGGAGAGCTGCTGATTCACCCTTCAAATGAAGGTAAAAATCTTTTGGCTCTGCATCAAAACAATCCAGATATTCTCAATGCATTCAACCAAATGTATAAAAACACTGAAGGGGTTGTCACATATACATTACCGAACCAAGGCGCCAACTCAGCACGCGTTTCCAAAGCGATTTTCCAAACCGTACCGGGCTGGAATTGGGTGGTTACCTTGGAATCCTACCAAGATGAATATCAAGCCGACATTGACAGCATCGTCTGGCTCATCGCAGGCATTGCCGCGATTGCGTCTTTGGTTCTCACCAGTATTTTATGGTTCTTAATACGTCGAGCCCTGAAACCTCTGCAAGATATTTCCCGTGGTTTAGGACAATTAGGTCAAGGTAACCTTGCTTTCCATTTCCCTGCGCCAAGGGACAAAGACAGCCAAAACGAAATTGATATTTTGCAAAACGACACCATTCGCATGCGAGACAATTTAGTCGCACTGGTGACCAAGGTTCAGCGTTCTAGCCAAGCCTTATTAGCATCAACTCAGTCGATAACTGACGCCAATGTGGATTTGCGTAACAGCGCGACCAATAGCCAACACGCCAGCATTCAAGTGGGCTCTGCCGTCACTCAAATATCAACCGCCATACAGGACGTATCGCACAGCGCTCACCTTGTGTCGAAGGAAGCCCTAACGGTTCGAGAATCAACTGAAGAAGGCCACAAAGCGGTTAAATCGGTCGAAAACACAGTGAGCCAATTGTCTTCTGCTTTTGGGAAGGCATCCGACACCATTGGCGATGTTGCAGACAGCTCTAAAAATATCGGTTCTGTTGTTAATGTCATCAATGAAATTGCCGAGCAAACCAACTTACTCGCTTTAAACGCCGCTATTGAAGCCGCCCGTGCAGGCGAACAAGGTCGAGGTTTTGCGGTGGTTGCCGATGAAGTGAGAGTACTTGCACAACGTACTCAACAATCGACGGAGGAAATCAAAAAAGTCGTCGAAACACTTCAGAAAAACAGTCATTCTGCAGTGAAAGAGATGGAACAAGGACGAGGACAAGTATCGGAAAGTGTCGAATTAGCCATTGCTGCTGGCCAACTGTTAGATCGAATCAATCAGTCCATTAAAGCGGTTGAAGCGGGTGTTCATAACGTTGCTACCACAACCGAAGAGCAAAGTGTGGCGTCTAGCGAAATCCGCCAAAATGCTGAGTCTCTTCAAGCGGCATCAACGGAAACCTTAGAACAAGCCGATCAGACACAAGGCCACAGCAATAATATTCGCGCTATTGCGGAAGACCTGCAAACTGACTTATCCGCGTTTACTTTGAAATAACTTTGCTTTGAAGTAGCTTTTGCTTTGAAGTAAGTGAGACCAATCCACCCTTATGATCACGCTACAAGCTGTGATCATAAGGATGACAACTAATGGCTACTCTGTTGCTCCTCCTGCAGGGCTTCCTCTTCCGCTTGATGCTCTGCATTGTCTATCGCCCATTCGCTGGCGGCTTCAACGGCCACTGTTGAGGTTGTCGGTAAAACGCCAAGATAACTGTCTGTATCCTCTACTGCGACTTCCTCTTCTTGTTGAGCCATGCTATACACAGCAAAGCTCGCAATCCCTAAAAACGTCACGCCAATCACCAACCAGAAAGCACTAGGACCAAACACCTGCATGAACCAGCCACTCAATAATGGCCCTGAAATCGCACCGACACCAAAAGCAAAAACCAGTCCGCCGGATGCAGCTGGCATCTCACTAGGGGAAAGTGAGTCATTCGTGTAAGCGAGAAACAAAGCATAAAGTGGCGTTGAAACACCACCAGCAAAAAAGGCCGACGCCATAAGGGGCCAAAAGGCTTCTTGACTCATCCAACCAAAACCACAAGAGGCTCCGCCAATACAGGACAACCAGAAAATCAACTTGCTACGACTCACACGGTCAGACAACCAACCAATTGGATATTGCATCACCAAAGCGCCAGCAAACAACATGGCGACAAATAAAGCGATACTGTTTGCTGAAAGCCCTATTTGGCTACCAAAAACCGCTCCCATACCAGATTGTGTTGCATAAACACTGCCCAATAAAAAGATTCCCACCGCCCCCAACGGAGAGACCTTCAATAAAGCTAAAAGCGGCATGGGCTTAGCGACTTGTACCGCAGGAACGGCCGCCGCAGATAAAAGAATCGGAGCAAAAGAAACAGAAACCAGAATAGAAGCACAAATAAACAACACAGAAGTGCTCGCATCACCCAACGTTAATAACCCTTGCGCTCCGATAATGCCAAGCGTTTGAGCAATCATATAAGCCGATAAAACCTTGCCTCGTGTATCGTTCGTCGCTGAGTCGTTTAACCAGCTTTCTGCGGCGACATAAATGCCCGACATACAAAAGCCTATTAACAAACGTATCGGCGTCCAAGCCCAAGGGTCCGTTAACAAAGGGAAAGAGATTAAGCCTGCGGACATAAAGCTGCCCAACGCAGCAAACACGCGGACATGACCGACACGACGAATCAAGACAGGTGTAAAACGTGCACCCGATAAAAAACCGACATAATAACCTGATGTGATGATCGCCAGCTCAGCAGAAGAAAAACCCTCAATTCCGCCACGTAAGCCGATCAAGGTGAAATGCATGCCATTGCCAAGCATGAGAAGAACAATCCCAAGCAATAAAGCCCAAACTGTCGAAAGTACCTGAATCATGAACCACCCTCATGCTTTACTTTATCGCTAGATGTTCAATTGCCCTAAGAGAAACCGAGCAATATAAACGCGCTAAGTTAGGTGGTTTCACTTGCTACTACGCTATTCCTATTTCTCCTTATAAGATCAACCAAGACCGTCATAATATTGACCACAAACGTCATCAATTTATCTAAAACCACAACCTCATTTTTCAAACAATTAGACACAAAAAAGCCCCGTTATTATTTCTAATAACAGGGCTTGTTTTTGCTTTCCAGTAATCGTTACATCAAACTCGATGGATTACTTATTCGCTTCTCGACGTGCTGCAATTTCTTCACGACGAACGCGTTGTGCTAATTTGTCTAAAATACCATTAACGTATTTATGACTTTCTGTCGCGCCAAAGCCTTTTGCCAATTCAACGCTTTCGTTGATAGCAACGCGGTATGGCACGTCTAGACGTTCTGATAATTCAAATGCGCCAATACGCATCACTGCCAATTCAATTGGATCAAGTTCACTCAATGGACGATCAAGCAATTCTTCAAACAATCCGTCTAGCTTTTTCGCGCTGGCAGTCACACCTTGCAGAAGCTCACGGAAGTAAGATTTATCACAAGACGCCATGTCTTGATCCATCACGAATTGGGTTTCAATCTCACTCACGGAAGATTGGTTCATCTGCCATTGGTAAACCGCTTGTAATGCCAAACGACGAGAAGCACTGCGCATTTGCGAGCGCGAAGGCTTTTTCGCCTTCTTTTTCGGTGCTGGAGTTTGGTCGTTTGTTGTTTCCACTTCGCTCATTTTTTGCCTCAGTTATCCAGACTATACGGCCTTGTGGGCTAACGCTTTTCGTCTGTTTTGTAGTGCTTATGTTCGTCTGCTAGACAGTGCCTCAAGCCAATATGGCTCAAAGCACAAATATAGGTTTCATCTTGGCCGGCGATTATAGCAATTTTTATTCTACGTTTCTCTGCAAACTTCTCTAAAAATCACAAAGAAAACATCATTTTCTTGCTCTCAAGATCAAGAAGCGAGAAAAAGGCTTACAAAGCAATGTGGTTCGCCACCAGCCGCAAGAAAATTACTTTCTTTAACGACCTTTAAAACTCGTCATCTTCCAAATACGTTGGTTGATAAACCAAACGTAAATCTTGACCAACCTGACGCACAGATTTGAGTTCTAACTCCACAGCTTCATCCATCGTTTCTAAAGGCAGCTGGAACAAAGGACGCGCACTCGAACCCAATAATTTAGGCGCCATGTACACAACGATTTCATCCACTAATCCTGCTTGTAAAAAGCCACCAGCGAGTTCGGAACCTGTTTCAAGTAAAACTTCATTAATACCTGCATCAGCAAGTTGTTCCATCGCATCCAACAAATCCAAACGACCGTCTTCGCCAGGAGGGGAAAAACGCACAGTCACGCCTTTCTTCTTCAACACCTCTAAATGCTCTTCTTCGATTTCTTCTTCGATAGAAAAGACACACGCTTGAGACGTTGGATAAAGAATCTTAGCCTCAGGAACAATCGACAACGCCGTGTCCATCACAACCCGTAAAGGCTGGCGTACGGTTTTCGGGTCCGCTTCTTGGTCATCGCTGTCGATACGAACTGTCATGCTCGGGTTATCCGTCAACACAGAGCCAATCCCTGTGACGATGGCATCACTCTGGGCACGTAAACGCTGCACATCAAGGCGTGCATCGCTTCCAGTAATCCATTGGCTTTCACCAGATTCCATCGCTGTGCGGCCGTCCAAACTCATCGCTAGCTTCACTCGCACATAAGGCAAACCTTCACGCATGCGTTTAATAAAGCCAAGATTAAGCGCTTCACATTCCGCTTCTAAAACAGGGCCAATGACTTCGATACCGGCTTTTTTTAATTTTTCTAAACCACGACCTGATACTTCAGGGTTTGGGTCTTGCATGCCAAAAACCACACGACTCACACCCGCTTTAATCAAAGCATCGGCGCAAGGTGGCGTTTTGCCTTGATGACTGCATGGCTCTAAAGTGACGTAAGCGGTTGCGCCTTTTATTTGGTCTGACGCGTTATTCTTCGCATCCGCCAACGCATTAACTTCCGCATGACCTTCGCCAGTTTTGAGGTGAAAGCCTTGACCAATCAACTGATCGCCATTCACCAAAATACACCCAACACGAGGATTTGGATGAGTGGTATAAAGGCCTTTTTTCGCCAGTTGAATTGCCTTCGCCATCCAGTATTCGTGGTTATAAACTGTCATTCTTTCTCTTCTTTAGATTCGTATGCTTCCGCGCTGTTGCTTTCTAGGCGATCAATCGCTTCACGGAATTCACTGATGTCTTTAAAGCTTCGATAAACCGAGGCGAAGCGAACATAAGCCACTTGGTCGAGTTGCTGCAATTCATCCATTACCGCTTCGCCCGTCCAACGAGAAGGCAATTCTCGTTCACCTGTGGCCTGCATTTTTTCTTTAATTCGAGTAATGGCTGTTTCCACAGCTTCACTGCTCACTGGGCGCTTTTCTATCGCCTTGATGATGCCATTACGTAACTTATCTTCATCAAAGGTTTCACGGCTGCCATCGCTTTTAATCAGCTTTGGCATTTGTAATTCAGCCACTTCAAACGTGGTAAAACGTTCGTGACACTGAATACAAGTGCGGCGACGGCGTACTTGTGCGGCTTCCGAAACCAAACGGGAGTCGACAACTTTAGTATCTAGAGTTCCACAAAAAGGGCATCGCATGGCGCTTCCAATATCACTAATTTGGTGTAAGAATGCCTTGATAAAGGCCATCATTTTCTGGTTCAAATCATATCAATCCCGCCAACATATAGCTACAAACGTACTTTTCAAAAAAATGTACTTTTTCGATTCTTCTTGGCAGGGAATAAAGAGGAATTATGCCGTTTGCAGAATTAGCTGGCTTGGTTGCCGCATTGTGTTGGACTGTTTCTAGTCTCATGGCGCCCAGATTAATCGAGCGTTTTGGAAGCATGCGTTTCAACACGGTAAGAATTTCTATCGCCAGCCTAATATTGTTACTTATCTGTTTCGTTGGACAACGCTTTAGCGATCAGCTGTGGCAACATTCAGAGATGATTCTCCTCTCTGGCGTCGTGGGAATTTTTCTTGGCGACACCATGTTATTCAGCGCGGTACATCGCCTCGGCCCCAGACGAGCAGGTGTGTTGTTTGCAACCAATGCACCTATGTCTATTTTGCTTAGCTGGTTGTTTTTAGGTGAGTATTTATCGCTGAATCAATTATTCGCCTGCGGGCTGGTTTTAACTGGTGTTGTCATCGCTATATTATTTGGTAAACGAAACAATAACCACGCTTGGGAGCAAACTAAAGGCAAATTAAGTACCGGTATTCTCATGGCGCTGGGCGGTGCACTTGGCCAAGCCAGTGGCGCGTTACTCAGCAAACCAGCTTTATTAGATGGTGCAGATCCTATTGCGGTGTCTGCATTGCGCGTCAGCACTGGCGCCATCGCTCTCATTCTTGCTTATGGATTATTTTATCGACATAAACAATCGGCTGACGCCTTGCCTATTTGGCAATTAAAAGCAGCTGATTTTATCGGTGCTACTGCAATGGCTACAATTGGCATGGTGATCGGCATGAGCATTTTGGTGTGGGGAATCGGCAACGCGAATGTTGGCATTGTCACCACTTTATCGGCGGTCGTGCCTGTTCTTATTTTACCTGCACTGTGGATTACCACAGGTCAACGCCCTGCATTTGGTGCTTGGCTAGGCGCAATTTTAGTAGTCACAGGTGCGGCTCAGATTATTCTTCATTAGCCACAGCTGTGTTATTCTTACCCTACTTTCAAATCATTCAATAAGTGACTCATTTTATGGCTCAGTTTGTATACAGCATGAACCGCGTTGGGAAAGTCGTTCCTCCTAAACGCGAGATTCTTAAAGACATTTCTCTTTCTTTTTTCCCTGGCGCTAAGATCGGTGTTTTGGGTCTTAACGGCTCAGGTAAATCTACGCTTTTGCGCATCATGGCGGGCGTTGATAAAGAATATAACGGCGAAGCTCGTCCAATGCCGGGCATCAAAATCGGCTACTTGGAGCAAGAACCTTACCTTGATCCAACCAAAAACGTTCGTGGCATTGTTGAAGAAGCCTTTGCTGACGTCATTGACGCCATGGCGCGTCTTGACCAAGTTTACGCAGAATACGCAGAGCCAGATGCAGACTTCGATGCCTTAGCAAAAGAGCAAGGTCAGCTTGAAGCTTTGATCGAAGCAAAGGAAGGTCACAACCTAGAGCGTGCGCTTGAAGTGGCAGCCGATGCGCTTCGTCTTCCACCTTGGGACGCAAATGTTGAGCACCTTTCTGGTGGTGAACGTCGTCGTGTGGCTTTATGTCGTTTGCTATTAGACAAGCCAGACATGATTCTTCTCGACGAACCGACTAACCATTTGGACGCGGAATCCGTTGCTTGGCTAGAGCGCTTCTTGAAAGATTATCCAGGTACCGTTGTGGCGATTACCCACGACCGTTACTTCCTTGATAACGCTGCAGGCTGGATTCTGGAGCTTGACCGTGGCCACGGTATTCCATACGAAGGCAACTACTCTTCTTGGCTGGAGCAAAAAGACGCTCGTCTAGAGCAAGAAGCAAAACAACAAGCTTCTCATCAAAAAGCCATTAAATCGGAGCTTGAGTGGGTTCGCCAAAACGCCAAAGGCCGTCAATCTAAGTCCAAAGCACGTTTGGCTCGATTCGAAGAGATGAACTCACAAGAGTTCCAAGATCGTAACGAAACCAACGAATTGTACATTCCACCAGGGCCTCGTCTTGGCTCTAAAGTCATCGAGATCGAAGGCGTGAGCAAAAGCTTCGAGCATAAGATGCTACTAGAAGACTTCAACATGGTTGTTCCTCAAGGTGCTATCGTGGGTGTTGTCGGTGGTAACGGTGCTGGTAAATCGACTCTGTTCAAAATGATCGCAGGCATTGAAAAACCAGACACAGGCACAGTGACGTTAGGCGAAACCGTGCAACTGGCTTACGTTGACCAAATGCGTGAATTGGATGGTGACAAGACGGTATGGGAAGAAATTTCTGACGGTCAAGACATGATCACAGTTCACAACTACAAAGTACCTTCTCGTGCTTACATCGGTCGCTTTAACTTCAAAGGTTCTGATCAGCAAAAATTTGTTAAGCATTTGTCTGGTGGTGAACGTAACCGTTTGCACCTTGCAAAACTGCTTAAAGAAGGCGGCAACGTATTGCTACTGGATGAGCCGACCAACGACCTTGACGTAGAAACTTTACGTTCACTGGAAGACGCGTTACTGGCCTTCCCAGGTGCAGCGATTGTTATTTCCCACGACCGTTGGTTCCTAGACCGTATTGCCACGCATATTTTGGCGTACGAAGGCGATTCAAAAGCAGTATTCTTCGAAGGTAACTACGCTGAATACGAAGCCGATTACAAACAACGTACCGGCAACGAAGCCACACCAACACGTATCAAATACAAAAAAATCGATGCGTAATTCTATTTAATGGGATAGGTTGGTAAAGCAATGAGAAGCCGCTTTCAGAAATGAGAGCGGTTTTTTTATGATTAAGAAAACATATCATTTTCTAAAATGGAGTGAGGTCTTCTGATTCAGGTACTTCCTCATATCCAGACGCGACTCCATTCTCGTCTAAAATAGGCCTAACTCGACGTTTTTCCGTGTATAGGCACTGCGAGAAATTTGATGACTCTTCTATAAATTTAGCCTCCTCAATACGATATAAAGAATCTTGTTTTCCACGAAAACTTTCTGAAAGGCAAAATTTTTCGAGAGCATCTAAAACACTAAGCATTAAATAAAAATGGTTCTGAAAACGACCAGTCACATAACAACAATTATAGTCAAAAATAGATCGCCCACTCTTTAACTCGATGATGGATATACCACTCAAAATCCATCCGGTATAAAGACTTTGAGCAAGGTAGAAAAATTTCATATTTTCACAGCCCGTGAATCGATTCCAGCACTTTGAACAATTACTTAAAGTAAAATATATATAGTGGAAGTGGTTCTGAAAGTCATAAAATTCCTTCTCATCATTCATTAACACTAACTCTTTGTTAAGAGCCATTTCATCGGCATAATAAGTAAAGCGAATAAAGTCATTCTCACGAAATATTACTTCATATAATGATTGTTTTTCTGTGAATCTAACACCTAAAACCTTCTCTTGTTCTTCCAAATATGAAAAGAAAAGTTCCCTATGCTTTATATTATTTTCAAAAGCATTTTTTGCTTCTGTAACAGCTATTTGCTTATCCGTTCTTTCAATCTGTGCAGCAGTTTGAGCAGATCTATGGCTCGAAGCAATCAAAGCAACAGCGGGGAAAATAATAGCTGTGATGGCAATTGGAACTTTAAGGCGATTAACTGCGTCGTTAATACAACCTGATGTCCAACATGCAGTCATGGACTCAACAGAAAAAAGTCATTCCATGCAATAAAAAGAGCGGAACCAACCCCACACACTATAGGTATTAAAATAGCGGCCCAAAAAGAAGGTAACTGATAAAGTGTTTTATTGTGTGACATTAAGCATCCTTGTTTCGTTTATAAATCTCAATGACATTACCCTCTTTTTGCTCACCTGAAGGAAATCAAAAGGGGAAGGTACAAGCCAACTAAGCAATCACTTCGATTCCTTTTCGTTCAACAAGAGACAACATTTTCAGCGCCGCACCTCTGGGTTTGCTTTCGCCCTGTTCCCATTTTTTGACTAGCTTGTCACTGACATTGAGGTATTGAGCGAATACAGGTTGAGAAAGGTTGTTAGCCAATCGTAATTGGCGAACTTGTTCAGGTGAAAATTCATGAATAGAGGTTAGGCACAGCGCATCAAACTTTCGCATAGTGGTTTTATCTATTGCACCAGCTCTGTTCAACCCCTTAGCCGTTTTATGAACGGATTTTAAAATATCACTCATAACTATCTCCTTCCTCATCTACTTTAATAAGTTCACCAGTCACTATTAGATGATTAAGCGTTTCCAGATCAAAATCTATGAAAGTACGGGCCAACTCTCTCAACACAAGTTTTTCTTGGTGTGAAATATTTGATCGCTTGTTCTTGGCGAAGGCGTATAAGAAAAAGTACTTCTCACCAATAACGGCACCTATCAATGTACGAAAGCCACCGCTCTTACCTTTGTTGCCTATTGCGACTCTTTTTTTGTAAAGATGGCCTCCCAAATCAGCATCAACTAACCCTTGTTGAATTTCCCTGCAAGCTTTGACAAGATCTGCATCGGTCAGGCTTTCTTTTTTAGTCTGAGAACAAAACTCTTTTGTTTTATAAATCAAAGTATACCCTCCTTGGGTAGTATTTCAACAATACTCACAACGTCCTGTGTTTTACTTTTTTATCTATATCCCCATTACACCACTTTCGCTAAGCTTTTCGCTAAGTAAGGTACGTCTTTTTCTCCTAGCCCTGCGATGTTCATTCGGCCTCCGTCAACGAGGTAAATACCGAACTCTTCTTTCAAACGTGAGATTTGTTCTGCATTGGTTCCAAGAACAGAAAACATACCTTTATGTTGTTCAATAAAATCAAAGGCTTGGTTGCCTGTTTGTTGTCTAATCGCATCGGCTAACGAAGATCGAACACCTTGAATACGTTGTCTCATTGAAGTCACTTCCGCTAACCATGCATTTTTTAGTGCTTCGTCTTCCAAGATGATACGAACAATGGCGGCGCCGTGATCTGGCGGCATGGTGTAAGTACTACGCGCGCACTCCATAATGCGACTTTTAATACTCTCACTTTTGGCTAATGTATTCGCGACAACAACAGCAAGCCCTGTACGCTCGCGGTACAAGCCAAAGTTTTTCGAGCATGAACTCGCCACAAGATAAGCTGGAACGCGCTCTGCCAGATAACGGAAGCCCGCAGCGTCTTCTTCCATTCCATCGCCAAAGCCTTGATACGCCATGTCGATAAAAGGCAAGAAGCCTTGTTGATTTGCCAAATCCGTAATGGCTTGCCATGCGGCATAGCTCAAATCTGCACCTGTTGGGTTGTGGCAACAACCATGTAACAACACTACGTCGTTTTTACCGAGTGTCGCTAAGGTGTCTAGCATGGCAGGCTCGTTTACCAATTTGGTTTCAGGGTCAAAGTAAGGGAAATAGGCGACTTCCAATCCTGCTGTTTTCATAATTGGGGCGTGGTTTGCGTAACTTAAATCACTCATCCAAACCTTGGCTGATGGGTTCGCCATAGCGATGACATCGGCCAACATACGAAGTGCGCCACTTGCTCCAGGCGTTTGTACTGCAACAGCACGAGAGCGGCTAGAGTTGTCTCCCATGAGTAAGGTCATCATGGCTCGGTTGAAGCGTTCGCAGCCCGCTAAACCAACGTAAGCCTTCGTTTCCTGCATATCGAGTAAGCGCTGTTCAGCGGTTTTGACTGTCTCTAAAACAGGCGTTACGCCCTGCTCGTTTCGATAGACGCCCACGCCCAAATCCAATTTATTTGCGCGAGTATCTAACTGACATGCGATGGACAGAGACAAAATTGGGTCTTTTACTGCGGGAGTAAGACGCTCAAACATGATGTATTTTCCTTAAAATTCAATGATAAAATGACTTAATGTGATTTACGGGGCAACTTCACGATACCACTTGCTAGTACCACGCCAATGCAAACAAAACATAACCCTAAAGCCGCCGCCAATCCGATGGATTCTTGCAATAATGGGATCGCCATTATTGAGGCTAACACAGGCGTTAATGCGCCCATTGCAGCGGTTCGTTCTGCCCCTAATAAATTGATGGAGTAACCATAACTAAAGCCAGCGAAAAGGCCAACCAGAATCGCTTGCACGACAAACTGCCAAATCAATTCGTCCGTGCTTACTAAGCTAATTCCCGATGTCACGCTTCCAGTTACGAACATCACACATAAAGCCACCAGCGAAACAACACTCAATAAACCTGTTGCGGCCAAAGGAGGCAAACCGGCAACACGCAAACTTATAGTGTAAACCGCCCAAAAAAAGCTGGCGCCTAAAAAGAGTAAATCGCCTTTCCAAACATCCCCTTTGAGCGACCACATAGAGATGATTAACAAGGCCAATACACCAAACATAATCGCCAATAAACCAACAAAACGAGGGCGACTTAATGGTTCTTTAAAAACAAAAAACGCAATCGCCGTCACAAAAAGAGGAAAGGTTCCAGGTAGCAGCAAGCCCGCATGAGATACTGGCGCATAATGCATACCTTGTGAGCTTAAAAAGAAAAAGGGAATCCCTGCTCCCAAGACAATACCGAACAAAGCCCAAGCAGGAACCGCCAATAACTGCCGACGGGATTGATATAAGAAAGGCAGCAACACCAAAGCTGGTAAACCGTATCGCATTAAGGCGAGGTCAAAACTGGTTAACGCAGACTGCACGCCCATTTTGACGCTCACCAACCAGCTAGCCCAAATACATACCGTTATGAAGGCCGCTAACAAGCCAAGCTGGAATGTTTTACCTGTGGCGATATTCCGATAATGCGCTTCCGGTGTGTTTTTTGAATGAATGATATCCATCATGATTGCCCTAATAAGATACATATTAACAATGAGTCAGTATCTTCATTATATGGACTGAGCGATGAGCATGTCCTTGCCATTACTACTTCTAAAAACACCACTTTTGGCATAACCTACTAATAACTCGATTTAAATTTTACAGGTATGCTAATTTTGAAAATAGACTCTACCGATAACCAAATCCTGACCCATCTACAAAATGATGGCCGTTTGAGCAATGTTGAGCTTGCGGAACACATTCATTTATCTGCGTCTCCTTGTTTGCGACGCGTGAAGCAATTGGAAAATGCAGGCGTTATTAAGCATTACAGAGCTGCATTGGAGCGAAAGAAAGTCGGTTTATCCATGACTGTTTTTATCGAAGTAGGCTTAAATAATCACACCAGCGAAGCCAGTGAAGATTTTGAAAAAAGCGTAATGAATTTACCCAATGTCATCAGCGCTTATTTGGTGTCTGGCCATGCAGATTATCGACTGGAAGTAGTGGCAAAAGATCTCACGGATTACGAAGGCATTCTTAAAACTATTCAGAATTTACCTCATGTAAAAGATATTCACAGCAACTTCGCCATTCGAGCAATAAAGTCCGACGCGCCTTTACCTATCTAATTTCCGATGCTGAAAAGTGGCTTGAGTAAATCATAGGCAAAAAAAAGCGCTTACCTTATTGGTAAGCGCTTTGATGTATTACGAAGAGTCAATCAACCTAAACTTTGAAACTGCCCACTTGCTGGTCCAGTACTTTGTACAATTTACTGATGCCTTCAGACTGTTGCAAAATGGCATCCGATACGGATTGCACAGAATCTGTTTGGTCTTTCAAAGACACCATGTTCACGTTAATTTCATTAGCTACCTGAGATTGCTCTTGAGTCGCCTGCGCTGTTTGCGCCGCCATGTTTTGAACTTTAGAGAAAGACTCTTTTAGCTTGTCAAAAACCTGAGTCACTTCTTCGAAGTTTGCTACTGTAGAGTCTGCATTATCGCGGCTGTTTTGAATCGCATTAGAAGAGCTACTGACGTTTACTTTCAGTTGCTCAATCATGCTTTCGATCTCATTGGTGCTGTCCTGAGTTCGTGTCGCTAATGTACGAACTTCGTCTGCTACGACAGCAAAGCCACGGCCATACTCGCCTGCTCGTGCCGCTTCAATGGCAGCATTCAAAGCCAATAGGTTCGTTTGCTCTGCAATGTTTCGAATCACTTCCAGCACAGAAGCAATACTTTCTGAGCTTTTTTGCAGCTCGCCAGAACGCCCTTGTGCTTGGCCAATATCCGTTACCAATTCCTTGATAGCTTGTTGAGATTTCGTTACCGCCAACATACCGTTTCGGATCAAGTCACTGGAGTTCTGCGCTTCTTCTGCAGTATCTTTTGCTACCTCAGCCATTTCTTTGTTAGACATATCCATTTCATGACCCGCGCTCACAATAGACGCAGAAGCATTTGAAAGTGCAGAGGTAATCCCAGTCGTTTTGTTGGAAGCTTCATGCAACTGTGCTGTCATGGAACCAAGCTTATTCGACTGCTGATGAATATTGCCAATAATGCCTCGTAAACGATCTAAGAAACCGTTGAATTCTTTGGCCAAATCACCAAGCTCATCTTTCGTATCAAACTTAATGCGTTGAGTTAAATCGCCATCACCTTCTGAGATTTCACGGATACGGCTACCAAGATAATTCACCTGATCAGACAAAGTCTTCGGCGTTTTATAACTAAACCAAACGGCAACTAATAACCCAATAGCAACAATAATAAAGGCAAAGTTTTGGAAGCTATCAACTTGCGCTTCTATTTCTACTTTTTCAGCTTGCGCATGAGTCGTTACGGCCTCGCCTGCTCTATCCAAAATATCTCGAAGCGCATGAAAATCGGCATTTGTTTTTTCTGCTAAGGCATTGGAAGGAGCTTTAACCACAGCATTTGAAGAGGCTAACCAAGTATCAAATGCTTTATCAAAACCTTTTGTTGCAGCAACAACACTAGGTACTTCTGAAACATAACCACGGAAAAGGCCAACTCTATCTTTCACCTGCTGAGCATTCTCTAAGCGATCTTTTTCTTCATCTTCCGCCTTGCCTAGCTTCTGTGCAAGATGAATCTCAGCCACCTTTGCTTGATAAAGGTCACGGTCAGCATTCAGGATGGCTGCCACTGCTTTTTCGTATTTATCAACCTGGGTATCTAATTCATACCTTAGTTGCCCACTGATGTAGAACATTGAAAACAATGCAACAGCAAAGGTAATACTCATAATAAGGACAGGTAAGGAACTCTTTACCCGAATAGAATTGAAACGCATGACCCAATCTCCAACAGAAGCCGCCACATGCAGCATTGATATTGATAATAAAGTCGGCAGTCAGTGAAGATCAATTGGGATTAACAATTACCTACATTTATTTTGAGATAAGTCACTTAGAAACTAAGTGATACAAATTAAACACTTGCATCTAAAGCTACTCTCTTAATTTTTACTATTCTGCTTAATAAGACACATTTTATACTTGTATGTATCTCCTCGCTAAAGAGGAGGACATCTTAAAAGTGGAGAGACATCATGAGTTTTACAATTTACCTTTCAGGTGAAATACACAGTGAGTGGCGCGAAGAAATTAAACAAGGGATTAAAGAGCTTGCTCTAGATATAGAAATACTTTCACCAGTAACTAACCATGAAGCAAGTGATGCAGCGGCAGATCACTTGGGGGAAGAGCCTTCAAGTTTTTGGAGAGATCACAAATCCTCAAAAGTAAACGCAATCCGTACTCAGACTGCTATTAAAAAAGCCGATTTGGTTGTAATTCGATTTGGCGAGAAATATAAGCAATGGAATGCAGCATTCGATGCTGGCTATTGCGCTGCACTAGGTACACCTTATATCACCATGCACAATGAAAGCCTAATCCACCCACTTAAAGAGGTAGACGCCGCGGCGCTGGCTTGGACTCAGACACCAAGAGAAGTGGTTGAGATTCTTAAATATACGCTACAAGCGTAACGAATAGATTGTTCCATTCGGATATTCAAAAGCCAACTCACTCAGGTAAGTTGGCTTTTGCGTTTTTATCTTGCAATTCAGATGACGCTTTACGATGTCGTTCAATAAAATCCATCAACAAAGTTAATGTTTGACTGATTTCACCATTCAAAGCACGATGAAAGCGCTCAACCTCAACAAGCTTCTCATCGTTCGCTGCGCATTCCATTCTCTTTAACGTCGATGCTAATGCTTTAGCACCCATTGTTTCTGCAGCGCCTGCAAGCTTGTGCGCTTGTTCTGACACCTCAAACAAATCCGCAATTATCATGGCGTCATGAATCTTCGATTCCGTTGCAACTGCATTGTGCTTTAGCTCATTGGCGATTTTTTCGACTTTTGTAATACCCAACACCTTAAGATGCAAAGCGATCAAAGATTCATCTAAAACCGTATTATCTTCGTCAGTATGATTTGTTTGCCTGCTAGCTTTATCAGCAGGCGGAGCTGTCGGTTGTAAAACCTGCTGTATCGCATCGCGTAACTCACCTTGGATCAAAGGCTTAGGGACAACTGAGCTCATCCCCGCACGCTTATATTGCTCTACCTCTTTTGGCTGAACACTCGCGGTCAGGGCAATAATTGGTGTGTCTGTATTAACGGAATGGCTTTCTCGAATATGCTGGCAAACTTCAACGCCGCTCATTTCTGGAAGATGCACGTCCATCAAAATAAGGTCAAACTTTTGATCTTGCGTAATCTCCAGCGCTTCCTTTCCATCAACCACACAGAACACCTCGAACCCTTCAAGGGATAAAAAAGCTTCGGCGACTTGGCGATTAATACTCACATCTTCTACCAACAAAACATGAAGCGGTCGACTCTTTTTAGAAACACCGGCCGCATGACCTTTTAATGGTGTATTGGGTTCGATGGCTCCCATTGCTCGAATAGCAGTCGATGAGGTGTTAGTCATCGATATTCCTGCCCGATCTGCTGATATGCCTTCTTGTGTATCCAGTGTAAGCTCAAACCAAAAACGACTACCTTTGCCCTCTTCGCTTTTTACGCCCATTTTCCCACCCAGTGAATCGACCATTTTTTTACAAATAGCCAATCCCAATCCCGTTCCACCAAAACGTCGAGTAATACTTTCATCTGCTTGAGTAAAGCGTTCAAAAATACGAGTCTGCAAAACGTCAGGGATGCCGATACCGGTGTCTTCAACTTGAAAGCAAACACGCTGTTTTCCTTCGTACAGCCACACAGGAGAGACTGAAATTTCAACACTTCCTTCTTGGGTAAACTTCAGCGCATTCGCTAACAAGTTGGACAATATTTGCCTTAATGCCCCCACACTGCCATAACACATATTATGCATCGCAGGATCAATGTTGACGCTTAAGGATAAGTTCTTTTCCGTTGCCAAAGGCGTGAAGAGTAAAGCAACAGATTTGGAAAGTTCATCTATTCGAAAGGCCATACTTTCAGGAATATGCACGCCTTCAACCAGCTTCGCGTAATCGAGAACGTTATTAAGTGTTTCTAGTAAAATCGTGCTCGATTGATATATGCCCTCGATGTATTCACGATTTTTTCCATCAAGCTCTGAATTTAATAGAAGCTGAGCCATACCAATCACACCATTCAATGGCGTCCGTATTTCATGACTCATAGTTGCCAAGAACTGAGACTTTGCTTTGTCTGCCGTTTCAGCTACTTCTTTTGCGGATTGAAGGCTTTCAGTTCGACGCTTTACAATTTCCTGCAACTGATCTCGGCTGTATAAAAGCTTCTCTTGATCTTGTTCGCGTCGAATGATGTCTTGAAGGATGGCACTGCGCATTTCGTTAATGGCATCAACTACTTGATCTAATTCATCGGGCCGAGCACTGCGTGGTTTATGTTTTAACTCAAGTGGACCATTTTCTTCTCCTCGACCGATTTGGCGCGTATAAAGCGCCATCGCTTCAAGATAACGAGTCACTTTTAATTGCACTATGATCATCAGAGCAATGCTGATCAGAAAGATAAACAAGGTATTGGAAAATACAGTAATCAAACCGGTTCCCCATAAGCGTCCATACACCGCATCATAGTCAATATTGACAAACAAAGTACCGAGCAATTGATCGCCTTTCAACGGTGTGTGATGAATCAACTCAAACCTCGATGAATCATCGACAAAGTCCGAATTTTGAGGCACGGAACCCAAGATAATATTCTCGCTCCAAATATTCGACTCCAACCTCAAAAAGCGAATATCAGGAAAATTCAAAACGCCTTCCAACTGAATACGAACTTGCTCGCGGTCCAAATCCCATAAGCTTTTGGCCAAACTGTCCACATAACCACTACGAATCAACTCAAATCGACTTTCAATTTGAGCTACTTCTTTTCGATAGTCGTAATAAAGCTGAATTGTTGTAGAAATAAGAGTGAAAGAGAGGCTGAAAATCAAAATCCACAGCAGGATTCGACTGCCTAATGGATGATTATTTTTGTAGTTGAAAAAGAACTTAGGGTTATTCCAATGCAGCATGGTTTATTGGATCTCAATATTGGCTAAGAGGATTATAGGTTTTTGGCAGAATAGATTTGAATATAACGATCGGTTAAACGTTTCACGTCACCGCTTTTATGCATTTTCTGTAGCTCAGCATCGATTAAGTCAAGATACTGATTGAGGTCAGATTTCCGCGATACAGCGAGATAATACTGATTGGTTATCGCCAGATTAGGCAAGGCTACAATACGATCACTCAAACCAAATTGTTGGATAAGCAAATTCCCTGCATGCAAACCATAGGGAATAAAGTCAATGTGGCCACGTCCAAGCTTGCCGAAGTTCTGAGACGCTTTCGACACTCTTTCTATCACTAAATTATCAGCTAAAAAGTTGTCAAAAGAGTTGCCGACACTGTCACCCAACATCAAGCCTGTGGTTTTCCCTAATAAATCACTCCAGCTCTCAAAAGGAAAAGCGTGGTCTCGATTAACGAAAATGGCCATAGGATCGTCGATAACCGCTTCATGACTAAAATCAAAAAGGTTTTCTCGCTCTTGAGTTCGATACGCAACCGCCAAATCCACTCGCCCCAACTCTAATTCACGTAAGCAACGCTTCCAATTACCGACGGCTTTAGCATCAACTTTATAATCCAAATGCTGAAATATCTGCTTCACAATCGCGGGAGCAAGGCCAACAATTTTGCCTTCCTCAGCCCATGAAACTGGCGGGTAATCTGGATGTCCGCACAATACAATCTCTTTAGTTTCTGTAGGACGTAATTCTGCATCTCCTGTCTTTGCAAAAACAGTGTTATCAGAATCTGAAACGTTTTCCTCAAGAGTGATTTGAGTACTCTCTGCCAACGCAAATGGTAAGGTACTAAGCACACAAAAAATCGTATTGAGAAAGCGACGACGAATGTTCATCCGTCGTCTCTCGTGGCTTTAGAGTTAAACAAATAACCCGTACCATGCACAGTGATTAGAATATTAGGATCAGTAGAATCATCTCGGAGTTTCTTGCGAAGGCGACCAATCAATACATCAATGGTTCTGTCACTTGGTAGCCATTCGCGGTTTCGGATTTTGTCCATCAAATCATCACGTGTCATGGCCATATCCGCATGGCTAATCAAAGTCGCCAGTAATTGGCATTCTCCGTCCGTGAGTTGAACTTTCTCACCATCAAGATGAAGCAAACGACGCAAGTTCACATTCAAACTCCAGTCACCAAAGTGCTTCACGGTTTCTTCTTTCTGGGAGGATTGAGCCAATGTACGCAACTGTCGAACTCGACGAATGAGGTTTTTGGCTCTGGCAAGAATTTCTCTAGGGTTGAATGGCTTAGTAACATAATCATCAGCACCACACTCTAAACCAACAATTCGATCTATGTCGTCTTGTCTCATGGTTACAAGAATTATGCCGATGTCTGAACTCACTCTCAACTCACGAGTGAGCGTTAATCCGTCTTTTCCAGGCATGCGAATATCGAGTAAAACCAGATCTATGGTTTCTTTTTGCAGAATATCTTCTGCTTGTTCTGCTGTTTGAGCTTCTCGAACCAGATAACCTTCACTTTCAAAATACCCGACAAGAATCTGCCGAGAAGTCGGCTCATCATCTACGACAAGTATTATCGCATTACTCGACATTCTAACCCTCTACTTTATTTTAGAATCTATCCACCCTAAAAGGTTGGATATTAACCTCTGGTTCATTTTGGCTAATAAGATCCGCAATAATTTTCCCACTCACACCGGACAATGTCATACCAATATGACCGTGACCAAATGAATAAAAGACGTCTTTGTCTTTTGCTGATGGCCCAATCACTGGCATGGAATCCGGTATCGATGGTCGAAAGCCAGTCCATTCGGCATCGTGCTCTCCTAATTGCGGAAGCAACGTCTTAACCGTATCTGATATCAATTTAATTCTTTTAGGATTAGGTGGGTTCTTTAACCCTCCAAGTTCCACTGTGCCGGCTGCACGCAATGCTGTATCCATTGGTGTCATGTAAAAGCCAACATCGGCCCAACCAACAGGTCGGTTGAGTAAATCTTGTGCGCCGTTATACATAACATGATAACCCTGCTCTGTGTCTAGCGGCACCCTATCACCAACTTGCGAAGCAAATTGACGTGACCAAGCCCCCGCAGCTACAACAACCTTGTTTCCTTTCACATCACCACTTTGTGTCGCGATATTTATTTCAGTCGGACTAATACGTTGAATACTTAACGCTTTGCTCTTCACTATCTTGCCACCACGAGCAACAACAGCCGCACCCATGTTCTTCAATAATTGAAGTGGACTTCTAACATGGTAACCGTTCGTGAACATAATACCTTTATGGTAGATCGGGTTAAGGTTGGGTTCTAAGTCTGCGATGTCTCCGTGACTCAATTCCTCAACTGGAATACCATTGTTACGCCTTAATTCAATATCCGTACGTGCATTTCGAAAGCTTTCTTCGCTACTGTACAAATACATGGTGCCATTTATATCTAATAATTCCTGCGCGTTCGACTCCTTAAACAAAGGCTCAAACGCAGTATTTACATGGGACAATAAAATACCAAGCTCACGCGCAATGTTCTCGACTTTATTTGGCGTACTCGCCATAAGGAAGCGTATTAACCAAGGAGCTAATTGTGGTAAATAAGGCCAACGTACAGACAAAGGGCTTTGTGGATTTAATAACAAGTTCGGAATTTGCTTCAAAATCGCAGGCGTCGCCACTGGAATATTGGCGTAAGTCGCAATCGTACAAGCATTCCCGTAATACGCCCCTTCTACAAATGGATCAGGATCCACAATGGTTACTTTATGTCCTTGAATTTGCAGCCAAAGTGCCGTTGCAACTCCCACAAAACCAGCCCCAATAATAACAACGTCATGAGACTCACCTTGCATGTTTGGTGTGTTATTGTTCATTAATCTAACTCCAACAGTCTAATAAATTTTTCTGCACACTTTCAGATCACTCCAGTCCTAAAATTAAGCGTGGTAACGCCATCGAAAGATCCGGTAAGAAAGTGGTTAAAAGAACAACAGGTAGATACGCAAACAACACAAACACTAAGGTAGGCTTCAAGATTCCACCAAGCTTAACGCCCCCGACCATCGCAGCAAAATACAATATTGGCGCTGTCGGAGGAGTGATAAGCCCCATCCCCAAATTCACAGCAACAATTGCGCCAAAATGGATAGGATCCACTCCCAGTTTTAACATGATCGGCAACAACATCGGAGACACCAGCAAAATACCACTTACGTCGTCCATGAACATGCCAATCACGACCAAAAATAGGTTGATCATCAACAGAAGTAAGATCTTATTTTCCGTCACAGCAAGAAATGATCCCATCATATCTTGCGGCACATTTTCCATCGTAAACAAGCGCGCCAACATAGAAGCAAAGAAGATAAGCACCATCAGCACACCACTGGTTTGCGCTGACTTCCAAACGATGTCGTAGAAAGATTTCCAGTTCAGGTCACGGTAGATCAGGAAACCGACAGGAATGGCGTAAACCACCGCAATCGCAGCCGCTTCCGTTGGTGTTGTAACACCGCCGTAGATACAGCCCAAAATAATCAAAGGCATCGCCAAGCCAAACGCTGCACGCTTTGCTTTCACACTGGCGATTTTTGCTGCATCGACAAAGCCCACAGGCTCAGGTGCTTTGATTGGCATATTGCGCGTAAGCACTCTATTCCAAAACATAAACAACATGATCAGTAAGAAGCCCGGCAAAATAGGCGCTAAGAAAAGCGCTGTAATTGACGTATTCGTTACCCAACCAAAAATAATCATACTTGCACTTGGTGGAATCAGCAGCGCCAATACTGAGGAACATGCAACCAAGCTAACGGCATAGTTTCGATCGTAACCTCTCTCAACAAGGCGAGGAATCATAATGCCACCAATGGCTGCTACGGCAGAACTCGCCATACCAGAGATCGCGCCGAAAACCGCCGTCGCGATAATAACAACAACTCCCATACCGCCACGGAATCGCCCAGCAACACTTTCGGCAAAATCCACCAAGCGACCGGCAATTCCACCGTGACTCATTAGGCCACCGGCCAAGATATATAAAGGAATAGCAAGTAAGACGATGGAAGACAGCTTAGAATAACCTGCCGACACCAAAAACATAGGTGTGCCAAATTCACCCAACACAATTAACAACAAAGCGGCAGCCGCAAAACAAATTGGAACAGGGACGCCAATAACGAGCAGAGTCACCAACAGCAAACCATCTAAAATCACGTCATAACTCATAAGGTTTCTCTCTTACTGCTGACTTTTTTATACTGAAAAATTTGAAACAAACGTTCGAGGAAATCGATAAAAAAATACATGGTCATGAGCAACAGACCAAGGAAGATCGCACTGTGAACCCACCCCATATGAAGGCCAAGATCCACAGACACAGTCCCTCGTCTGAATGTCCACGAGAGGTAGTACCAACTCCAGCTAATCATCCAAGCACTGACCGAGACACTGATTAAACTTGCCAACATGCTAATCAGCATTTGCCCTAGCCCTTCTGGTAGAAAAACATCTACGAGGCTCGCGGAAATATGCTCTTTCTGATGAGCGCCATAAGCAGCACCAATAAAGTAAGACCAAACAGCAAGGTAAATCGCCACTTCCTCAATGCCATACAAAGGAACATCAAAGAAGTAACGCATGATGACTTGTATAAACACCAACAGAGTGACGCCCATACTGGTCACAAATAGAGTCCAGCGTTGCAGTTGAAGCTTAAAACGCCACAACGCGCACCCTACAGAAAGAATTGATTTAAAGAGAGACGACAACATAAACGGCTTCCAAGAAGAAACAAACTGACAGATACCAATAAGAAAAAAGAAAAGCGACCTGATTTACAGTCGCTTAGAACGCTGCATGACTAGAGTCTGTCTAGCCATACAGGTATTCGCTTCTTGTTACTAATCTAAAGAAAGCTCTTTCTTCAGTTTAGCCATTGCTTCAGGCCCAATCTCATCTGCGATTTCTGGCCATACTTCTTTACGTGTAATATCAGCGAACTCGGCTAACTCATCTTTCGTGAATGTCACTACTTCAACACCTGCATCACGCAAGTCTTGCAAGCTTTGCTCTTCTGCTGCTTGCACAGCATCAAAACGCTCTAAGCTCACTTCTTGAGCCACTTCTAAAATGGCATCTTGGTCTTTCTCGTCAATACTTTCAAAACGTTGCATGTTCATTACCAACCAAAGTGGCTCGTAGTGATCGTTGTATTGAACCCACATTTTCGTGATGTCTTTAAAGCCTTCAACGTGCTGAGTCGCTGTACCACCAATCATGCCGTCAACAACACCTGTTGATTGAGCAACATACAATTCAGACCAAGGCACTGGAGAAGTGTTAAAACCAAAACGTTCCATCAAAGCTCGGTGAGTTGTGCCACCTGGCCAAATACGGATTTTGGTGTTTTGACGTGCGTTTGGGTCACGAGGGTGAGGCAATTTTTTAACAAAACCAGCTCCGCCCATTCCAGCACCGTAAACACTCAATAATTTCAGATCTTGTTTTGCGATCGCATCGCCAACGATGTCGTAAACATAACCGCCTTTCGAGTAGGCTGTACGAGCACTGTCATAATCCTCAACCGCATACGGGAACCAAGCAAGCGCCAATGTTTTATCGAATTTAGTAGAAAGAGACTGAAGACCTATATCAACAGCACCTTGCATCAATTGTTCGTGAACTTCTGTCCAGTCACCCAATTGGCTTGCAGGATAGACATTAATTTTTACGCGCCCTTCCGTTGCGTCTTCTACACGTTCAGCAAAATCCAGTGCAAACAAATGTCCATCAGAATTAGGTTGAACCTGCGTTGACAAACGCAAAGTCGTTGCAGCAGAAACCGTCATAGCTCCACCCAACATAGAAAGTGAAAGTCCTAGTACCGCTCCTTTCAATAGCAGCCTACGCTTAAAATTAATTAATTTCATGTGATTCTCCGGTTTTCATCAATGTGTTGTGTATCTAAAAATCTACAGTAGATAAAAACGGTAAAATTGTATTTTTAATATTTAAAATTACTATTTTTGAATTAATATAAAAAACACAAAAAATCAAAAGAAAGGAATAAATAATAAATTGAGAAAACATATCTATTAACACCAAAAAAACACTAAAAGCGACACTGAAAATATATTTAAAATATAAAAAAGTCAGATATTTTCATCTGCCTTTTTAAATATGACTGAGTAAATTTAAGAGCAACTACATTGTGCTATGAGCGTGTTGATGTTGATGTTGATGTTGATGTTGATGTTGATGTTGATGTTGATGTTGATGGAAGCCTGTCAAGCTCACTCCTTCTCGTCGAACAATCTTTGGCGACACTGAAAAAGACGACTTAAAGACTTTGTTGAAATGCGCACTGTCGTAGTAGCCACACTCAAGAGCAATGTCTGTGATTTTCTGCTGAGTGTTCACTAGCAACCAATAAGCACGCTCTAAACGCAACTTACGCCAAACAAAAGACGGCGTCATACCCATATTAGACATAAATAAACCATCCAGCTGTGACGGGCTGGTCTCTAACTGCTCAGCCAACTCTTTCATTGACATGGGAACACTTAAATTATTTTCCATAAATTCAATCACTTGATTGATGTCTATATTGTATTTAGCTTCGCACTCAGCACTGCTTATGCCAGCATTCTTCCGTGTCTCCATCCGTTGTCTAGTCTGCTCTGGCAAATCATCAAAGTACTGGCGCATCAAAGTTGAAGCAAGATTTGATACGTCATCACCAGGACATGTAACTAACTGGCTGTCGACCACGAAAGGTTCGTAAGAAACGGTTTCGATTTCAGGATAAATCGAACGAAACTTCAGTTCACACAAAGCATCCACAGCACATTTTCTGCCATCCAATAAGTTATGGCTGGCCAAAACGTGACGACCAGACGCAATGCCAACCAAAGGGATTTTAGCTTGATGAGCTTCGGTGATGAATCGAGCCGCTTTCTCGCCCAAATCTTCAACGGAAGGCGTTGTTCCGCCAATGATCACAATACAGTCGTAATCGTCTGGGCGTTCAAAATCATTTCTAGGAAGTAAATCGATATGACAAGAGGAACGAATAGGTTTATTTTTTTCGCCTAAAACACTCCAACTAAAATCGTTCGTCTTTTTTCCTATTCCATCATTATTTATTTGATTCAATACATTTATAAAATCTGAAAAATATTTAAAAATAAAGTTTTCACATAATATAAATGCGACGGACACTTTTAAATCTTTCTGATGATTTTTTTTACACCCTGATGGGAATAATTCATCACAATTCATAAAACGACCCTTTTATCTGAAATATTTTAAATACGAAAGTAGAAATCTGAAATAAATATAAATATTTATGAGGAAAGTAAAAAATAACAAACCATTCGAATATTTTTAATAAACTAGCAAGTTAATGTGAACTCGATATAAAAAATACGTAAAAAATTGTGATCTAGATGTAAACAGAATTTCACATGTAAAAAGAGGGTATTTGATCAGAAAAGAAAGATGGTGAAGCTTGAACTTTGAGAAGTGCTTAGCGAAATTCATGAAAAATTGACCGGCAAGCAGTCAATTTAAAGAAGTATATAATGAAATGTGCACCAAAGATAGGCAGCACCTATTTTTCTGTTTAAAACAGAGAGCTCAACTACAATATTGACGATGATGAAGTTTCTCGAGCTTTTTCTCAATAGAATCATAGCAAGATGACATAAAAATGAATGCCTGCTCATTAGCCCTTCAAAAAAGACTCGACATGACAGTAAAGGGAAAAACACATAAACGGCGTATCGCACAAGAAGGTTGCATTCCACGCACAATATTGGCCACAGAGAGGAAACCGTACAATAGATAAGATTATAGGTTAGATTTAGAGAGAAGAAGAACTCTGATTCCGCGCCAGTCTTCTCTATAGAGAGTCACTTAGATGAACCTCTTATGTCAAGATTGTGTCAACTCAGAGTCTAGCCTAGCCTTAGTTTCATGCATTTTCTGCTCGCAGGCTTTCATCAAATGAACCACATCTGTCTCGTGCAAGCCGGTTGTGTCAATTGGATCGAGCATTTCTACGATGACTTTCCCATTATTCAAACGATTCAAATGCACTTGCTCATGCGTATTACTACAGACGATAGGTACAATCGGTACGCCAGCTTGAACAGCGGCATGAAAGGCGCCTCTCTTAAAAGGCAACCAACCTCTTCCTCGACTTCGCGTTCCTTCAGGAAACATCCAAATCGATAAGGTATCTTTTTTCATTTTTGTCACCACTTGGTCTATCGTGGCGATGGCTTTTTTGCGGTTGTCTCGATTAATCAGTATGTTGCCGCTCACCCAATATAAAGCGCCGAAAAAAGGGATCCAAAGTAAGCTACTTTTCCCCACTGTCACCACGCCTTTTGGTAGCACCTTCGCTAAAGTGAATAGATCAAAATTATTCTGATGATTAGCAACATACACAGCTTGTGGACTATGACTTGCAGAAGGCGCCACACGCCCTTCCACCGACAAACCGAATAACGGTGCCACCTTAGAGAATACTCGTCCAATATGGTACACGCGGTTATTCGAGCCTAATGTGAACAAACAAAAAACGATGCCACAAAGGGTAACCACAACAATGAGTAAGAACAGCAACAAGATTCGTAAAACAAACAACATAGTAAAGTAGACCTAAAAACTGCGGAGTATAAACTCAGTTAAGCTTTATGGAAGCTCTCACGCCATTCGAAAAACTCTTCAGCAACCAAAGGCTTAGAGAAAAAATAGCCCTGTATTTTATCACATTCATGCTGTTTCAAAAGCTCAACACCAGCAAGGTTTTCAGCACCTTCGGCCGTAACAGTGAATCCCAGTGCGTGAGACAAGTTAATCGACGCTTTGGCAATAAACTCATCACATTTGTTGCTTTCTATATACTGGATAAATGCTCGGTCTATTTTGACTTCATTCACCGGTAATTCACGCAGATAAGCCAAAGAAGACTGTCCTGTACCGAAGTCATCAATGGCTAAATGAATCCCCATATCTTGCAACGCTTGCAAGACACTAATCACTTTCTCTCGATCTTTCATTACCGCACTTTCTGTCACTTCGAGCGCTAACGCACGTTTCGGTAAATTGTTATCAATGAGTGCCTGTTCAATCATCTGAGGCAAAGACTCATTCACCAAATCATGGGCAGACAAGTTTACCGCCACACGGATTTCATGGCCTTGCTCCCACCATTGGCTAAGTTGGTACAAGACTCGGTTGATCATCCAGCGGGTTAACTCTTGAATACTGCCTGCATGTTCTAACAAGGCAATAAACTCATCCGGTGGAAGAAAGCCTAATTCTGGGTGAATCCAACGAATCAAAGCCTCGGCTTCCTGACAATCATTTTTCTCTACACCCACTTTGGGTTGGTACACCACAAATAATTGATTACTTGCCAGAGCAACAGGAAGATCTCGAATAATGGTTAACTGACGTTGATGGTTTTCATCTTGCCCTTGCTCGTAGAAAACACACACTCCGCTTTCTTCCCGAGCTTTGTCTGAAACAATATCCAAACGTCTCATCGCGCTATTTACATTGTCTGTAGCGTGTTCAAAATGAAGAATGGCAAGACTGACATCAAGGCGCATACAAGACCTTGCACCAAAGCACACTTCTGTTTCGAACTCTCTAACAAAAAGCCCGTTCAGCTCAAGGCAATCTTGCTCAGAAACATTTTGTTGCAGTATTAATAAGAACTTATCGCCGCCCAATCTGGCCAACATTTCTATGTCCTTATCCCACTCTTTCAAGCGCTCTGCGACTTTAGACAAAAGCAGGTTACCCACATCAATACCAAGCATGTTATTAATGCTCTTGAAGTGACGAATATTCACTAACAGCAAGCTGCCTTGTTTCTTGGGCAAAATATCCGCTAAGTGACGTTCAACAGCATTTTGGTTATACAAGCCGGTTAGCGCGTCATGAGAGGCGCGGAAAGACAATTCTTCTTCTCGATTCTTGATTGAGCTTTGCATGGTTTCCATCGTATTCGACAGAACACTAAACTCTCCGCTTAAACTTGGAGCTTGAACCTTCTCTTTACCCAAACCAATCTGTTGAGCGTATTCAACTAATCGATTGATTGGTAAGGTCATATTTCGAGCAAAAGCTGCCCCTAACAACAAAGCCAACGCCAACGCAGCTGAGAAGATTAAAAGTAATTGATTACGCGTGCTGTTATAGCTTGCTAACCAAGGGCCATAAGGCAAATGGATAATTCCCCATTGGTTCGGTAGCCCTAAATCGATTCCCAAAGACAGGTATTCATCGTTATTAGAGAAAACAGGTGTTTCGATCGCCGCCTCAAGACCAGCAATGTTTTTGATATCGGTTAAGAAGTTGGCTTTTTTATCGTCTGAAAGCGTCGAACCACCAGAGAAAGTGTGCGTATTGACTGTCTCATAGACAAAACTGATGTCTAAGCCTGCAACATTTTTGATTTGCTCTGCTAAAGCTTGATCCAAAAGAAATGCCATACCAACCCAAGCCACCACATTTGGCGCTCTAACTGGTACCAGCACAAACTGATAACCACGATCACCAAAAGCAATCATAGTACTGATAGAAGAACCGCCCGTTTTACGAGCCGCTAACACCAGCTCAGAAATTTTATCATTCTGCTCAAGAGTCTGAGTGGCCGTAATGATGTCGCCACTAGGAGAAACCAACAAAGAAATATCGGCATTAATTCGTGCGCCGTGATTCTGTAAAACAGATTGGATTGTGCCTGTTTCTCTGGTGGCAACGGCTTGCTTAAAAGCAAAGTCCGACGCCAAAATCTCGACACCTTGGGTTAACTGCTCAGCACGAGACTCTAAAAAGAGATCGAAGATATTTTTCGATACATCAATGGCATGCACACCTTGAGCGTAATTGTCTTTTTTTAATGATGACAAAACAGCCAGTGCGGTTCCTAGTTGAACCAACGCCAATAACACCAAAAGAAACACGATCAATCGCGCTTGAAAGCTTTTTAGCACCTTAAAACCTCTTTAATGGTTAACCCTAAAAGACCTTAACAAATAGACAGTTGGGCTTAAACAAAAACAATACGTGACTTTTAAGAATAGTCGATCTTATAACATTTTATGCAAGATTCACGTTAAAGTGCTTGCCTAATTGAAAACATTAACATAAGTTAAATTTTTAAACTTTTGTTAATGCCATTATGAAAGATCAAACTTATCGTGTGTATGAAGCCATCAAACTCGATCCATTAGCCTCTCAACAGGCTCTGGCAGACCGACTTGATATGAGCCGAGAATCAGTTGCAGGACACATTATGCAACTGACTCGACAAGGATATATATTAGGCAAAGGCTATTTATTGTCTGAGCAGAACACCTACATAGTGATTGGTGGTGCGAACGTGGACATTGGCGGACACAGCACATCTTTGCTCATACAAGGTGATTCAAACCCTGGCAGTATTTCACAAAGCCCCGGTGGCGTTGGCCGTAATATCGCCGAAAACCTTGCCAGACTTGGGGAAAATGTTCATTTAATTTCGCCCATTGGTTTGGATCAACGAGGTGATTGGCTAATAGAAAAAACACGTCTAAGTGGTGTGAATACACATAATGTTCTTCGTCACGACACCTTACCAACAGGCACATATCTTTCTATTAGTAATGAAAACGGTGAGTTACAAGCCGCCATTGCTGATATGCGCATTATCGATACATTAGACGAAGCAAAACTGGACTCAAAACAAGCTCTATTGAAAAGCGCTTATCGAATTATTGTCGACGCCAACTTGCCTGAAAACCTCATTAATTGGCTATCCAAACAGCCTTTATCAGCCGAGTTTGTCGCCGATGCCGTTTCTACCGCAAAAGCGCCTAGGCTAGGCTCTCTTCTCTCGCGACTCGCTTTATTAAAAGTGAACCAAGACGAAGCCAGAGCCATTCTTAATGTAGATGAAACAAGCCCTGAAAAGCTCGCACAAGCATTATTAGAAAAAGGCGTTCGAGAAGTTCTCTTAAGCTTAGGCAGCCAAGGCGTTCTTTACGCCAGCGCCAAACAACAGATCAAACAAGCTTGCCATCCAAGCCAACCAAGCAGCGACACAGGAGCAGGCGATGCTTTGCTTGCTGGATATTTAAGTGCATGCCAGCAAAATAAAGGCGTAGAAGAAGCACTTTCTTTCGCATTGGCTTGCGCTGCGCTCACATTAGAAAGCCCCCACGCGAACAACCCAAACCTTACCGTTCAAAATGTAACCCAATGGATAGAAAACCTATGAATCAGTACCTAGATATCAACCCAGATGTTGCGGCAGCCATTGCTGCTGGAAAACCAGTTGTCGCTTTAGAAAGCACTATTATTTCCCATGGTATGCCTTGGCCACAAAATGCAGACACAGCAAAAAAAGTAGAGCAAATTATTCGTGATAACGGAGCGGTTCCAGCAACCATCGCGATTATTGATGGTCGTCTTAAAGCGGGCTTGAGTAATGACGAAATTGACACTTTAGCGAAAGCGGGCTTGTCTGTTACTAAATGCTCTCGTCGTGATTTGCCTTTTGTTGTGGCGCAAAAACAACATGGTGCAACCACAGTTGCGGCAACCATGATTATTGCCGCAATGGCTGGTATTAAAGTGTTTGCAACAGGCGGAATTGGTGGCGTTCACCGTGGTGCGCAGCAAACCTTTGATATTTCTGCTGACTTGCAGGAGCTGGCAAAAACGGATGTCGCTGTTGTTTGTGCCGGTGCAAAATCCATTCTAGATCTTGCCTTAACTCGTGAATATTTAGAAACGCAAGGCGTACCTGTTTTAGGTTACAAGACAGATACTCTGCCTGCTTTTTATACTCGTGAGAGTGATCAAACCGTGGATTACAACTTGTCTTCTGCCAACGAAATTGCAGACTTTATTAAGGCGAAATGGGAAATGGAATTACACGGCGGTGCTATTATCGCCAATCCAATTCCTGAAGAGTTCGCTATGGACAAAGCAGCGATTGATTCAGCGATCAATCAGGCTTTAGCTGAAATGGAAGAGCAAGGTGTGGCGGGTAAAGAATCCACTCCTTTCTTGCTAGCACGCGTTGCCGAATTAACAGGTGGAGACAGCTTAGCCAGTAATATTCAGTTGGTATTTAACAATGCTCGACTAGCAGCCGCGATTGCAGCCGCTCTTTAGTCTTTCATAAAGCATTCAAACCGGAAGCTTTTCAGCCTGAAAAGCTTCTTAGCTTTGCCAATAGTTGTCTTTCCAATAGTCAATTTGATCGTTTTCAAGAAAGCTCCACGCGACAAATCGACTGATTTTCTGACCTTGAGCCATTTCGATGGTTTTCACCTGCCGAGCGCCAGCTTGCTTTAATGTGCGATAAATCGCCTCAAGATTCCCCTGACGTGCAACTAAGGAAGTAAACCAAAAGCAGCGATCACCGTATTGAACACTTTCTTTTACCATGCGAGTAATAAAACCCGCTTCTCCGCCATCACACCACAATTCCGGTGCAGTGCCACCAAAATTCAAAGTTGGCTTTTTCTCGTTCGTTTTACCTTTCACTCCGCGCCATTTACGCTGAGATTCATCAAGCATAGCGGATTCACTGGTATGAAAAGGCGGATTGCACAAGGTTAAATCAAAACGTTCTTTCTCTTTCCAAATGCCGCCAAACAAATTTTTTGGCTGTGATTGCAAACGAGTCGAAATCACACCTTTTAGGCAAGCGTTTGATTTAATAATGGTGTCACACGTCGCTACAGCAACAGGATTCACGTCCGAGCCAACAAACTGCCAGCCATATTCTTGATGGCCGATAATCGGATAAACGCAGTTTGCACCGACACCAATATCCAATACCTTCACGCCTTTTCCGCGAGGGATCACGCCATCGTTACTGGTTGCTAGTAAATCGGCCAAATAATGAATGTAATCAGCGCGACCAGGAATAGGAGGACAAAGATAGCCAGGAGGAATGTCCCAAAAAGAAACACCATAAAAGTGGTTAAGCAAGGCTCGATTAAGTGTTTTCACAGCTTCTGGATTGGCAAAATCAACCGATTCATTTCCGTATTGATTGAGCTGAATAAAGCGAGACAGTTCTGGGCAAGAATCCGCTAAGAGCGCAAAGTCATAACGCGCACGATGCGGATTACGAGGGTGAAGCTCTAATTTGTTCGTCCGTTTACTTTTCGTATTCTTACTTTTTAACACCACAGTCATGCCATTTATTGAAGCTAGAAATCGAGTATAACCGAATTATCTGGCACGGACTAAATAAGCCTCAAAGCCAGAGTAAAAAAGGCGCGATAGAAACACCAAGAATAAGTGCAACCGCAAACAGGGTGAAAAGAGCTTCCACAGGGTTTTGGCGAGCATGTTGTAAATAACCTAATATCCATTGTCCAAAGGACGGCGACACCATATCTTTCGCTCGTTCTATTTGATCCTCTCTAATTAGCTCTCTGGCTCTTAAGGCTTGCTCTTTGTCTTTCACCCACAATCCAGCCATAGAAACTTGCCAGCGACCTGCACTGGTTTCATAAAAAGGAATATCATGGTCGGTTAGCAATTGACGAACGTCGTCCGCTTCTTCATCGGGTACATATTTGAGTCGAAAAACCAGTGTCGCCATGGAGTGAAACCTTGAAAATCAAACAGAAGCGCTAAAGGGTAAGAGAAGCCTACCAAGAATACAATCTTGCATTGCTCTTGCGCTCTACTTCTGTGTTTTTTCTTTAAGCCACTGGATTATTTGGTCGCCGGGTAAAGGCACACTGAAGAAATAACCTTGAACACTGTCTACACCCAGTTCCGTGATGGCATCCAATTGCTCTTGCTCTTCAATGCCTTCTGCCACCACTCTCATATTCAATTCTCTAGCGAGTTTCGTGACTGACGTGAGTATCTGACGGGTAAATTGGTCGTCTTGGAAACTGGAGACAAATACTCTATCCAGTTTAAGAACGTCATAAGGAAAGCGTCGCAAGAAGTCTAAGCCGGAATACCCTGTACCAAAGTCGTCCACTGACAGCTCAATACCTAAGGCTTTAATGCGCTCAAACTGGCTAACCATAATAGGCAGCTCACTCATATTCAATGCGCTGGTTTCCGTAACTTCCAACCCAAGTCGCCCTTTTAATTCTGGATACTCAGCAAGAATTCGTTGCAGGTTCGGTATAAAGGATTCCTTAAGCAAACTATGGCGATCAACATTCACAGCAATAGAAACATCTGCCAGTGTCGCTGAGTTTTCACGATAAAAACGCCCGACTTTACGAATAACCATCCAAGTAAGGTTATCAATCACACCTAATCTGTCGGCCATTTCAATAATAGTTAAAGGTGACACTTGTCCATGATAAGGGGATTTCCAACGGATAAGAGCTTCCATATCACGGGCTTTTTGATCATTAAGGGAAATAATTGGCTGAAAATACACATCCATTGCTTCTTCTTTGATCGCTTTCTTTAGACTGTGCGACAGGGAATAGCGGTAATACAAAATGGTCCAATAAATTGCGCAACAACTCGCAAAAAGCAGAAACCATAAAACCGCGAATAATGGCATTGACTGACAAAAGTAGTCCCAATACAAGTAAGACGGTAACGAAACCACCAAAGACATTGTCCACTGATCTAATGCCACTGTTCTTTGACTTAACACACTGAAATCAGGATTCGCTTCTTGTGACGAAAAAATGCGTTTACCAACTGTTAGACTGTAAGGATATTGGCTTGAAAGTAATTGTTCTAACTCTACGACAAGACTTTTTGGCGGCGCGAGTCCGTTGACGCCTATGCCATTTTCACCTTGGTAAAAGGCAAAAAATGTTTGATGTCCCAAAGTATTGGACTGAACTAAGGAGACGGTAATACCATCTTTACTCTCTTTTATTCGCTTTGAAATGGAAGAATAGATGGTGAAAGTTTGAGGACCAAAATTACTGCAATAAACGCGGTAATCTTCATTGAACAAGCCATATTCTTTGAACATGGGAGAGTAAAAGCTTTTTTCGATTAAGTTCCTGACATCTGCTTTTTCACAAGACAAGGTGGCGTTTTGTGCAACGCCTTTTAACTCGACCAAAATAGTGTTCATTTTGTCGGTTAATATCGATTCAGCAGCGAGCGTTTTTTCCTCTAAATCTTTTAAAAGATATAAATACAAGCCAACACTGAAAATAACGAAACTGAGCAGTAGGGAAATAAATGCGGAGAAAGAAACAACTCTTATTTTAGAGGGCATTGGGGATTTAATGTTTTGATACATAACGCAACTGCTCCCCTTCTATACGTCATTAAAAAGCTAAAAAGCCATCACCGAGGAAGTTAATTAATGTATCTTCTCTAAGCCCTCCACTCATATTAAAGGGGAATTACCTACAAAAGGCAATTCCCCTGAAAAAAGCAGCACAATAAGAACTTAGTTTTTTACTTTTTGAATCACGATCGATAAATAACCCACTTCAAAACCAAATTTTGTCATCACAGATTCATTCATAACAACGCCGTCTTTCACCATGTACATCCGGTCATCGACTCTCACTTCCAACGTGTCGCCTTTGTAAGGTACTTGCAGAATATAATCCATAAACAAAGCGTTTCCAGAGATTTTTACTTCACCAAAGCCTGTTACATCATTCGCAGTGGCTATGTATTGTCCGTTCTCATCTGGAGTCATAGTCCAAGTTCGATTTTGGATTTCGCCATCATCAAACAAAAACTCTTCCGCAAGTGTTCCAACACCATTTTCCCAACGGCCTTCTAACGTCGCATTAAAATAGCGAATTACTTCGCCACTGCGATTTTTAAGAATGCCATGCGCGGTTAATGAGCCAGAAAAGAATTCTTCTAGCTCGAATTTAGGCTCATTGTTCGCATATAAAGAAACATCTGGAGCGGAACATGCCGACAACATAAATAAGCAGATCACAGCCAGTATTTTAGTTTTAATTGGTTGCCAGAGATTACGCATAATATTTCCTTTGAATCACATCATTTTAAATAACGATATTGAATGTCGACGCTTTCATATTTGCCTTCTGAGTTGGCAATATTTCCTCGTCCGGTAAAACGCAATAGTGTTTTTTCTGTGGCATCATAAGCCACCACAATGGGATCTACGGCCAATTTCACAAACCAAGAAATAGGCGACAATGAAAAGCACACTGCGCCTTCTTTTGTGCCACTTACACATGAAGAACGACTCAAACGAAACTGGAAGGTTGTCTGTTTACTAGGCACCAGAAAATCCACATCCAGTTCTTTTCTATCCATCAAAGCCGACCAATATTGCTGGATAAAACCATTAAAACCCGCGTCCACAACCATGCCAGCAGTCAGCTCTAATTGCTTCGTCTTTTGCTTCGCGGACGCATCTTCTTTGTAGTTCACAACGAGCTTGCTGCCTTCCTGAGCAACATCAATCGCTTCACCATTACGTTCGTTTAATTGGCTAAAACTTGGCGTCACAAAAGACTTGGAAAGATCGATGGTTTTGCGGCCGAAAACACTGCCGTCAGGTTCTGAATATTCCACTTTATGAAGTGTGTCTTCGATTTCAAAGTAGGATTCTCGATACAATAAATCCCCTGTTTTTAAACTGAAAGCACTGCCAACAATATGAGGATCAGCTGCTTGAGCCATGTTGTTAAGACCAAACACAGCGCAAACAAGAGCAACGGGAAGAGCAAGGTTTCTTTTTAACTCTGTCGATATCACAGCAGACACTCCTTTTCAGCAAACCTATTATGAGTCGTTAAACAAACGCCATTTTTCGCTGAGCCAAAAACCCAGTGGCAAGACAATCGACCAAATCCCGGCCACAACACACAAAGAAAGCCATAATGGATCCGCCAGTATAATGCCTGCTAATTTGGCGCCAGCAAAATAACTCATGGTGGGTCCGATTAAACCGAGAACCGAACTCAATAAATATCGAGATCTCAAAAACGCCAAGCTATGAGCGAATAAACTGGCGGTACAAACCCAGAGGCATAATAACCAGATAGGCGGCACAGCAACTGAACTAACTAAATCGTTGTTAAAAAAAACGCCAAGTCGAAACAAGGCGCCATCCACAATAAAACCTAACCCGACAAACACGCCCAATAAACGCCATTCTCGACGAGTATTCATGAAATAACGGTCATGCAAGAACAAGTACAAAAGCGTTGCAGGCAAAGCCCAAAGGCTACCACCGAGCAAACACACAAACCAGATAATCTGAAACAAAGCAGCATTTAGAAAACGTTTCATAGGATTCGCTACCTGTCTTTTCATCTGCACAAAAGCATTATTCGATCGTCAAGCGATGCTCTGGTTTGGCAAATACAAACTGCCCAGTACTGATTGCTCGCTCTTTAAAGCCGCCTTCACAGTAAGCAAGGTAGAAATCCCACATGCGACAGAAGACATCGTCAAAACCCATGTCCATCACATGATGACGCGCTTCATGGAAACGTGTGCGCCAGTCCGCCAGAGTTTTCGCGTAATGCTCTGTAATATCTTCTAGCCCCACGATTTGCATGTCTGTTTTAGAGGCAATTTTGTGGGCGATAACTTGGTTAGACGGAAGGCAACCACCAGGGAAAATATAGCGTTGAATGAAGTCAACTGAACGACGCGCGTAATCATAACGCTGGTCGGCAATGGTGATCGCTTGAATCACCATCACGCCATGAGGTTTCAATAACTCACTGCATTTTGAAAAGTAACTGTCGTAGTATTCGTGTCCTACCGCTTCGATCATTTCGATCGAAACCAGCTTGTCATACTGACCTTCCAAATCGCGATAATCCTCAAGCAGCAAGGTGATTTTATCTTGCAAGCCTTCGGCTTCTACTCGCTCTTTAGCGAACTCATATTGCTCTTTGGAAATGGTTGTTGTGGTGACTTTACAGCCATAATGTTTCGCGGCATGAATGGCCATACCACCCCAACCCGTTCCAATTTCTAACAGGTGATCTGCTTCTGTAAGCTGTAATTTCTGGCAAATACGATCTAATTTATGTACCGCGGCTTCTTCTAAAGGCGCGTCTTTTTGAGGATAAATCGCAGAGGAATACATCATGGTTGGGTCAAGAAAGAGGGAGAAAAAATCGTTGCCCAAATCATAGTGAGCAGAAATGTTATCTTTCGAACCTTTCTTAGTATTGGCATTCATTCGATGTACGATTTTGGCACCGATACGACTCCAAATAGGACGTTTCGCATCCATTTTGTTAATCAGATTTAAATTCGCCACCATCAAACGAATAACTGCAACTACATCAGGAGAGGTCCACCCGCCTTTCATGTAGGCTTCGCCCGCACCAATACTGCTGTTTAAAAAGACATCTCGGTAAGTATTAATGTCGTGAACTTGAATGTGTGCGATGTGCTGCGCACTGTCCTTGTCTTCACCAAAGAAGTAAGTACTGCCGTTTTCTTCTAGGATTAAATGACCAACTTCTAGTCGCTCTAACATGGAAAAAACCATTTTCCGAGCAAGTCTATCGAACCATGTCGTTGTGTGGTTTTTTCTCACTTTCTGATTATCCATACTTACGGAGTTCATACTTTTTCATCTCCTCAATGAGTTAACTGGTTTCTGGCCAACAATTAATGACTAGGGTGTGAGTGAAAAGGCACTTTTTTCGCCCATAATTTAAGTGCTTGCCAATAGATGCCAAATGCTACCTTCATCGTCATCACAGGATAGCTAAAGATCACTTTAGCCATAGAAGAAGACGTCATTGGCGTACGCGCCAAAGATAATGTGGCATCAAACACACATTGTTCACCAAGTAATTCTTTATTTTGCATGTGTACGGCAATTTTCTTCGCCGGATAATTGCTGCGCCAATCATAAAAATGATCCATCGGGTGGAATGGCGACACATGCATTTCCTTATTAAATTGAATACGTTGAGTAGACTGGTTTGGATCACATTTCAAAACGTAGGCAATTTTTTCGCCCCAAGGCGTATTCGTCACTTCCAATAACATTGCTTGTAATTGCTCGGTTTCATCGAAGCAGTAATAAATGGTGATGGGATTAATAATGAAACCAAAATAGCGGCAGTTGGTTAACATTCTCACAGGGCCAGAAAGGTTTAAATCTAGCCGCTGGTTTACTTCAGTTAAGACTGAATTCCTGATCGACACAGCCCCGCCGCCAAAATAATCGTTGCGTTTGAAACGAGCGAGCGACCAAGATTTCACTGACCACCAAGGGCTTAATGCCAAAGCAGAATCCAACTCATCTAAATCAAAGTACATCATAAAAACACGATATTTAAAGGCGTGTGATCGAGGCGAAAAACGACGATGACGCACAGTACCTTGGTAAATCGCACTGTGCTTTATCTCTTTCTGCTCATGCATGACTTCTGTGGGCTGACTCACCATGTCACACCCAATCCATTCGCCACACGAACGCCACTCCAACAACCATCTTCGTGGAAGCCGTTACGCCAATAAGCGCCACAAAACCATGTTTTATTGACGCCATTGATGTCAGACCAACGATCCTGTGCCTTGATGCCTTCCAGAGTAAAAGTAGGATGCGCGTATTTGAAACTGCCAAGAATCTTATCTGGCGCGATCATATCGGTTTGATTCAAGGTAACAACATAAGTTGTATCGCTTGAGAAATGCTGCAAGATGTTCATGTTATAACTGAGTGTAGCAGGCTTACTTTGATCTGTTCCAAGATGATAATTCCAGCTAGACCAAGCCAATTTCGCCTTTGGCAAAACACTCGTACCAGTGTGCAGCACCACATCGTTGTTACGGTAGGGAATCGCCGACAAGATGTCTTTTTCCTCTTGGCTTGGATCTGCCAACAAGGCCAACGCTTCATCGCTGTGGCAAGCAAACACCACTTGATCAAATACTTCTTCAGAGCCATCTTCTAGCTGAATCACCACATTGTCAGCCAAGCGTGTTACTTGCTTTATTTGAACACCTAGACGTATTTTGTCATGAAAGCTCTTAACCAAAGGTTCTAAATACGCAGAGGAACCACCTTCAATAACTCGCCATTGAGGACGATCATTCACGCTCAATAAACCATGATTTTTAAAGAAACGAACGAAGAACACCAAAGGAAACTCCATCATTTCATCCAAAGTAGACGACCAAATGGCGCTGCCCATTGGAATCAAATAATGGCTAGCAAAACGCTCCCCATAACCTTTCGCTTTGAGATATTCACCTAGCGTCACACCTTCTCGAAGATCGCCGTTTTCTAAATCCTGAATCGCTTCTTTGTTAAAACGAAGTATGTCTTTCAGCATGCCTAGGAAAGGAAAGTTAAAGAGGTTTCGACGCTGAGCAAACAAGGTATTTAAGTTATTTCCGCCATATTCCAGTCCGGTACGCTGGCAACTGACGCTGAAGCTCATTTCTGTCGCTCGAGACGAAACGCCAATTTCATCCATCAAACGAATGAAGTTAGGGTAAGTCCAGTCATTAAAAACAATAAAACCCGTATCAATTCCTCTGGTGCGACCTTCCTCTTGCACTTCCACTGTTGCGGTGTGACCGCCAATTCGTTGCGCAGACTCAAACACAGTCACATCATGTTCGCGCTGCAAAAGATACGCGCTGGTTAATCCTGAAATCCCTGACCCTATAATGGCTACTTTCACTTACTTGTCTCCTTAAAAATCAGCACCTTTTGTACTAGGCACGATATTGTATTCTGTCAGCTCTACTGCTTTCTGGAGTGTTATTTTTTGAATGTCTTTGTGTCGTTAGGTTTAGGCGCTAGCATCGAAAGCCACAATTTGGGGAAATGACGTCCCATCCAAAGCATCATGGAAAGCCGTTTTGGGAAAGCAAATTCATACGGACGAGACTGCAAAGCTTTGTACATTCGCTTTGCCGCTTCATCTGCGGACATCAGAAAAGGCATAGAAAAGGTATTTTTCTGGGTGAGTGGTGTATCGACGAAGCCAGGAAGTAAACAAGTCACATCAATGTTAAATTGTTTCAAATCCATTCTGAGGGACGACAAAAAATACCGCGCCGCGGCTTTGCTTGCGCCATAAGCTTCAGCTTGTGGGAAAGCGGCTTGTACTGCCTGAGAACTCACGCCAACCAAGTGCGGCTTTGGTGCTTTTTTCAATAGAGGTAAACAAACATCGACGCTGTTGACCAATCCAAAGAAGTTCACCGACATAACGCGATCCATCATTTTCCAATCAGGATCTTCCTCGTTGATGTCCAGATATTCACAGGTTCCGGCATTCAGCACAGCGCAGTCTAAATAATCCGTATAAGTCGCTAATAAATTACGAACCGACTCAATTTGTCGGTCATCAGACACATCAAAAGGAATGAACTTTAAGTTGTCTTCATGTTCTAGCAGTAGAGTCAGATCACCCTGTCGACGCGCACTGGCCAACACTTGCCAACCCGCTTTTAAATAGCATTGTGTTAAGGAAAAACCGATTCCTGAGCTGGCGCCTGTTATCCAAATCGTTTTCTGAGCTGTATCCTTCATGGCGACTTCCTTAGATTAACCCGCTAAACGTTTTTTTAAACCTTTCACAACTGTACCTAAAACCGGCACATGCTCGTAAATAAGCTGCCCAAGGTCATATACATCTTCATGGAAATAAATACGGTCATTAAACTGAACCTGACTCATGCCGCGCACGGTAATGGTTTTAGGCCCCAACTTTGGATGGATAAAATGCATATTCCATTTAATATAAGCCGTTCCGTCAGAAATGATTTGATCTAGATACTCAAAACGTCCATTTCGAACATTAAGGCTCATTTCAGATAAATAAGAATGGAGTACTTCAACGCCACGCAATTCATGAACAGGGTCTTTGAACAACACGTCATTTGCGTAAATGTCATCTATTTTGTCTAGCTGTGGATGCTTTACATCTTTATAAAAAGCCTTAAAGCTCTCTATTAACAGCTCGCCTTTTTGTGGCTCACTAGCCTGTTTCGTTTCCTGCGTTAGCACCTTTAACCTCCTTTGCTCGCCATCGCATCGAGCAGATAAATTCTTACGTTAATAAGTAAACGTAGCGAACCCACTTCTGGATCATTAATAAATTAAAAACCGTCTAAAAGCGCTTATCCGTGCTTTTTACTTTTCAATGCAAATAAAGTGATCCACACTTCAATGTGACTCGTATTCCTTTTATACACATTGAAACAGCGTCATACAGCCTTCCCTCTTTTCGGAGCTATTAATGGAACGCGCCACAGAACTAAAACACGACGATCAGCACCTAATGGACATTTTGGCCATTGCGGAGCACAGAGACCAAGCCGCACTGGTGCGCTTGTTTGATCACTATGCGCCAAAAGTAAGAGCTTTTTGCCTTGCCAAACAGCCAGGTGCCAACCTCATGGCGGACGATATCGCCCAAGAGGTGATGATTCGTATTTGGAACAAAGCACACACTTATAAAAAAGAGTCTGCTTCATTAAATACATGGGTTTTCACGCTAGCAAGAAATGCCCGCATTGATTACTTGCGTAAAAATAGCCGCCATCAGTCTGATATTGACCCTGAATATCTATGGCAAAACGTAGTAGATGAAAATGCAGACCCGTTCAAAGATGCTCAACAACACAGAGATCAAGAACGTATTAGAGAAGGTCTAGATAAATTGCCAGCCGATCAAAAACAGGTTTTGGCCAAAGTTTATTTAGAAGGCAAAACGCACAAAGAAGCTGCGGAGGAATTATCGCTTCCATTAGGAACGATCAAATCCAGAGTTCGCCTCGCCTTACACAAACTCACTATTTACATTAAGAGGTAGTATCGATGACTCTTTATCATCCATCGATTGAAATGCTAACTGACTATGCTGCTGGCTCATTACCTTTGGCACATTCATTATGCGTGTCTGCTCATTTAGAGCATTGTCGCGAATGCCAACAACAGGTAAGAAAGCTAGAAATGGTTGGCTCTCATCTTTTTGATCAAGCAGTAACAGATCATCACCATCTTAATTCACTGAAAGAAAGCCTGCTTAAGAAGCTAACACAAGCCGAAAGCAAGCAGGACGAAGAAGTGCTTCAAGCTACGATTGAGCCAAAAACCACAGAAGAAAAGTTTTGGGATAACTACAAAATCCCAAACAGCTTACGCCAATTTATCAGCAACAGTTATGAAGAATTAAACTGGATGCGACTGTCGCCTTCATTCAAAATTGCAACGTTACACAATGAAAAAGGCGGCGCTCAAATTGCCTTAACCAGAGTGAAAGCTGGCTCGCATATGCCTCATCACGCTCACACGGGTGAAGAGATCACCTTGGTTTTAGAAGGCGCGTTCTCAGATGAAAGTGGCGTGTACCGCAAAGGCGACTTTATTAGTCGTGATGCGAGCCATAAGCATAAGCCTATTGTCACCAAAGACGCTGAATGTATTTGTTTAACTGTGCTCGATGCTCCGATTGAATTCACTGGTTGGCTGGCTCGACTGCTGAATCCAATTATTCGCCGATATCACCCTTATTCCGGAGCCTAACAGCGAATAGTCGTGATTTTCACAGTAAAACAGTAGCTTATGTGGCTAAACACTAACCAATAACAGGCAAGTTGACTGAATTTCTGATATAGTCCTTGTTCACTCAAATAACAAGGACTATTTATTATGGCAACTAAAAAGAAACAGCCAGCTGCTTCGGAAACTTCGGAATCCATTGAAAAGCAGATGCAGGAGTTCCTTGCTCGCGGTGGACAGATAGATAAAATCGACTCAGGTGTTAGCGGTCAATCTCAACTAACAGGCTCACGTCATATCTCTCTAGGTAACAGTAAAACAAAGGCACAATAAGCATTTTGGATTCCCTAAACTTATTGGCTTTTTCCATTTGTACGCCAACTCTATAAACGCTGTTTTAGAGAAAACTCTAAACAAACAATAGGTTGGCGCATCAAATTTATAAACCGACTTTTTATAGAACGAAAATCAACCTATGCTAACAGAATCAGATCGCGCTTTTTTTCGCCCTAAATGGCGACGAGTCACAGCCACTGTATTTTGTGCTGCTTGGTCGGTTCTTGAATGGGTTTCTAACGAGCCATTCTGGGCAGTGGTTGCTGCCGGTTTTACCCTTTATTGTCTTTGGAATTTTTTCTACGCGTACAAAGACGAATAAGACTTTTTCTAAATAAACGATTCCTGCTCTTCTCGACTGTATTTCACATACAAACTGGTCACATTTTCGACATACAATTGTCACCTAGCTGTCACATTTTCACTCTACTCTCCTATAAAACATAAAAATTCTTTTCAGAGCGGAGCAACACTGTGATACAAGTCGAGCAAATGATTGCTAACAAATCACCTCAATTTTTCGACAAAAGCCCCCTTATTACACGCCCTACGTTAAGCGTCTTAAAACGCTTATTCCACGAAAGTGAAGTAAACCAATTCCTGGAAAAAAACGACGGCTGTGTCGGCTTCGAATTTATTGATCGTGTGTTAGATCATTTCAACTTTAGTTATCACGTTAGCCAAGTAGATCGCCGCAACATTCCTGCAAGCGGGCGCACAATGATCATTGCCAATCACCCTCTTGGCGCATTGGACGGATTGGCTCTGTTAAGATTGGTTGGCGAAATTCGCCCTGATGTAAAAATCGTCGCAAATGATTTGCTCATGGGATTTGATGGATTAAGAAATCTCGTTTTGCCTGTCGACAACATCGGCGGCAAAACAGGTCGTCAACAACTCAAAGCCATTATGAGTTGTCTGCACAATGAAGAAGCCGTGATTATCTTCCCTGCTGGCGAAGTGTCGCGTATTTCTCCAAGTGGTGTAAAAGACCAGAAATGGAATCAGAACTACCTCAAACTGGCACAAAAAACCAACAGCCCGTTATTGCCTGTTCACATTGGTGGCCGTAACTCTATGTTGTTTTACACCAGCTCAATTGTCTATCGCCCTCTTTCCACCATCCAACTTGCTAATGAAATGTTCCGTCAAAAGAATCGCAGAATTCCTATGCAAGTCGGTCAAGCCATTCCGATTCAAGAATTGGCACAGCTACCGCTTAGCGATAAAGAGAAAAACAAACTGGTTAAACGCCATTTGTACCGTATCGCAAAAGGCAAAAAACCATTACTAAAAACCGAGAAAACCGTCGAACACCCTCAAAATCGACAGTTAATCAAACACGAACTGAAACAATCCGAACACCTTGGTAGCACCAAAGACAACAAACAAATCTACCTTTTTGATTACGATCCAATGTCTGTCACCATGAAAGAAATTGGCCGTTTGCGTGAAATTGCCTTCCGCAAAGTTGGTGAAGGCACTGGCGAACGCTCGGATTTGGATAAGTTCGACCAACATTACCGCCACTTAATCCTTTGGGATGAAGAAGAGCTCGAAATCGTTGGCGCTTATCGCATTGGTGAAGTGGCTCGTTACATGAAAGAAGAAAAGCCAAATAAAATTTACAGTGCCGAGCTGTTCCAGTATTCCTGCGACATGGAACCTTACTTCGAACAAGGCATAGAACTTGGTCGTAGTTTCATTCAGCCGAAATATTGGGGCAAACGCAGTTTAGATTATTTATGGTACGGCATTGGTGCTTATCTAAATAAACACCCTGAAATTCGTTACATGTTTGGACCTGTCAGCTTGAGCAACAATTACCCTCAAGCAGCGAAGGACTTTATTGTTTCTTTTTACAGCTTATATTTTTCGGACAAAGAGCATTTGGCGCGCTCATTTACGCCATACCAAGTCAGCGCAGAGCATAAGGACATTATTTCAGGGCTTTTCTGTGGGAATAATTACGAAGAAGACTTCAAGGTTTTGAAAGAACAACTTGGTCACTTTGGTGCCAGTGTTCCTACTCTGTTTAAACAATACAGTGAGTTATGTGAGCCCGGTGGTGTACGCTTCTTAGACTTTGGCGTCGATGCTGACTTTGGCTACTGTGTAGACGGCTTGGTCTTAGTAGACTTAAATACGGTCAAAGAAGCGAAACACAAACGTTATCGCGGGCATAACTAAACTACCGTTTCGAATTATGATGGTGTCCATGTGCATGGTGATCTTTTTGATGATCATGCTCTGGACGGACAAAAAACGCCAAATAGACTATTTTCGCCACTAGCATCACGCTTAAAATAATTAGCACTATCATTTGTAAGCTCATACGACACTCCTCTTTTTGTTTTTGTTGTTCATTAATTGTAGTTGAGGCACAACAAAAGAATGTGTTTTTACGTCATTTCGGATGCTAAATTGCACCTATAAATGTGTCTTTTTGTTTATTTTTCGACCAACCTAAACGTAAAAACAAGCCTATTGGCGACACCTAAAAAAGCAAAATTGCCATTTCAGTGCCCTATTCCAAAGGATTCCTTTCCTTTAGCTGCCTTTCATTCACAAAGCGTGTAGAATATTTTTATTGAATAAGCGTTTAATAAAAAGAGGTTTACTAGCATGGCACATCAGCAGCAATACATTCATGGTCGCTATCATGCATCCACCAGCGGCGAACACTTTGAAACCATTAATCCAGCTACTGGCGAAGTCATTGCCACCGTTGAACATGCAGGCCAAGCAGAACTAGATGCCGCTATTGAATCGGCAAAGCAAGGTCAAAAAGTCTGGGCTGCTATGACAGGTGTTGAACGTGGTCGCATCCTGAAAAAAGCAGCAGAATTGCTGAGAGAGAACAATGAAGAACTTGCTCGCCTAGAAGTGCTAGACACAGGTAAACCTCTGCAAGAAGCCATTTGTGTCGACATTCAAACAGGCGCGGATGTGATTGAATATTACGCGGGCCTAGCAGACAAAATCCAAGGCGACTACCAAGACCTTGGCAACGGCAACTTTTTCTATACTCGCCGTGAACCGCTCGGTATTTGCGCAGGCATCGGCGCATGGAATTACCCTATTCAAATCGCTATGTGGAAATCTGGCCCTGCACTTGCTGCAGGTAATGCGATGATTTTCAAACCTTCTGAAGAAACGCCATTAACTACCCTTAAACTCGCTGAAATTTATACTCAAGCCGGTTTACCAAATGGTGTTTTTAACGTCATTCAAGGCGATGGTCGAACGGGTCAAATGATCACAGCACACCCAGAAATCGACAAAGTGTCTTTCACTGGTGAAGTCGGAACAGGCAAAAAAGTCATGGCCGCTTCTGCTCAATCTTTAAAAGACGTGACTATGGAACTGGGTGGTAAATCGCCTATGATCATCTTCCCTGATATGCCAGTCGATCAAGCCGTTTCTGCTGCTATGCTGGCAAACTTCTACACCCAAGGAGAAGTTTGCACGAACGGCACACGCGTATTTGTTCACGCCGACATAATGGAAGCCTTCACCAAAGAACTTAAAACACGCACAGAAGCCATGATTATTGGCGACCCAATGGACATGAACACACAAGTCGGTGCGTTAATTTCTAAAGGCCACATGAGTAAAGTCTTAGGTTACATCGAAGCGGCAAAAGACGCCGGCGCAACCTTGCTTTGCGGTGGTTATCAAGTCACAGAAAACGGTTTAGACAAAGGCGCGTTTGTTGCGCCAACGGTTTTCACAGATTGCACGGATGACATGCCACAAGTTCAAGACGAGATTTTCGGCCCTGTTATGTCGATATTAAGCTTCACCGATGAAGACGAAGCCATTCAACGCGCTAACGATACTAAGCTTGGCCTTGCGGCTGGTGTTTTCACGAAAGATTTCGCTCGCGCTCATCGTGTAATCAATCAATTACAAGCCGGGATTTGCTGGATCAATGCTTGGGGTGCTTCTCCTGCTGAAATGCCTGTTGGCGGCTACAAAGAGTCTGGCGTTGGCCGCGAAAACGGCATCGACACTTTATACAACTACACACAGACCAAGAGCGTGTTTGTCGATTTAAACGACATTCAAAACCCTTATTAAGCGGAAAATATTATGGCAAACGAACTATACGATTACATTATCGTGGGTGCCGGCTCCGCAGGTTGTGTGTTAGCGGATCGACTCACTGAAAGTGGCGAAAACAAGGTCCTTCTACTCGAAATGGGCGGCTCAGATAAAAGTATCTTTATCCAAATGCCTACAGCTTTGTCTTACCCAATGAACACAGAAAAATACGCTTGGCAGTTTCATACAGAAAAAGAGCCAGGCTTAGACAATCGCGAAATGCATTGCCCGCGCGGTAAAGTGCTAGGCGGCTCGTCCTCTATCAACGGCATGGTGTATGTTCGCGGTCACGCGTGCGACTTTGACCAATGGGAAGAAAGCGGCGCAAAAGGTTGGAATTACCAAACCTGTCTGCCTTATTTCAAAAAGGCAGAATCTTGGAAAGGCGGCGCAGATTTGTATCGCGGTGGCGACGGCCCATTGTCGACCAATAACGGCAACAACATGACCTACAACCCGCTTTATCAAGCCTTCATTGATGCAGGTAACCAAGCTGGCTACGGCGAAACAGCAGACTACAATGGACATCGCCAAGAAGGCTTTGCCCCAATGCACATGACGGTAAAAAATGGCGTTCGTGCGTCTACGTCGAATGCCTATTTGCGTCGTGCAATGTCTCGCTCAAACCTCACATTAAAAACTGGTGTTTTAAGCCACAAAGTTATTTTTGATGGCAAAAGAGCCGTTGGCATTGAATTCAGTAAAAATGGTCAAACTAGCCAAGCAGACGCCAGTAAAGAAGTCATTCTTTCAGCGGGTTCTGTTGGTTCTCCACAGTTGCTGCAACTGTCTGGTATTGGTCCAAAAGACGTACTGGAAAAAGCAGGCGTACCACTGGTGCATGAATTGCCTGGTGTGGGTGAGAACTTACAAGACCACTTGGAAGTCTATTTCCAATACAAGTGCAAAACGCCCGTCACACTAAACGGTAAATTGGATTTGATCAGCAAAGGTCTTATCGGTACCCGCTGGATCTTATTCAAAAGTGGATTGGGTGCGACCAACCATTTTGAATCTTGCGGCTTCATTCGCTCACGAGCCGGTTTGAAATGGCCTAACATTCAATATCACTTCTTACCTGCGGCCATGCGCTACGATGGTCAAGCTGCCTTTGAAGGTCATGGTTTCCAAGTCCACGTTGGACCAAACAAACCTGAAAGTCGCGGTAAGCTTTGGATTGAGTCTGCAGACCCAACCGCCAAGCCTCGTATTTTATTCAACTACATTTCCACCGAACAAGACAAACAAGACTGGCGTGATACGATTCGTCTTACTCGTGAAGTGCTTCAACAATCCGCTTTAGACGCATACCGTGGCGATGAAATTCAGCCAGGCATGCATATTCAAAGCGACGAAGACATTGATCAGTGGGTAAAAGAAAACGTAGAAAGCGCTTATCACCCATCTTGTACCTGTAAAATGGGCGATAACAGCGACCCAATGGCCGTCTTAGATGAAGCCTGTCAGGTGCGTGGTATCGAAAACCTTCGCGTGGTGGATTCGTCTATCTTCCCGACTATCACCAACGGAAACTTAAACGCGCCAACCATCATGGTGGCAGAAAAAGCGGCAGACATGATTTTAGGAAAAGACCCATTACCCAGTTTGGATGCGCCTGTTTGGATTCACCCAGAATACGAAACTAAGCAACGTTAATAAGGTAATTTGCGGACTTCATAAAAAAGCCTCAAGATGCCATTCATCTTGAGGCTTTTTGCTTTCAGAGAAGTATTAATAATCCTCATCATCAAAAGGGCTTTCGACCACCTTGTACTGTTTGCGTTTCACATCAAACCGATACCAAACCCCTTTACTGGTGAAATAGTCTTTGTCTTTGCGCCGCACGACTCTGTGTTCTTCAGGAATATCATCTACCCAAACACCCGGTGTTGGCGTAACAACCACGTAACCACGAGGTGTGTCTCGATAAAAAACACCATCGGAATAATAAGTGCGGTCATCAACCACAACATGGCGATGGGGCAAGGTCGTCAAAACTGAACCTATGGCAATGCCAGCGCCCAGAGCGAATAACCCAAAAGGCGCGCCGTGTCCTCTAGGCCCAACAGCACAACCAGACAAACTTAAGCAACAAACCAACACGAGAATCGAACGGGCAGCCATAAGCCTTCTCCTTGGCCTGACTTAACGATGTTGTGGTGGTTCTGGCATCTCATCTTCTGATAACGAGCCACTACCGTCTGCATCGAAGCGATCGAAATCGTCTAACAGTGGGCCTCTCAACTCGTCTTTCGTCAGAAGGTTATCACCGTTTTTATCTAGCTCTTGAAAAGAAGGTGGCTCGCCTGGAGGCGGCTGATTCGCGGCCATACTACTGACAGAAAAAAACGCCAAAGTGGCAACCGCCATCGCGGGAATGAATAAATTAGAGAATATCGATTTCATACATACTTCCTTCGGTGTTTTGCGAAACACAATTCAATAATGGAACGAAGAAAGTATATTTTGAAAGTTTGTATTCAGTATGGAGAAAGCGCTAATTAGGCGTCAAACTTATAGCCGACGCCGTATACAGAGCGAATGCAATCAGACGATGGGTCAACATCAGCCAACTTTTTGCGTAGGTTTTTGATGTGACTATCAATCGCTCGATCCGCAACCACACGATGATCAGTATAAATATTATCCATCAGCTGATCTCGGCTAAAAATCTTGCCTTTGTTTTTAAATAGGAAAGATAAAATTCTAAATTCAGCAGGCGTCAGCGACAAAGCCTTTTGGTGAAAAATAGCCGACATGGAAAGCTCATTAATCACTAGGTCACCTTGCTCTTCCTGAACCGGCGCATCATTACGGCGCAAGATGTTTTTTGCTCTAACAACCACTTCACGAGTACTGTAAGGCTTACAGATGTAATCGTCAGCACCAAGCTCAAGACCAATCAATCGATCAATTTCCTCTACTTTTGCCGTTGCCATAATCACAGGCACTTGGCTAAAAGTTCGAATATCACGGTAAATGTCTAAACCTCCTCGGTTTGGCAACATCAAGTCTAAGATGATTAAATCTGGAGCGTTTTGCTTCACAAAATCCACTACCACTGCGCCATCATCTAGGCTTTTCGCCTCAAAACCAGCGTGTTCAAAATATTCGCAAAGAATGGCTGATAACGTCGGCTCATCTTCGACGACTAGGATAAATTTCTTTTTCTCACTCATGCTTCACTCACTTTCTCTACTCTGATTTCAATTGCTAATCCGCCTAATGCAGAAGCTTTTGCTGAAATATGACCGCCATGCATCATGACGATGTTACGACAAATGGATAAGCCTAAACCCGAGCCGCCATGTTGTCGGCTACGGGATTTATCGACTCGATACAAACGCTTAAACAGGTTAGGCAAATGCTCTTCTCCAACACCTGGCGAAGAGTCTTCAACACGAATTAAAACCTGCTTAGGCTCTTCAATAATAGAAACCAAAATGCGCCCCGGAGCATCCGTGTAACGCAAACTGTTTTCCAATAGGTTAACAAAAAGTTGTTCTAAGGTTTTCTCATCGCCTTTTATAAACGCAATTTGATCAGGTTTATCTAATGCTATCTGCAAGTTTTTTTCGTCTACTCTTGGTTCAAACTGGCTGACTACCCGTTGAACCAAAGGCCCGATGTTAATCGTGCTAACTTCTATCTGATACACGCCAGAATCGGTTTTCGATAACACATAAAGGTCGTCTACTAAACGTCTTAGACCCATCACTTGATGATGCATGGAGTCGATTCTTTGTGTATCCGCCTGACGAATGCCGTCTTGAATGGCTTCCAGCTCGCTACGAAGTACCGCAATGGGCGTTCGCAGTTCATGAGAGATATCCACCAGCCATTGTTCGCGGCTTTCTTTTTGTTCTTTCAAACTGCCAATAAGAGACTGAAAACTGTCCGATAATTCACCAAATTCATCATTACTTCGTTGACCAAAAGAAAAATCATAATTGCCTTCTAGCAATGCGTTCGCGCCTTGCTTTAAGTTCTGCAACGGCGCAAGAAAATGGCGAACCAAGAGCGAAGCAACCAATAGAGACGCAAAACCCGCTAAACCAATAATCCAAAATAAGTTACTTTGTTGTTGCTCATAGAACTGAGTAACAAGTTCTCCTGACAGTAAGCTTTTCTGCTCTAAAACCAGCCAGCCAACGGCTTTCGAGTTTACAATTATTGGCACATCCAAACGCTCAGTTGAATCCTCACCTTGCGCCTTTAATGGAACACCCGTTATCCAGTGGCGTTGAGCATCTTCCAAATGAATGCGATGACTCAAAGGGCTTAGATTTTCTTCCATGGCATTGTCTCTACCAGAAGCCGCAAAATGCTCTTCACTCGGCACTGGCATACCGTCATTAGGAGGCGCAAAGCCATTTGGCGCGGGCATCATGAAATTGCCATTTGGCGGTTCAAAGCCTTCTCTTTCTGGTCGTGGAAAACCGTTATTTGGTGACGGAAAACCTTCTCGATCTGGCATTCCTCTTTCTTGTCTGGGAGGTAAAGGACTATTCATTTCGACAAAAAGATCTGCCCATACTTCAGGTCGCTCTCTGAGTATTTTCCAACCTTGTTCGCTGGAATAATATTGAGAAACACCTTCCGCTAACTCAACAACTTGCTTTTCTTCCTGTTTGTTGAGGTAAGTTTGAAACCCTGATTTGAAACTATAACTCACCAGAAACGCCATTCCGGTTACCAATAAAACACTGGTAACAAACAGGGAAATAAACAGCTTGGTGACAATTGGAATACGCACAGAAACAGTTTGCTCTCTTATTTTAGACAATATGAAGTTGATCATACTCTTTAAAATAGAGAGCAAATATGTAGATTCAATAAGAAAAGTAGAAAGGAAAAAGAAAATTGCCAAAAATCAATACAGAACCAAGAAGAGACACCTAGCAGTGCTCTTCTCAATTCTATATCAAATAAGCGTTTGGCTTATTTCATCTCAAACACAGCAAAGCCATTTTCATCTAAAGACTGATACGACATTTTGTCGCTTGCCATGTCTCTTGCTTTCGGAGACGTCACAAATTGTACTTTTGCTTTGCCAAAGTCCGTAAACGACCAGTTGTTATCTGCCGCTGGATTGATGGTTTTCTGGCTTAACAAATAATTCGCAACAACATCTCGGTTTTTATCTGGCGCGTCAATCACAATGGTGTCGCCTGATAAGTTAGGAAAATGGCCGCCACCAGTGGCACGGTAATTATTCGTCGCCACTAAAAAGTCATCTGTCATATTCAAAGCTTTGCCGTTGAACATGACACTCTTAATACGATGAGAGCTAGGATTGACCAATTTACCATCGCCGTCGTAACGTGCTGGCTGAGTTACATCAATACGATATGAAATACCATCAATGACATCAAAGTTATAAGTCGGGAAAGCCGCATTCACCAGACTCTGAGGCGCACTTGAAGCAGCATCGATTTGATTAAACTGACCAGCTGCAAGCTCTAACCACTCAACAACCTGTTCACCTGTTAATTTTACGACCTTCAAATCGTTTGGATAAATGTACAAATCACTCACGTTTTTCAGCGCAATATCACCCTTTGGCACATCAGTATAATAATCTGGACCACCTCGACCGCCCGCTTTAAAGGGAGCTGCAGCCGATAGAATCGGTAAGCCTTCATAAGATGTGCCACGCACAATGTTCTTCACATACCAAATTTGTGCGTTATTCACGATCTGAATCGATGGGTCGTCTTGAACAAGAGCAAAGAAGCTATTGATGTCTGCGGTGGACTCACCCACTTTACGACGCATGTACGCTAAAGTACCTTGGTGCTCGGTTTCAACAGCATCATTAATACTTGCATCGGCTTCTACCAAGGCAATGGTCTTACGCCCTTCTCTGCGTGATATAGCACGCACAGCGGCTTTACCATCCGCTACTTTCCAACCGTCACCAGAAGGCTCTAACGTCAGATCAATCACACCAAGGTGAGAACCCCAAAAGCCAGGCATAGTGGCGGGTTTTCCAAACACTGTGCCTTTTTCACCGTCTACACCATCAAATGCGTCTAATGCTTTGTCACCTGGAAAAATACGATGAGAGTGGCCGAACAGAATAGCGTCAATGCCATCTACTTTGGCTAAATGATAAGACGCATTTTCTTCACCTTTCATATAAGGCGAATTCATCATGCCACTGTGAGGAATCGCGATAACCAAATCTGCGCCTTTGGCTTTCATTTCTGGAACGTATTTATTCGCGGTTTCAACAATGTCTTTTGCGATTACTCGGCTGGTTAAATTGTCTTTATCCCAAGTCATGATTTGCGGCGGCACAAAACCAATGTAACCAATTTTCACCGTTTGCGTTTTACCATCAGAATCAACGAAGGTTTTGTCTTTAATAATGTAAGGCTGAAAGTAGGGTTGATCATTAGAAGGGTCGTTATCACCGTCATCAACATAGACATTGGCATTCACATAAGGGAAGTTCGCTCCGCTCAAACTCTTCATCAAAAAGTCTAAACCGTAGTTAAATTCATGATTACCTATATTACCCACATCATAATCAAGTAAGTTCATCGCTTTAAAAGCTGGATGTGTTTCACCAAAGCGCAGCACTCGTCCTTTTGCTACATAATCGCCCAGAGGCGTACCTTGCAATAAATCACCATTATCAACCAACACAGAGTTTGTCACTTCAGCACGAGCCGCTTTGATCAAAGTTGCCACACGGGACAAGCCAACTCCATCACTTTGCTTATCACCGTAGTAATCGTAATCCACTAAATTCATATGAATATCAGTGGTCTCCATGACTCGTAAGTCAATAGTGGCTGCTTGGGCAAGCGATGCAAAAAGAAGTGAAGAAGCTAAAACAGACGCCTTCCTAGGAAAAAACAATGTCATGACATTACTCCATAAAGCAAAATAGTTTTTGATGATAAATACTAACCAAAAAGTCAGCTTTCATAGTAAGGCGATTTTATGCGAACTTCATGCCTTTTTTGTGACAAGTCAAAGAGGGAAAAGGTTACTTAGATTAAGGAAGGTGCGAATAAGTCTTCTGAGATTCAATCTTATCAGAGAAACGGTCTATCAAGGAAAGAGTGAGCAGGAATGTTAATACCTTTCAATCACTCTTAACGCTTAAACCAGCGCCAAACAAATAGCACTCTCACCAAAGCCGCTGCAACGTAAGTCATTGCACAGGCAGTTAAGATTTTCTTCACTTTGGGTAAGTCTTCTTGGGGAATGTAATTTCCTTCAGCCAAGATAGGCAAGGCTTTATTAAAGCTGGCGTCCCATTCTTCAGGCAAGATTGCCAACTGAACCACTACAGCTAAAAGACCTGATAAACCAACGACAAGCGCATGCAAAGCAACCGCATAAGGCAAATGCAGTATGGCAGAAATCAGTGGCCAGCCGATGAGCAAGCCAGCCGTAATACGTCGAGCAAAATGCGCAAAGGGCAAATATCTTGAACTTAGGTGCGAGATTTTCTGTTTTTTCTCATGAGCAATTGCGTGACCTATTTCATGAGTCGCCACAGCAACCGCCGTTAAGGATCGACCACTAAAGACACTAGGACTAAGACGAACCACATGCTGGCCAAAGTCAAAATGATCTCGGCCTTCCTGTGTTGTCTCAACTTTGACGTCATCCAGCTCAAAACGTTTTACAAAGTGCTGCGCCAATTCGCCACCGGTTCCAGGTAGATCCGCACGATCGGTTGCATAGCGCTTCAAGGTAAACTTTACCCATGCACTCGGTCCAACCAGTAACAAAAGCGCGATGATAATGCCAATAACCCACAACATAAGTTTTGCCTTAACCTATTTCGAATCAATAAAAGATGACGGGTAACTTTGACCCTTTTCTGTTTCATCACATACACTGTATTAAACATACCAGCATAAGAGTGAGATATGAAAAACCCTTTAGTCGGACCGATTTTGGCGATTTTGAAAAAAAGCCCAAACGGAATTAGCGAGTTTGACATTCTAAAAGCACTAAAGGATCTCTTACCTGCTTTTAGCCAACTTGCTGATGATAGCAACCTGCAGTTGTTCCGACAGCACTTTCTCATTATGAACGCCTTATACCAACTGCAAACCAGTTTATGGCAAGAGGAAAACCTTGTTCTTGATATTACCGCCACACGCATTACTTTGTTTAGCGCCTCCCAAGTAAAGCTTTCTGGTAGCACTCATCTCAGTGACAGTGTCGATGCTAAACTAGCGGCTTATTACCTCGATTGGGATGAATACGAAAAAACAGATGCGGATGGCGTGTCTCGTCTACTCAATAGTTTTTTCAAAGGCATTAGTTTGACAGGAAGTGATAGAAATTCGGCTCTTAAAATCCTAGAGATCGACGCAGAAAATCCAACGAAAGCAGACATTAAACAACAGTACCGAAAACTGGCTCAACAACATCACCCAGACCGAGGTGGTGATCAAGACCGTTTTATCGACTTACGTCAGGCTTATGAATACCTCATGTATTAAAGTGTAAAACACGCCCTCTGTATATTGCTTTCCCTTTGATAAATACCCAAGATGAACCTGATGCTTTCTTTGCTGTCAGATTAGCTACACTATTTGATTTTATACATTTTTTTCGATTCGCATCGTCGACTTATTTTCATTTTTTATAATAACGAGCCTTTATGAATGTCATCTCTGTACTACAAATTTTCCGCTCTAAACAATCATCTTCCCATTCAAAAAACACACTCTACCAGAATCTGTTTCGTCCCTTTTTCATCGTCTCTTTCAGTACCTTTTTAATCAGTTGCAGTGTTTCTGAAATTGATAAATCCAATGACTTCGAAAACAATGGACGCGACATCACAGGACTAAAGCGAGACACCTTGTATTTACAAGAAAGCCTTCCGCCAGGCTTGCCTTACCCAGACGCTGAATTCCGATACGGTCTACAACAGCAAATCACTTATCTAAACAGAATTTCTGACAAAGAGTATGTGCTTGATAACACACAAACCTCAACCGAAGAACTAAGGACTGTTGCCAATGAACTCCAAGATTGGTTGGATAATCCAACAAGGCAACCAAAGCTAGTAGCACATCAATTAGCCGGACAAGATGAGCGAGGCAACGTTCAAATAACAGGTTATTACGTGCCTATTTTACCCGTTCGCCATTTTCCCGATGAAGAGTTCCGTTACCCCTTATATCGAAAACCAACCCAAAGAGACGAAAATGGCAACTTCCCTTCACGGGAAGAAATCGACTTTGAAAGTGCATTAGCAGGGCAAGGTTTAGAAATTGCCTACACATCAGATCTTGTCGATAATTTCTTTTTGCATGTGCAAGGCTCAGGTGTGGTTGAGTACGAAGATGGAGAGCAAAAGCTCCTTTCTTGGGGCGGTGTAAATGGCCATCCTTATCGCAGTATTGGAAAGGAATTAATCGAGCAAGGTGAAATAGATCGAGCCGACATCTCCGCTCAAAGTATCCGCCAGTGGCTAGCAGACAACCCAGACCGCATGAGAGACATTCTTTCGTCTAACCCAAGCTATTTATTTTTCAGTGAAGGCCCTCAAAATCCTGTCGGTGCGGCAAATGTACCACTCACACCATTGTATTCTGCAGCAGTTGATCCAAGTGTCATTCCTCTAGGCTCTATCTTATTAGCCCAAGTTCCCAAACTGGATTCCTATGGAAACCTAATCGGCCATGAATTTCGTCTCTTGTTGGCTCAAGACAAAGGCGGTGCGATTAAAGGTGCGGGACATATCGATTGGTATCAAGGCATTGGAGAAGAAGCGCATTTTCATGCAGGGCAGCTTAAACACTTTGGCAAGGTGTGGTTGTTATTACCGCAAAACACCACTACAGCACGCTAATATTAAAAACAAAAATGCCAAGCTTGTATCACTCAAGCTTGGCATTTTTAGAGACGTTGAATCACAGATTTGCGTATTAGAGGTCGCTTAACTTAAAAGATACAGGCAAGTTAATGCGTAACTCACTTTCCGTCATGCCTTCTTCAAACTTAGGTAAAGGCGTAGACTTTTTGATCATATCCAAAACCGCTTTGTCCAAACGCTTATAACCTGAGCTTTCTAATATTTTCACATCAGAAACCGAACCATCTGCGTGTGCCACAAAAGATAAGGTAACAACACCTTCTTCATTCCGACGTCTAGAGGCTCTTGGATAACGCTTGTTGTTTGCCAAGATAGATTTCAGTTTAGAGAAATAGCTGGCTTTCGCGCCTGGATTGCCTCCAGTTGTTACCGTATTTCCGGTACCTGTTGTGACTTTTTGATTCGCAGCAGAAGGCGGAGCTACAGGTTGTGGCGCTGCTTTTGCTACTGGCTTCTCAACTTTTTTAGGCTCTGGCTCTGGCTCTGGCTCTGGCTCTGGCTCTGGCTCTGGCTCTGGCTCTGGCTCTGGCTCTGGCTCTGGCTCAACAATAGGCTCTACTTTTTCAATTTCAATAGGCGACTCTTGCTTCACTTCAACCGGCTCAGGCTCTGGTTCAACCACAGGTTCAGGTTCTACAATTGGTTCTGGCTCGGGCTCTGGTTCAATAATAGGCTCAGGCTCAACGATCGGTTCAGGTTCCGGTTCAACAACTGGCTCTGGCTCCACAATCGGGTCTGGTTCAATAATTTCCGTCTCTTCGACTTCTTGCACTTCTTCTTGAGCAACACTCGTATCCGAAGCAACACCTAAGTCTCCAACCATTCCAAGGCCAAACTCGATGCCTTGATAACCAACATTCTCGCTGCCTTCTGGAACAGAATAAAAGGCAGCATAAAATGCGCCCGCATGAACAGAAACTGCTAGGCCACCAGCGATAATCCAATGACGTGTCGAAATCATTCATGACCTCGCGCATGCTGTGTCGCCAAGCTGACTTTTGTCAGGCCAGCTAAACGAACTTGGTTAAAGATTGGACGAAGCTCTTCCAGTGGAATATCGCCATCTGCTTTAACTTGAACCCAAAAACCATCTTTATCAGCGGAAGCTTCAAAGGCTTCTTCTAAATAGGCTTGTACGTTTTCAACGGTTTTCAACTCGTCATCAACATACAGAACACTGTCTGCACCAACGACAATTTCAACGTTCGGATCCGTCGCTGCCCTAGTATCATTCACTGAGTTAGGAGGTATAACCGCAATAGGATCTGCTTTTTTAATTTGCCCTGCGACCATGAAAAAGACCAACATCAAGAATACAACGTTGATTAAAGGCACCATGTTGTCATCGTTGCTCGCCGCTCTCGCTGCGTACTTTTGACCTATCTTCATTGTGCCTCCGGCATAGAAAAGGCGTTAGCAATCGAGACATTTTCAGCACCATTCAACTTTAAACGGTCTGCCAAGTTCATCAGGGTTTGGAGTGTGACACCTTCTTCCGCTTTGATAACAAAAGTTCCTTCATTGTAATCTGCGATGAGCGTTTGGAAATATGTTTGATCTGCAAGGTTCACCGCGCGATCTTCAACCCACACTTGACCATCATTCTGCTTTAACGTCAGGATGATGTTTTCTTTCTCTTCTGCTGGTTTTTCATCCGCAGAAGGAACAGATAAAGGTGTGTCTACGATGCGCCAAGGAACAAAGCTTGAGGTCAACATAAAGAACAACAATAGAATGAACACCACATCGATAAGTGGTGTCAGACTGATCGCATTCTTGCGTTTGGGTTGAGATAGATTAAGCGGCATGCAGCATCTCTTTTGCTGCTTTTTCAACAAGTTCTTTGGCTTCTTTGCTAGTAAAAACCTGAGTCACTGCGTCATTCATATTATGAGCAATGCGTTCTACTTTTCGCTCAAGCCAGCTTTGCAACGTCACGACAGGAATCGCAACAGCCAAACCAACCGCTGTGGTTAAAAGAGCCTGCCAAATACCACCAGATAATACCGAAGGATCCACTTGGCTGCCTGCGCCTTCCATTTGTTGGAACGCGGTAATCATACCCAATACGGTACCAAGCAAACCCAATAATGGACTCAAAGTGGCGATAATTTCTAATGGGCGAAGGAAAGAACGAAACAGGCTAAGTTGATTCATCGCACGACGTTCAACTTCTTCACGAATCAATTCAACGTTGCTTTTTGCTTCTAATACAGCACGCATTGAATAGCCAACAAGCGCATCAATTGGGCGCTTTTCATCTAATTTTTGTAGGGATTCTTCACGAGCACCATTTCGCCAATCATCCAACGCAAGTTGCGAGGTTTTCAAGCTTTCTGCGCGTAGCGATGAGAACTGCCATAATTTCAAGAGTACAATGGTTAAGGCAACAACAGAAAAAACCATTAGTATCCATACAACTGGGCCACCTACTTGCAAAAAATCAATTATTTTTTGCTGTACTGAATCTTCCACAACTCTCTCCAAAATAATAAAAAACAGTACACAAATGATATTCATTATCAGGAAGATTTTCAATGGATATTTAATTAGTTCATTATTTAGCAAAAGATATGAAAACTTAATTTGGATATAAAAATTCAGACATAAAAAAAGCGCCTCACGATGGAGACGCTTTTTAATTTCTTACCTGTTATTACTTATATTGACGATCATAAGCAGATTGATAAGCTTTCAGTACTTTGTCGTAGCCTAGTTTCTTAATTCGTGCGATGTAGTCATCCCACTCTTCATCAACATCGGCACTGCCTAGAATCCAACGCTGTTGCGCCTCTAACATGTAAGTTAGGATGCCTGGCCAGTACTTGTCATACACTAGACGCTCTGCAACCGTCATAGAAACACCGTTGAACTGCTCAATGATGTAATTGTTATCGGTATAAAGCTCAATGCCTTTGGCAGCAATTTCATTCGTCCATTGCCATTCGTAGTTGTAATCCTGGCGGAAGCCGATTGGAATCTGCGCACCAACACTCCACATTTGAGAGTTAACAGGTTGAGAATCTGTTAATACTTCTTGTGTATAAGTTGGCTTGCCATCCACCATATTCCAGTGAACACCTTCTACACCAAAGTTGGCAATATTGCGGCCTTTTTCAGTGAAGATGAAGTCCATGTATTTGATACTAGCAATCGGATCTTTGTTTGAATAAGTCAACGCCCAGCCATCCGGTTTCACTGTTGTACGGCCGTTTTCTTCCATTCTCACGCCAGACGGTGACGCAGGTGGCGCCATTGGAATCCAATCAAAGCCTGGAATGGTTTCTTTCAAGCTGTCGTTATAGCCTGCTGTGCTCGCAAACCAGTCATGAGTCATACCGCCAAGGTTGTTACCTAATAGGTATTCCCTAGCTTTAGAACCACGAGTAAATACTTCTTTATCGATCAGACCTTCTTTGTACCATTTCGCTAGATTACGAATACCTGTGCGGTAAGTTTCATCGACGTAACCGTGTTTCACTTTGTCGTGACCTTCAATGTAGAACTGGTGGTAGCTGTCTGTACCTGTTGTACGAGCATCCCAAAGCGTAACCATACGAATCATTTCTTCCCAATGACGGAAGAAAGCAGGCACTTCATCTTGCTTGCCGTTGCCATTTGGATCACGATCACGAAACGCTTTTAACACTTCATACAACTCATCAACGGTTTCTGGTTGCTCAAGACCTAATTTATCCAACCAATCTTGACGAATATAGTACGCTCGAGCCGCCTGACCATCAGGGAAATAAGCCATGTGGTAAATATTTCCGTCTGGCGCGGTAATGGCTTTCTTAATATCAGGGTTCTTTTCAAAATACGCTTTGATATTTGGCGCGTAGTTATCGATCAGGTCATTTAAAGGTAAAAATGCGCCTTCCATACCGTATTGGATAAAGCTGTCTTTCAGACTGTTACCGCCAACGATGTCAGGCAAGTTGCCAGAAACCAACATTAGGTTGAACAACTCTTGGCTATTCGTACCAATCTTAGACGCCACACCTTTCAGACGGACACCCGTATACTTTTCGTATTCTTTCGCGACAGGCCAGTTTTCATCCCATGCATACTTGTTACGGAAGTGCATGTGAATAGTCAGTTCTAGCGGCTTATCTGTCACTTTATATTTGTCATCATCACCTGCAGCTACAGATGCTCCTGACGTCGCAGCTAAAGCTAGCGCGATTGCAGTAGACGGTAGTATTTTATTTATCATTTTTTTCTCCATTTATTATATTTATATTTTGAAAAAACAAACCTTACTCTTTAACCCCACCCATCATAATACCTTTGTTGAAATGCTTCTGAAGGTATGGATAAACCAGAAGAACTGGAATGATGGAAACCACAATAATCGCAGCAACAATTGTTTCAAAAGAATAACTACTTGATAACAAAGTACTAGCGAATTCATCGTCCATGTTAGCTTCGATAATGATACGTTTTAAATATACCTGTAGAGGAATTTTGTCTTCCTCACGAAGCAAAATCATGGCCCAAAAATATCCATTCCAACGAGCAACAATACAAAATAGTGCAACGGTCACAATGGCTGGTTTTGAAAGTGGAATAAATACTTTCCACAGCAAACTAAAATCACCTGCACCATCCATTCGTGCTGCTTCTTCAAAAGATTTAGGAATCGCTTCAAAGAAGTTTCTTAAAAGAATGATATTAAATGCCGTACAAGCAAACGCAATTAATATACCGAATCTTGAATCTAATAAATCCAAATCTCTTAAGTTCAAGAAGAAAGGAATCATTCCGGCGTTGAACCACATAGTAAAAGCGATGAAGAAGTTAAAATATCTTCTGCCTACTAATTGAGGTCGGGATAACGCATAAGATCCAGGAATAATAATCGCTAAACTCACCAATGTACCGAAGATGGTATAGAAGAAAGTGTTCGCATAAGACTTCCAAAAAACCACATCGCTCAATACTTTATCGTAGGCGGCAAAGGTAATATCTTTCGGGAAAAACACCACCTGACCAGATGACACAGCAAAGCCAGAACTAATCGAAGCAGCAGCAATGTAAATAAATGGGTAAAGCGTACTAAGTACAAATAATGCAATAAGGAACATATTGGCATAGCCAAAAATCTTATCGCCTCGTGAATATAAATTAAAATCTGACATTTATTTTACCCCTACCACAAAGAAGACGATGAGTATTTACGGCTTAACCAGTTCGCTGCATATACCATTACGAAAGCAACAACAGCGTTAAATAAGCCAGCAGCAGTTGCAACATCATATTGGCTGCCCTGTAAACCTACTCGATAGATATAGGTACTAATGACATCTGCCGTTTCAAAAGTGGATGGTTGGTACAAAAGAATAATATATTCAAAACCTACCTCAACCATGTTACCTATTTTAATAATAAGCATGATCAAGATCGTCGGCAGAATAGTTGGCAAGGTAATTTTGTACATCATTTGAAAACGTGTCGCGCCATCTACTTTTGCTGATTCATATAAAGATGGGTTAACACTTGCAATGGCTGCAAGATAAACGATGGAATCAAAACCAGCTTCTTTCCATATATTACTTCCGATGAAAATTGCTCGGAAATATTCAGGGTTTGTTAAGAAATAGATCTTATCAAAACCTAAAGCATCCAATGTCAGGTTAACAATACCTGTTGTTGGAGATAGGAAGCTAATGACCAAACCTGCCACGATAACCACAGAGATAAAGTGAGGCAAATAAGCGATAGTCTGAGCCACTCGTTTGAACACGAAATGGTGAATTTCGTTAAACATCAAAGCGAGCATGATCGGAATAGGAAAACCGAAGATTAGCCCATAAAAACTAATCACGAACGTATTTTGGATTGCTCGCAAAAAGTTTTCGTCTTCAAAGAGGGTGTAAAAGTGTTCAAAACCTACCCAGCTACTGCCCGATATTCCACGGAACAAACTGAAGTCTTTAAACGCTATTTGTAATCCCCCCATTGGGACATATAAAAACACGATAAACCAAATGATCATTGGCGCCAGCAACACATATACTTGCCAATCTGCTTTTATTTTTCCTAATAAAGCAGCGAGAGGACTCATCGAAGAGGACGCTCCCTGCTTGTTAGTATCTAATTTATTCATATTGAACCTATTATTAGTATATTGAGTTTTCTGTTACGCCATCGAAAATGTGTAAGTAATCTAAATTCAGAAATATCTCTGAGCTTTCGCTCATTTCATCAATAGATGTATTACGACTATCCGTTTTAACAACAGCATCTTGTCCATCAAGCTTGATATGAAGCAAAGCTTCAGCGCCTAGTGGCTCAACAAGATCAACATGACAACTAATACGTTCAAAATTGTTTAATCCATTACTGCTTAGGTACATATCTTCTGGACGAATACCTAAATAAACTTTCTGACCTTCTGTAAAGGTGCAACCTTCTCGTGCTGGTACAGGTACTTTGGTATCTTTTAGCTTAATAAAGAAGCCTGCTTCCTCTTGTACCATTACACCTTTAATTAGGTTCATCGGTGGACTACCCATAAAGCTAGCAACAAAGGTATTTACAGGTTTAGTAAATACTTCCATTGGCGAACCAATTTGCTCAATCTTACCGTCACGCATAATCACGATACGATCAGCAAGCGTCATCGCTTCTACTTGGTCATGGGTTACATAAACTGTCGTCACACCTAAACGCTTGTGCAAACGCTTAATTTCAGCACGCATTTGAGTACGCAGTTTTGCATCAAGGTTAGATAGTGGCTCGTCAAACAAGAACACTTCTGGTTTACGAACAATAGCTCGCCCCATAGCAACACGTTGGCGTTGACCACCAGACAAGTCAGCTGGGCGACGCTCTAGATATTGATCCAGACCAAGAATAGAAGACGCCTCTTTCACGGAAGCTTCCACTTCTTCTTTGTTCGCTTTTCTTAGTTTCAAGCCAAATGAAATGTTGTCGTACACGTTTAAGTGTGGATACAAGGCATAGTTTTGGAAAACCATGGCTACGTCACGATCTTTCGGAGCAACGTTATTCACAACACGACCCGCGACACCTACTTCACCATCAGAAATACCTTCTAGGCCAGCGATCATTCTCAATGTTGTCGATTTACCACAACCAGATGGGCCAACCAAAACGATAAATTCTTTTTTCTCTATGGCAAGGTCGATACCTTTAACAACCTCAACGTCACCATAGCGCTTGTAGACTTTATTAAGAGTTACATTAGGATTTGAAGACATACTTTTTTAAACAACCTTTTTTTGTTTTTGTTAAATATTGGAGTGTTTTCTATTGTCACTGAATACATTAAGCCATCAGCGGCAGGTGAAACTAAGAGCTACCAAAGCTCCGCACAGAACAAGGCTGTACAGGTAAACTTAGAGGTAACTTAAAAGTATTAAGAGATAAGGCACTGACCATCCCAGCCTCTTTGCGCAAAGCAAAAAGCACCAAAAAATGAGAAAGTGAAAATAAGGAAAATACGTGCAAAGCAGACGAGATACGACCTGTTGCACAAGACTGTTTCATTGAAAAACAATCTCGAAAAGAGATAGGAGTGATGACGTGTTTATTCATTTTATTTATTATTTTTATCATATTAGCACCTTTTTCAGCCTTACCATTTCATGACAATGAAGATACGGAAAAGCCCAAATTTAGGTTGTTTATAGTTATTTGTCTTACAATATACACTCAATTTAAATCTTGAGTACAGCCTTTTTTTTCAATGAAATGAAAATTATTCCGTTCCTCAAAGTGCTATATCAATACAACTAATATGCAGACATCTAACTCGAACAGCCTAGTGTAAAAAAGTGTAATAGACGCGCTTTTTCTTCCTCCATAATCAGATTCTGTCTCTCTAATCACTGCCAATAAAAGCAAACTCTTGTTTTGTATGACAAATATAGAAAGGCTCAGAATAGAAAATAATTCGATATATAGACTCGTCTCGTATTTTTGCTACGAGCACTAGGAAGGGGGTTTATATACTGTTACAAAAGAAGCGATCTTTGCAGACCGCTTAATAAGAATGAGGAAAACAAAATCAGAGATCAAAGAACTGAGGAGTCAATCAAAAGCCCGTTTTATATAAGTAAATTCAATATATATTTTCACTTAATCGTTCTTTTCAAGCTTCTCTATAATGTGTTGATACATCCACCAAGCACATATTCCTGCTAGCAAGTTCCCAACTAACACGCCAATAAAAAGCCCTTTTAAGCCTGCCAATTCTGCTCCTATCCACAGACAAGGGATAAAGAAGGCAAATAAACGCAGTGCAGAAATAGTCAGCGCAGAGTACGAACGCCCCAAGGCATTTGATACAGACACCATCAGCATGCAAACACCTAACGCGCCTAAACTAATCGGCACCAGCATTAAATGCCAATTTAGGATATCTGATACGGCTTTATCACTCGCCATTAAGTGGGATAAAAAGCCAGACGCCAAAAGTGTTCCAATCGCAACAAGGAACTGAAAGACCAGTATGAAACGGCAAGCAAGCGATACGAGCTGACGAATGTCTTTTATTTCCTTCGCGCCAAGAAGTCGCCCAACCATAGGAGGCATAGACATAGTAAGCGCTAACACCACAACTATCGAAAAGAATTCGAATCTTGACCCTAACGCCCAAGCCGCTACTGCTGCCGTACCAAAACCAGCAATCAGTTTAGTCGCAAGCATGGAGGAAACCGGCGGCAACAATTGGCTTATCATCGCAGGCCCCATAATATGACCAATCGATAACAGGCTCTCCTTTACGTTCAAGTCTTTCCAATCAAAGGTCACCCAATCTCTTCGTTTTACAAGAGGAGCCACAACTAAAACCCCAACACTAAATGCGACCGTAGTCGCCATTGCTGCACCATTCAAACCAAGGCCAAGCGTAAAAATAAAAATCGGATCGAGTAATAAATTCAACACACTGGTCAGCACCATCATAATGCCGGGCAACAAGGTGTTTCCATTGGCTCGACATAAGCTGTAATAGAAATATATGAAGGCTCCAACCCAAGCACTCAATAACCAGTGAGGCCAATAAGACTCAACCACAGGAAACACAGCCTCAGGCGCACTTAACAAAAGTAAAATAGGTTCACGTAAAAGCCAAATCAGCACACAAAATAATGCGATACCAACACCGCCAATCATGAGAACCAATCCGCCCAACTGCCTACTATAGCGAATATTCCCAGCACCAAGCGCCCTCGCGATGATTGCCGTCGTGGCAATCCCCAAACCTACTTGCAACCCAATCACCACCATTTGAATGGGTAAAGTAAAGCCTTGAGCAGCAAGTGGAAGAACACCTAACTGACCAATAAAAGCACTATCGACTAACTGAAAACTCATCAGAGACAAAATGCCAAAAAGCATTGGCCAAGTCATGGAAAATAGTTGCTTCCCTAAAGAAGCAGATGAAGACACTTGGGAGGACATAAAAAACTCTAACGGTAAAAATTAGTGGTAATTTTACCCTATTTAAAAAGGCTTGGATAAATAAAGTCTATTTCAATCTGATGACGGGAGGATTGCAGGCTAAATGATAGCTGTGTGTATTGCAGCAGAGGAAAAATACAATCTGAGCTGCAATTTAGTAGCGCTATAAGATATTGAAATAACAAGATAACAAGCTGCACGGCTTGAGTAAATTTCGTATGATAATCTTTCCCCTTAGCCACCTCATTGATTTAGAAGGACAGCATGGAATTTACTTGGATTTTATTTGCGTTTGTCTGCGGCTTAGCAGTCAAAATGATCAATCTGCCACCGCTCATCGGTTTTCTATTAGCTGGCTTCTTACTGAATTATCTGGGGTTCGAAGCAAGCAGCACCCTGGATTCTCTTGCGAATATAGGCATTACCTTAATGCTCTTCAGTATTGGCTTAAAATTACACGTCAAAGACCTACTCAAACGAGAAGTCTGGGCTTCAACCCTGACTCATATGAGTGTTTGGACTCTGCTTTTTGGCGGAATCGCACTCACTCTCGGCACACTGAGCTTGCCTTACTTCGGTATTTTGGATGTTACCTCCGCAGCCTTAATCGGTTTTGCTTTGAGTTTTTCAAGTACCGTTTGTGTGATGAAACTGCTGGAAGAAAGTGGTGAATTAAAAACTCGTCATGGGCAATTGTCCCTTGGCATATTAGTTATGCAGGACATAGTTGCGGTGATTTTCCTCGTCGCGGCGACAGGTGAAATCCCTTCTATTTGGGCTCTTGGTTTATTCGGTTTGCTACTGGTTCGTCCGCTTATCAATAAAGTGGTCGATCGCGTTGGGCATGGGGAAATGCTGCCTTTAACTGGCATATTTCTCGCTCTAGGTGGCTACGAGCTATTTTATTTAGTTGGCGTTAAAGGCGATTTAGGCGCACTGATTTTTGGTATTCTCTTAGCGTCTCATCCGAAATCATCAGAAATGAATAAGTCATTAATGAACTTCAAAGACTTATTTTTAATTGGCTTCTTTCTTTCGATCGGCTTTACCGCTCTACCTACGTTCGAAATGATTGGCATGAGCTTAATTATTACGCTTGTTATTTTGGCAAAGTTCGCCCTTTTCTTCTTCCTATTAACCAAGTTCAAGCTTCGCGGTAGGACGTCTTTTTTGTCCGCTCTTATCCTTTCCAACTACAGTGAGTTTGGCCTTATTGTCGTGGCGCTGAGCGTTGCCAACGGTTGGTTAGAAAAAGAATGGTTGGTGATTCTAGCGCTTGGTGTCTCTTTCTCCTTTGTGATTACCAGCGTGATTTATCGCCAATCTCACAAGCTATATCGACAAAACAAAGAAAGTATTCGTCAGTTTGAAAGTCCACAATGCTTACCTGAAGATGTCTTCACTCAACCGAAAGACGCGGAAGTATTAATTGTCGGTTTAGGTCGAGTTGGGCGAGGCGCTTTTGAGTCAATCAAAAGCATCATTGGCAATAACCTTGCGGGAATGGATGCTGACAGAAGCCGAATCAAGCTCATGCAAGAAGCAGGAGAAAACGTATTTTATGGTGATGGTGAAGATGCCGACCTTTGGGAGCGCTTAGACACAAACGGCATACGACTCATTATGTTGGCTTTGCCAATTGCAGAGGACAGCACCAACATTGCGATACAACTGCGTAAAGCCAACTATCAAGGCCATATCGCTGCGATTGCACGCTATCAGGATGAGCGAGAAACCTTGTTGGCCTCAGGTATAGACAATGTTTTCAACTTCTACACAGAAGCAGGTACAGGTTTCGCGGAAGAAAGTTTGACTCTCATCCGACCTGCAAGCGCATAAACTCTTCTTCAAAATACGACATTCAACCGTATTTTGAAGGCAAAGCTATCAGACTAATTATTTGATAGCTTTGCCTCATCTATCTTAGCTTTCACAGCTTCAGCTTGTTCCGTTAACTCTGAATAGCCTTTTATGTCACCGCTACGTTGAGCTTGCATGGCTTTCTCCAATAACGCACCGTATTCTTTATCGAGTTTCTTGATCGGATCGGATTTCAAAAAGTTGAACATATTTAGCCTGCTTTCATGAGTGAATACTGTTTATACGCTAGAAGTAAGTACTTAGATCCTTTCCAAGATGAATAAGCATGATTAGGCACAAAAAAAACGCTGATCAGATGTCTCTGACCAGCGTTTTTTTAAAGCAAAGTGAGCTAAGACTTAAACGTCTAAGAAGTCCATAATGCCTTCAGCCGCTTTGCGGCCTTCATCAATGGCGGTTACCACTAAGTCAGAACCACGAACCATATCGCCACCAGCAAAGATCTTCTCGTTCGTTGTTTGGAACATGAATTTACCTTTTCTTGGCGCAACAACGCGTCCACGAGAGTCTGTTTCAATGCCAAACTTGTCGAACCAAGGTGCAGGACTCGCTTGGAAACCAAAGGCAACAAGAATAGCGTCAGCAGGAATGATTTGCTCACTGCCTTCAATGACTTCTGCGCTACGGCGACCATTTTCATCTGGCTCGCCCATTTGTGTTTCAACAACCTTAATGCCTTCTACTTTACCGTCACCAATAATTTCCACTGGCTGGCGGTTGAAAAGGAATTGCACACCTTCTTCACGAGCATTGGTTACTTCTTTACGAGAACCCGGCATGTTTTCTTGGTCACGACGATAAGCACAAGACACACTCTTCGCACCTTGACGAATCGCAGTACGGTTACAGTCCATCGCTGTATCGCCACCACCTAAAACAACCACTTGCTTGCCTTTTAGGTTAATGTAATCGGCTTCGTCTTCTTCAAAGTCTAGGCAATGATTAACATTGGAAATCAGGTAATCCAATGCGTCATGTACACCTGGTAAATCTTCACCTGGGAAGCCACCTTTCATATACTTATAAGTACCCATTCCAAGGAAAACGGCGTCGTATTCTTCTAAGATATGCTCAAAAGGAACATCGTCACCAACCGAAGTGCCTAAGACAAACTCAACGCCCATCTCTTCGAAAATCTCACGGCGGCGCGTCATTACACTCTTTTCCAGTTTGAATTCTGGAATACCAAATGTGAGCAATCCGCCAATCTCAGGATATTTATCAAACACAACAGGCTTGATACCGTTACGGACTAAAACGTCAGCACACGCAAGGCCTGCAGGGCCCGCACCGACGATCGCAACAGTTTTGTTCACTGGCACAACATTAGACATATCTGGACGCCAGCCCAAAGCGAATGCTGTATCTGTAATGTATTTCTCAACAGAACCAATTGTTACTGCACCAAAGCCGCCTTCGCCTAGCGTACAAGCGCCTTCACAAAGTCTGTCTTGTGGGCAAACTCGGCCACATACTTCTGGCAAAGAGTTAGTACGATGGCTCAATTCCGCCGCTTCTAAAATGCTGCCTTCGCTGACAAGTTTCAGCCAATTTGGGATGTAGTTGTGAACAGGACATTTCCACTCACAATATGGGTTACCACATTCCAAACAACGGTGCGCTTGGCTCTTTGCACCCGTTTCCTCAAAAGGTCGGTATATTTCGACAAATTGACCTTTACGCGTAATTAAAGGTTTTTTCTTAGGATCTTTACGATCCACTTCAACAAATTGAAATACGTTGTTCAAGCGCTCAGACATAAGCTGCTATCTCCTCGGCCAATTATAATAAAAGGCACTTCTCTCAAATGGGTCAAACTGATTTGTTTATGGCGCTTTGCTAACCATAGCAAAGCGCCATAACAGCGTGTTTTATTCCGGACGTTGACGAGTATTAGCCAATAGCGCGCCTAGGCTTGCTGCTTTTGGTTTTACTAGCCAGAACTTGCCAATGTAGTCATAGAAGTTTTCTAAGAGTTCATGGCCCCATTCGCTGTCAGTTTCTCGTACGTACTCTTCAAGTACAGAGCGAAGGTGTGAACGATATTCTTCTGTTAACTCTGTACCAATACGGTGAATTTCCACCAACTCATGGTTGTATTTATCAACAAAGGTGCGGTCCAAATCGAGAACGTAAGCAAAGCCACCCGTCATACCAGCACCGAAGTTATAACCCGTATTACCCAGTACCGTTACCATTCCGCCAGTCATATATTCACAGCAGTGATCGCCTGCGCCTTCTATAACTGTATGCGTGCCGGAGTTACGTACCGCAAAACGCTCACCTGCCGTACCTGCTGCAAACAACTTACCGCCAGTCGCACCATACAAACAGGTGTTACCAATAATGGCGGAGTCTTGAGACTTGAAGGATGAATTTTTCGGTGGACGAACAACTAACTTACCACCTGTCATACCTTTACCGACGTAATCGTTCGCATCGCCTTCTAGGTACATGTTCAAACCACCTGCGTTCCAAACACCAAAACTTTGACCTGCCGTTCCTTTCAGTTTCAAAGTTAAAGGCACATCAGACATACCTTGGTTGCCGTAGCGTTTAGCGATTTCGCCCGATAGACGAGCACCGATAGAACGGTCACAGTTGGTGACATTGAATTCGAACTCTCCACCTTCTTTCTCTTCTACTGCATTTTTCACAGCGTCCCACATGCGGATAGCATGCTCACCTTTATCGTGAGGAGGGTTGAAAGGTAAGTCGCAATATTGCGGCTTATCAGCAGGAATCGCGTCATTATTCAAAATCGGAGACAAGTCCAAGTTGCGCTGCTTGTCTGTTTCACCCGGTAGCGTCTTTAACAAATCCGTACGGCCAATCAGGTCTTGTAGACGAGACACACCCAATTTCGCTAACCATAGGCGAGTATCTTCGGCCATGAATAGGAAGAAGTTTTTGATCATCTCGACTGTGCCGATAAAGTGATCGTCACGTAGACCTTGGTCCTGAGTTGCAACACCTGTCGCACAGTTGTTTAAGTGACAGATACGTAAGAACTTACAACCCATCGCAACCATTGGTGTCGTACCAAAACCAAAACTTTCAGCACCTAGAATGGCCGCTTTCACAACGTCCAGACCAGTTTTTAAACCACCGTCCGTTTGCAGGCGAATCTTGCCACGCAAATCGTTTGAACGAAGTGCTTGTTGCGCTTCTGCCAAACCAAGTTCCCAAGGAGAACCTGCGTGACGAATAGAAGTAATCGGCGACGCCGCTGTACCACCGTCATAACCAGAAATAGTAATTAAGTCTGCATAGGCTTTCGCAACACCTGCCGCGATCGTACCTACACCAGGTTCAGAAACTAGCTTCACAGAAACCAAGGCTTCTGGGTTTACTTGCTTCAAGTCGAAGATGAGCTGAGCCAAATCTTCAATCGAATAAATATCATGATGCGGTGGTGGTGAAATCAAAGTCACACCAGGAACCGCGTAACGTAGACGAGCAATCAGGCCGTTTACCTTACCACCTGGAAGCTGACCACCTTCACCTGGTTTCGCACCTTGAGCAACCTTGATCTGCAACACTTCTGCATTAACCAAGTACTCAGGCGTTACACCAAATCGACCAGAAGCGATCTGTTTGATCTTAGAACGACGTTCTGTGCCATGACGAGCTGGATCTTCACCACCTTCACCTGAGTTTGAACGACAACCTAATTCGTTCATCGCTTGAGCAAGTGCTTCATGGGCTTCAGGAGACAAAGCTCCTAAAGACATACCTGCAGAGTCGAAGCGAGGAAGAATGTGTTCAACAGATTCCACTTCATCAATCGAAATTGGCTTGGCTTTGTCAGACAAAGTGAACAAGTCACGAATCATAGAAGCCGGACGCGTGTTCACCAATTCTGCGTATTTTGTGAAGTCTTCGAACTTACCAGAACCCACTGCGGTTTGAAGGTTGCGAACCACATCTGGATTAAAAGCATGGTATTCCGCGTCATGCACGTATTTTAAGTAACCACCGTGTTGGATCGGTTTACGCAATTTCCAAGCATTGTTTGCAATAGATGCTTGCTCGCGTTGGAAGTCTTCAAATCTAGCGCCCTTAATACGGCTCGAAACACCGCGGAAGCAAAGGTCAATAACAGCGGTATCCAAACCAATGGCTTCAAACAATTGAGCACCACGGTAAGACGCCATTGTAGAGATGCCCATTTTAGACAAGATCTTCATCAAGCCTTTGTTGATACCTTTACGATATTTCGCATGGCAAGAAATAGGATCGCCCATCACTTCGCCTTTATCGACCATATCGTTAATTAGGCGATAAGAAAGGTAAGGGTAAACCGCCGTTGCACCAAAGCCTAATAGAACAGCAAATTGATGAGGGTCACGGGCAAAGCCTGTGTCCGCAATGATGTTAGAGTCACAACGCAAACCAGCTCTAGTTAAATGGTGGTGAACAGCACCAACCGCCATAGGCGCAGGAATTGGCAAGTGCCCTTTCTGCAAGTCACGGTCCGTAAGAACCAAGATCACAGCGCCATTGCGTACTTCATCTTCAGCCTTAACTTGCAATGCTTTAATCGATTCTTCTAAAGACATTTCAGCAGGGTTGTAGTTTGTATCCAAACGAACTAAGCGGAATCTATGGTCATTCATCGCCAATAGACGAGTGAATTTGCGCGCCGAGAAGATAGGCGAAGATAAGATAATACGATTCGCGTGTTTCGGTGTTTCTTCGAACAAGTTGCGTTCTGAACCAATACACGTCTCTAAAGACATGACAACAGATTCACGCAATGGATCGATTGGTGGGTTTGTCACCTGCGCAAACTTCTGGCGGAAGTAATCACTTACTGGGCGAGTTTGGCTAGACATAACCGCCATCGGCGTATCATCACCCATAGAACCCACGGCTTCATGACCACTTTCTGCAAGTGGACGGAAGATTTGCTCACGCTCTTCAAAAGACACTTGGAACATCTTCTGGTAAGTGGACATTTCTTCTGGTGTGAAAGCAACAAACTCTTGGCTAGATTCAACAAGGATTGTTTCGATACGAATCGCTTCTTGCTTCAACCATTTTTTGTATGGATGCATGGATTTCAAACGTTTGTCGATATCATCCGTGTGAAGAACTTCACCTGTTTGAGTATCAACAACCAACATTTGACCAGGGCCAACACGGCCTTTAGCCACAACATCTTCAGGTTTGTAATCGTAAGTACCGATTTCAGACGCCAGTGTGATGAAACCATTTTTTGTTACAACCCAACGAGAAGGACGCAAACCGTTACGGTCCAACATACAAATCGCATGACGACCATCTGTCATTACCAAGCCTGCTGGGCCATCCCATGGTTCCATGTGCATTGAGTTGTACTCATAAAATGCACGCAACTCTGGGTCCATGTTTTCTACGTTTTGCCATGCCGGTGGAATGATCAAACGCGCAGCACGGAAAATATCCATACCACCCGTTACAAGGATTTCCAGCATGTTATCCATAGAAGAAGAATCTGAACCGGTTAAGTTAACCAATGGTTGCAGATCTTGTAATTCAGGGATCAAAGGTGAACGCAATTTGTTAGCACGAGCAAGAGCCCAGTTACGGTTACCTTCAATGGTGTTGATCTCACCGTTATGTGCCAACATGCGGAATGGCTGAGCTAATGGCCATCTTGGCAATGTATTAGTAGAGAAACGTTGGTGGAATACACAAATAGCCGTTTCTAGTTTCTCATTGCCTAAATCTTTATAAAAAGAAGGCAAATCCACGGGCATCATTAAGCCTTTATAAGACAACACCTTGTCAGACAAAGAACAAATGTAGAAGTTTTCATAATGAGCCAATGCCATTTCAGTTTTACGACGAGCAACGAATAAGCGAGTCGCAAAAGTACGAGCATCCATTCGGTTGCTGTCGATGAAAATTTGTTCGATGCGAGGTAAGCATTCTTCAGCAATTCGACCTAGACAAGAAGAGTCTGTTGGCACATCGCGCCAACCTACAACGTTTACGCCTTGGCTTTCTAACTGCTTTGTTAATTCGTCACGTTGTTCGCTTGCCAACGCTTCGTCTTGATCCAAGAAGACCATACCAATACCGTATAAATCCGATAAGGTATGTTTAAACAGTGATTCCGCCTCTGCGCGTAAAAAAGCATCTGGCTTCTGTATCAAAAGACCACAACCGTCTCCGGTTTTTCCATCGGCCGCGATACCACCGCGGTGCGTCATACATGTCAAAGATTGAATCGCTGTTTTCAACAATTCGTGGCTTGTATTGCCTTCCATATGAGCAATTAGACCAAAGCCACAGTTGTCTTTGAACTCGCCAGGACGATAAAGGCCTGCATTCATACACCAACTCCCAAAGTTGTAACCTAAATAAAATAAGTAAAGATAAAATCAAAATTTTGATGGCGGAATTAAGAAGCTGTACATATTGTTAAATGCGCTTCGAGAATGACTATCATTTATCCAAAAGGCCATCTAAATGGAAAGACATACTACCTCGCAGATGGGGACTACTCAAATTTACGCAAGCCCACTTTCTGTTATTTTGGCGGTTTTTATAGGGTATTTAGCGGTGAATAATCGGGAGTTAGAGAATTATCTATGGCTGGAGTTTTTTGAAACAGAAAATTCCACTGTTCATTCATGTTTTTCAGTGGATTACAGTTAATTTTACTAAATTGTATCTTTTTTTATACGAAAGCCTCACAAAAGGAGGCTCTCACAGTCTTATAAAGCATTATCCACAGTAGATTGATCTAAAAGTAATCTACAACGGAGGTTATTGCGCTTTCTTTATATCGTCTTGGATACCACGAGCACTTCTCGCCCATGGATTAAGGTCTCTTATGTCTCTAGGCAAGGTCTCCGATGCCGCAATGGCTTCACTGCGGTTTTGATATAAGCCGTATACGACAACATACCAATCTCGACCATTGTGCGTCGATTTAAAGTAACCAAACGCATCAACGCTGCCTTGATCTCGAATGAAGCTTTTGACTGTATTGATATTGTGCGTACCCAAAAGCTGCAAGGTGTAACGATTCGGATTTTGTGATTGCCACCACTGAGTCTTATCGAACGGATCTGGCGCCACAGTCACTGGCTCTGCTTTTGGCTGAACAACTTCAGGGGCAACGGGAGCGGGCTCAGCGGTTGGCACCTGTGTTCGTATCGGTGCCGTTGGCACAACTGGCTGAAGTGTTTGTGAACTAGGTTCTGCTTCTGGCGATGTTTCTGTGTTACCTAATGGACTAGACATACTAATCGCTGGCAAAGAGGTTTCTGTTGTCAACGCAGGCAAAACGAGTTCACCTTCTTGGCCAATTTTACGCTGCATGGCATCAATACGAGCAATGGTTTCCTCGGAAGACTGCCCTTGTCTAGGACTTAAAGGAATCACATTGCTGGTTCTATCCGCTACCGTATTTTCCTCTGGCTGATCAGAGAAAAGAACCGCCATCAAAATCCCCAACATAACGAGCGAAAGCAGAGCCATGTGCGCAAGAGGAAATCCCATCGCCAAGTTAAAGCGCATCTTTGCTTTACCTGACTTGCCTTTTCCCATCATGGTTTGGGCAATCGAATTAATGCGCCCTGGGTAACCACCAGACTCAAGATAAATTTGGGTGATTTGTTTTTCATTAAAAGGTAGGTTGATTCCGCCGCCTACCGCACGCACTCGATGCAATAAATAGGCACGAGTTTGCTCTAATGAATAGGGAGCCAAGGTGAATGAATGGCTCAACTGCTCATATCGAGAGCTTTGGAAAGAATCTAAATTTCGCGCCAGTGAATGCTCACTAAACAACACAATATGAGGAACGGTTTGATTCTCCGTTGCCAAAGACATCATGTCCAACAACATGGTCACAGCATCGGTATTTAACTCTTGTGCATTATCGACCAACACCAATGCCGCTTGGCCTTTTTCTTCCAAGTCATGGGAAAACTTAAGCAAAGGGCCAAAGGTTGTTTCATTAGGTGGCTGAGAAAAGTGACCAGCAAAGCCAGCGTATATGGCTTGCAATAGCTGGCCAGCCGTCATCAACATAGAGGCTTTTACGTGACTGACGATTGTGGATTCGTCTTGATGGCGGGCAAACTCCATCAAGAATCGACTTTTGCCGCTACCTTGTGGACCTTGTACAACAGAAAGCAAACTACTGTATCGACTTAAATGCTCTAGCAGAGCAAGCTGTTGATTGCCTTCTTCAGAAGCAAAGTAAACGGACGCATCCTTCGAGCCAAAAGGATCCCTCAGTGTCGATTTTGAGGGCTGATCGAGCGCATCCTCTAGGTCAAACTGAAAATCAGGCTTAGGCATAGTCGTCCTTCCACAATAGTCACTAAGAATAATTAAGTAAAAATCGCCTACTTACTTGCTTCAAGTGCATCCAAAATACATGCATTAAAATCGTCCATCGGGAAATCCGATGTCACCATAGCGTCACCCAAAGCATTCAAAAGCACTAGACGTAAACTGCCATCTAACACTTTTTTATCTAAGGCCATTCGCTCTATAAAGCTTTCTAGCGTCATATTTTTAGGGGGTAAAATTGGCAAATTAGCCGCTTCAAATAAAGCAATGGAACGACTCAAATCGTCATCCGTTACTTTGCCCATACGCCATGAAAGATCCAGCGCAAGAATACTACCCGCTGCCACCGCTTCACCGTGTAACCAATTTCCATATCCCATTTCGGTTTCTATAGCGTGGCCAAAAGTATGTCCAAGATTGAGAATCGCACGAATCCCGCCTTCTCTTTCATCTTGAGCAACAACGTTAGCTTTTGCCAAGCAAGAACGATAAATCGCTTCGCTTATTTTATCATTGTCTAGCGCCATTAATGGCGTCATCTCTTGCTCTAACCAATCAAAGAAAGGCGCATCGCAAATCAAACCGTATTTAATGACTTCCGCCATGCCTGCTGACAACTCTCGTTGAGGCAAGCTTTCTAGAGTTTCCGTATCAATAATAACGGCCTGTGGCTGATAAAACGCCCCTATCATATTCTTGCCTAGAGGATGGTTTACACCGGTTTTACCACCCACAGAAGAATCTACTTGCGACAACAAGGTTGTTGGCACCTGAATGAAAGGCACACCGCGTTGATAGGTTGCCGCTGCAAAGCCAGCCATGTCACCCACAACACCACCGCCTAATGCGATCACAGTCGTTGTTCTATTGTGCTTCGCCTCTAGTAACGCGGTCATAATCTGACCGTATGTTTCTAGTGTTTTGTAAACTTCACCATCCGGTAAGATGCAAGTATCCACTTTATAGTCTGCGGACAACATGGACACCATAGACTTCAGATACAAAGGAGCAATGGTCTCATTTGTTACTATCATGACCTGTTTGCCATGAATCGCCTCATCAAACAGCGCTTTTTGCTGACGAATACCATGGCCAATATAAATAGGGTAACTACGATCGCCAAGATCAACGGTTAACGTACGCATTAAGATACAGAGGTCTCCATGTCGAGATGTCGCTTGATCGCATCCAGCACCTTGTTGGCGACAGATTTTGGATGGCGCGAATCAGTTTCTATTACAAGTGTCGCCACTTCTCTATAAAGAGGGTCACGCACTTCAAAAAGTTTTCTTAAGGTTGCCCTTGGATCGCCGGTTTGCAAAAGAGGACGATGGGTGCTTTTAGACGTTCGGTAAAGTTGCTGAGCAACAGAAGCATATAGATATACCACTAAAGCATCATCGCGAAGAATGTCACGATTTTCCTCTCGCATTACAATACCACCACCTGTCGCGACAACAGAGTCACTTGTATCTGATTGAACAATCGACGTAAGCGCCTGTGTTTCTCGCTTACGAAAACCGTCTTCACCTTCCTTTTCAAAAATCCAAGGAATATCAGCACCAGCATTATCTTCTATGACTTTATCAAGGTCATAAAACTCTTTGCCCATTGATTGTGAAATCAAACGACCTATCGTGGTTTTTCCTGCGCCCATTGGGCCTACTAAAATAATATTGGGGGCTTTTGTCATTGTATTCAGTTACATCGGAATTAAGCAGAATCAAACTGCGGCCTAGTTACCTGACATTTGTAGCAGCTTTGGAGTAATAAATACAAGTAATTCAACCTTTTCTTGCTGTTCTGAGCGTCTTTTAAACAATGCACCCAGCAAAGGGATGTCACTAAAGAAAGGCACTCGACTTTCAGTTTCAAAGCTTTCTTCTCTGAAAATCCCACCTAAAATAAGCGTTTCTTCATTTTTTACTACCACCTGAGTTTTCAAGCGATTCGTTTCAAGGCTCGGAACGCCATTAACCAAATCACCAACCGAGTCTTGATGTATCGTTAATTGCAATAAAATACGATTGCCGTCTTTCACAAAAGGCGTCACTTCTAACATTAATGATGCTTGACGAAATTCCACCGTTACCGTTTCATCGCTGATGGTTTGATAAGGCACTTCTGTGCCAGATTCTATTTTCGCTACCAAGCCTTCTGAAGTTACTATTTTCGGCTTAGAGATCACTTCTGCAACGCCTTCGCTCTCCATCAAATCCAATGTAAAATCCAATAACCCAACGCTACCTGAGCTGGCAATATTTAAGCTTGTGGTGGGCACTAATGCGCCTAAATCGACCGCACCACCCACAGATGATCGAACATTGTCAGACAGTTTAGTTTGCCAATTCACACCGAATTGCGATTGCGCCGTCCGGCTAACTTGGGCAATTTGAGCACTGATTTCAATTTGCCTTAATGGCGCATCTAACCAAGCGAGAGTCTCTTGTAAGCCTTCTGGCAACTCACAAATATGCGCCACAATTGAGTTAGTTCGCTCATCAACCACCATAGAAATAGAAGGATATAAAGTTTGTAAGTGCCTACCAACCGAATCAGCCTTGGCATGCTTAATTAGCCAATAGAACCTTTGGCATTGCACTCTGCCCTTTTCGTGCTCAGTGACATCCACCAAAATTTCGGGCATTAATACGGCTACTCGACCTTGCCATTCAAGACGAATCCCTGGTTGTTGAGCAACGGCTTCCATAACATCCGTCCAATTAGCATCTTTAATCGATAACGTCAGCAAACCTTCGATATCTGGACTAATGACCACACTCTCATTCATCTGAGATGCAAGCCACGGCAACACCTCTTGCAAGGGGCGAGACTCAAAATACACATCCATTGCCGAAGAAGGACGAGACAACAAACATCCCACAAGAACACAAACCGGTATCAAAAACTTATTCGTTATTGGCGTTATCATTGCTCTCCCTCCTTTCCCTGAATTGCAGCGCAACTTGATCACCGTCTTTACTAACCAAAGTTACTCGATCAAAGGCGACGAGATCGACAGTCAGCCCCGCTGTTGGCAACCAACTCCCTTGACGAACCCAGTGCTGATTGTCCTTATGCTTCAATAATGCCGAAGCACTCGCACCAGCGCGCATGGTGGAAACCAGAGTCCACTCCTCCTCGACAAATCGCCCTATTTTTAAATTACTCGGCAACCAATTCTCATAAGCTCGATTCCTTTTCGGTTCTTGGATATCAAACAACAACCGCCCATGCCAAGTGCCGTCTTGCTCACTTTCCCAAGAGGCAGAAACAAGCTTTAACGCGCTTTTTTCCTGAACTTTTTCAAGTAAGACTTGCCACTCTTTTATCAAGGCACGGCCTTCTACTTGCCAAGTCGTGGCAGCACCTTGAACTTTATTTCCCACAGAATAAGTGGCCCAATCCACTTGGAGAAAATCCTTTTCTTCCATCATTCGAGATTGCACCTGTATTTTTTGCCAGGATGCACTAAGCTGCGTTTTACGTTTTATCTGACGCTCCACATCAAGATATTTTTCAGACAAAACGGGATACCAAGCCAATGCCTGCACCAAAATCAGTAAGCACACTCTAGAACCGCTAATGGCAAGCAAAGAGGCTCTATTCACTTTCAAAAACTGAGATAAAAACATCCAACACCTCCTTGCTCGATTCGAAAGGAGACAACACGTCATTAGATGTTTGGTGCAATTCAGAGACTTGCCAACGCCAATTCGGGAAACGCTGTTGCCAGCGAGCAAGCAAAGGCTCAAATTCTTCCTGCATTAAGGTCAATTGAAAATCGGCTTGCTGGTTTTGTCCGTCAAAAGAGACCAAACGCACTGACGTCGGCAGCGCTTGCATCAAGCGTAAAGTCGATAATACAAAGTCATTTGGTTCTTGATGTGACGCCCAAGCTGACTGCCTTTCTAATAGGACTTGCCGGTCTGTTAAAGACTGGTGAATACGTTGCTCTAGTGATAAAAAGTATCCATAAGCGATGCAGTGAATCGAGACACTAAAAAGCAACAAACAGAGCCAAAGACGTTTCATATGTTGACGTTTTTTATAGTCAGGTTGATAAGAAGAAAGCGCATATTTCGACAAAGCCGACCATGACCGTAAACTCGGTTTTGTGCTTTGCCAAAGACTAATCGGCACAATCAGGCAGGACACATTCTTCGACTGAAAAGGAGAGCTGAGCTGCTTCCTCCATTCCTCAGAACAAGCAAATACAGTCAGCTGAATTCGCTTATCTTCTAACAAGGCTTTTCGGAAACTAAACAAGACTGTTTCTGGTGCCGAAAACGTGCTTTCCACTGCGTACGATAAAGCCGCTAAAGGCAGTAACGACGATGGCGTCAAAGGATCTAAAACATGATTAGAAACAGATAACCAATGATCTGGAATCAGAATCACGACACGAGATGTTACCTTGCACTCACTAAGGGAAAGAGCCTTTTGAAGCAAGATAAGTTGGGAAGAATCAGGAATGAAATCGGATGATTGCAGCGAAGTATCAATCCATTTATCTATCTCATTTCTGTTATAGAGAGTGCATTGTTCAGCGCCATATAAAGCGACCGAATAGGGCTTAATTAGCTTCATCATTCATCCTTGAAATAGTAAGCAGAGATACAAGTTTTACTAATTGACTTCCATGCCAATTTTTTAACAAGATAACACGAATTCGTGCAAAGTTAAGCGCCAATTTTACCCGAATTTTAGGTATACTAAATTTTTATCTGCATTCATTGGATTCATATGGGCAAGGCATTCAAAATATTGTTTTTTCTAGGTCTCTTCGGTGCCATTAGCGCTGCAGCAATTACCTATGGAATTTATCACAGTGTGAAGGACCGCATTCCCACCGTAGAGGAATTGAAAGACATAGAGTTAAAAATCCCTTTACGTATTTATACCGCAGACAATCAGCTTATTGGTGAATTTGGTGACCAACGCCGCACACCAATAAAATATGCCGACATTCCACAAGGCTTAGAACATGCCATTTTAGCTGCTGAAGACACCAATTTTTACAACCACCCAGGCGTTGACATCATGGGCTTGGGACGAGCTGTTTTCCAGTTGGTCACAACGGGGGAAAAGCAAGGCGGTGGCAGTACCATCACCATGCAGGTTGCCAGAAACTACTTCTTATCTTTCGAGCAAACCTTCACTCGTAAATTCACTGAGATCTTCATCTCTTTAAAAATGGAAAAAGAGCTGACGAAACACGAAATACTCGAGCTTTACGTCAACAAAATTTATCTTGGTAACCGTGCTTACGGATTTGAAGCCGCTGCTCAAGTCTATTATGGCAAAAGCCTTGCTGAGCTAGATTTAGCTCAACTAGCCATGATTGCAGGCTTGCCGAAAGCCCCTTCTCGCTACAACCCTGTCGTCAATCCATCTCGCGCTTTAATTCGTCGAAACTGGATTCTACAACGCATGCTTTCCCTTGGCATGATAGATAAAACCGAATACCAAACTGCAGTCGAAGCCCCAATCACCTCTAAGAATCATGGCGTCACGCCGGATATCGAAGCTGGCTACATTGCTGAAATGGTTCGAGCTGAACTTTATAACACCTTTGGTGATGACCTTTACAGCACAGGCATGTCGGTTTACACCACCATAGATTCAGGCCGTCAGAAAGCCGCCAATTCCGCTGTTTTCAATGGCGTTTTGAATTATGACATGCGCCACGGCTACCGAGGTTCTATTGAAACTCGCGTGGACCTTGTTGAAGCGCCATTAGAAGAACAAGAACAAGCTCTTCAAGACATAGGCCGATTTGAAGACTGGCAGACGGCACTGGTTCTAGAAACAACAGACACAACAGCTGACGTTCGCTTATCTAACGGTGAGCGAACAACACTTCCTTGGGACGCTCTAAAATGGGCAAAGCCTTACATTGACGAAAACTCTCAAGGCGCTCAACCAGAAGTTGTCGGCGATGTACTTGTCCCTGGAGACATCATTCGCTTACGTCCAGACAATAAGCTTGGTTGGATGTTGGCTCAGAAACCAAATGTTCAAACCGCTCTGATTTCATTAAACAGCAAAGATGGTGCGATCCAAGCATTAGTCGGTGGATTCAATTTCTATGAGAATAAATTCAATCGCATCACTCAATCCAAACGCCAACCTGGATCGAACTTTAAACCCTTTGTTTATGCGAGCGCACTGAACAGCGGTTACACAGCAGCCAGCATTATTAACGATGCTCCTGTGGTTTTTAATGATTCAAACTTGGCTTCTGCATGGCGTCCAACTAATGATGGCGGTCGATTCTATGGACCAACGCGATTACGTCAGGCGCTTTATCGTTCACAGAACATTGTTTCGGTTCGCTTGCTTGATGAGCTAGGTATTCGCCCTACTCTAAACTTCTTACGCCGCTTTGGATTTGATCCAAATGAGCTGCCACATAACTTATCGTTATCATTAGGTAGCGCCAACTTATCACCTTTACAAATTGCGACTGGCTATGCGGTGTTCTCGAATGGCGGTTATCAAGTGCAGCCTTACTTAATTGATAAAGTCATTGATAGAAACAACCAGACCTTATTCCAAGCCAACCCCGTTACTGTTTGTACCACTTGTACTGCGCTCGAAAAAACGAGTGATGACGAACCTCAAATGGGGTTATTCGATACGCCTAACGGCATTCGCAGTTTACCGATTGCACCGCAAGTTCTTGACCCTGAAGTGAACTACATCATTTACGACATGATGCGCGATGTTATTAAGTATGGTACTGGACGTCGTGCATTGGTGCTAAAACGTGATGATATTGCAGGCAAAACAGGTACCACCAATGATGGCCGTGATGCTTGGTTTTCTGGCTTCAATGGCGACATAGTTACTTCGGTATGGAGTGGCTTTGATAACTCTTCACCATTGGGACGAGGCGAATGGGGTGGATCGGTTTCTCTCCCCCCCTGGATAGATTATATGCGCTATGCGTTGAACGGCACGCAATCGTCATTTGTCACCAAGCCCTCATCTTTGGTCACCGTTCGCATTGACCCAAAAACAGGTGAACGCGCTTTGCCAGGTCAATCAGATGCCATTTTTGAAATCTTCAGACAAGGCAATGTGCCACCTGAACGAGACATCAATCTGCCAGCCTTTAACAACAATGTGAGCAATGAATCTGAGGAAGAGCAGCAAGAAGACAACGCCTTAGAAAACCTATTCTAAAAAGCTCTCTCGTATTTCAGGGCGGAATACAGTCCAAAAAAAAGCGATATCTGAATCAGATATCGCTTTTTTTATATGGCGTATTTTACTTAAGCACCAAAGTGATCAAGATTTTCCAGAGGATAAAAATCTGGGTATGGAAGCGTAGCCACACCAGAGTCGACTGCCGCCTTTGCAACCGCTGCAGACACAGCTGTCAGCAAGCGAGCATCCATTGGTTTTGGCAAGATGTATTCTTTACCAAAGCTTAATGCTGCACCGCCATAGGCTTCAACAACATCTGCAGGTGCCGCTTCTTTCGCAAGATCTTTCAATGCATGAACCGCAGCCACTTTCATTTCTTCGTTAATCTTAGTCGCACGAACGTCTAATGCACCACGGAAGATGAAAGGGAAGCCAAGTACGTTGTTTACTTGGTTAGGGTAATCAGAACGGCCTGTCGCCATAATCAAATCATCACGAGTTGCACGAGCCAATTCCGGATTAATTTCTGGGTCTGGGTTCGAGCAAGCAAATACAATTGGGTTCGCCGCCATTTTACTAAGCTGCTCAGCAGAGAATAAATCTGGACCAGATACACCGATGAACACATCAGCGCCATCAATGGCATCATCCAATGTACGTTTGTCTGTATCGATCGCAAACATGGCTTTAAACTGGTTTAAATCATCACGACCAGAATGAATCACGCCTTTACGGTCAAGAACAAAAATGTTCTCACGCTGAGCACCACAAGCGATAATCAGCTTCATACAAGCCGTTGCCGCTGCACCTGCACCTAAACAAACGATCTTCGCAGTCGTGATATCTTTGCCTTGTAATTCAAGCGCATTAAGAAGGCCTGCAGCCGTTACGATCGCTGTACCATGTTGATCGTCATGGAAAACAGGAATAGAACAACGTTCAATCAATTGGCGTTCAATTTCAAAACATTCTGGTGCTTTAATGTCTTCTAAATTAATGCCGCCGTATGTATTCGCAATACGAGCGACTGTATCGATAAAAGCTTGTGGGCTTTCAGATTCTACTTCCACATCAACAGAGTTAATGCCAGCAAAGCGCTTAAACAACAGGCCTTTACCTTCCATAACTGGCTTACTGGCCAATGGGCCTAAGTTGCCTAAACCAAGAATCGCAGAACCATCAGAAATAACAGCAACCAGATTGCCTTTACCTGTGTATCGGTAAGCATTTTCTGGGTCTTTTGCGATTTCACGACAAGGTTCAGCAACACCTGGGCTATAAGCTAAAGAAAGGTCACGAGCGGTAGCCGTTGGTTTAGTAATAGTAACGCTCAATTTACCTGGAACTGGATTTTCATGGTAATCCAGTGCTGCTTGCATAATATCTTCTGCCATTATGATGTTTCCGTCTGTTTGGTGTTATTAGTATTGTGTTGGCCACATAGTACCTTGCTGATAATCCGATACTACAGAAGTCATAAGATTAAAAGGTGGTACATTATATTTGTGAATGTCGAGCATAATCTATCTGATTAATAGTTTAAAGCGACAAAGGCCTCGATTAGGCGAATTTAATTGCTAGCGCTGTTCAATCAACTGCAAATCGTTAGGGTGCCTAACGGAAAGTACCCAAGACTTAAATTCAGTATTGCGGTTCTTACGTTGATGTTGCCAGCCTCGAACTTCTACTTCTTTCCCTTCAAGATAAAACACTTTCTGGGCAAGCCAATAGTCCATAGCATTAGGCGGTAGGTTAATCACCAAGTCTTGACCGGTTTCTAACCACCAGCCGCCACGGTTTCGAGTAACGGAAGTGATGGTAACACGAGAGATTGCAAAGCCAGCTTTTGGCTGCCACTGCAAGGAGTGCTTCCACAGCCTTTTTTCAGACTGTCGCGCAAGCTCTTCTGCTTGCTGGAAGCACGATTGATATTCTAAATCTGGCGGAACGGCAATACGATAACCCAATCCTTCCGCCAATAGTTGGCTCGTCAATGACACGCCATTTTCATCAAAAAGATAATACAGGTAACGACCGTAACGGTCTCGACCACTTTTTGACGTTTGAATATACACGAATTGATCAAGAAGAGAACGAAGGAAATCCGTCGCTTCTTCAGCGTACAGATCATGACGACCATTTTTGTGATCAAGCTCTGGCGTATTAAGACCAACAAAGCGGACTTTTCGGCCATCTTCTAAATGCAGTGTATCGCCATCTACAATTCTTTTGATTTTTGCTTTTTCAAGCGGTCCGACTGCGGTACAGCTTTCTTCTGCCAATACAGCAAAGGACAAAAACAAAAAAAGCGCCAAGAAAACTTGACGCTTTTTTAATAAGATCACTTTCATGCCACCAATTACTTAGTAGTACGACGTGCTCCGAAACGCTTGTTAAAGCGATCAACACGACCACCAGTGTCCAACATTTTTTGTTGGCCTGTGTAGAATGGGTGACATTTGCTGCATACGTCGATGTGCATGTCTTTGCCTGCAGTTGAGTTTAGGTTCAACGTGTTACCGCAAGTACAAGTTGCAGTAAGTGCAGAGTAATTCGGATGGATATCTTGTTTCATAGTATTTACCTTATAGTTGGTGTGCCGCCACTTGATCGAAATGTTACTGGGCTTTCGCCTCGTCAAGCACCGCACGATTCGTTGTACAGACATTGTACAGTGGTACCAAGCGGCGTATTTTAGGGGGCAATGACATAATCAGCAACCTTTTTATTGCGCTTTATTAATAAAATTGCCTCTCGCACCCAACCACCACTCTAGCGTACACTTGATTCTTCACTGAAACACCTGACTAAACAAGGCTTAACCTAACGCATGCAAGAGGCGCTCCTAACTCCTTATCCTTTCATTAAAGTGGCTTTACCTGTCCCAATGCGCACTTTATTTGATTATAAGGTACCAAAAGCCATCGCCCTTCGGCATGAGCTAAAACCTGGGATGCGCATCAAGGTGCCGTTCGGGAAAAGCAGCCGTCTTGGCGTTATTGTCGCCCTGAGTGAAACCAGTGATTGGGACCCAGAACAAGTCAAACCTCTTACCTCTTTACATGATGAAAGCCCTGTTATCACTACAGAATTAATGGCGTTGTGTGAGTGGGCCGCCCGTTATTATCATCACCCTATTGGCGATGTCATTTTCCATGCTTTACCAGTGCTTTTACGCAAAGGTGAAAACGCCGAATTTCGTACAGAAAATTGGTGGCTAACCACACCGGAAGGACAAAACTTTCCACTAGAACAATTAAGCCGAGCACCTCGCCAGCAAGATTTTCTGCGCGCTGTACAACAACATCCAAATGGTCTCAGTCAGCATGCAGCTTCTGTTCTCGACCTTGCACCTGCGGCAGGAAAAAGTCTGGAAGAAAAAGGCTTATTACGCCGAGAACCTCGCTCCTTTAATAAAAGCGGTGAAAAGCATTCACACCAGACGCAAGTGCCACCAACACTCAATCCAGAACAAGCGCTCGCAACAGAGGAATTATTAGACTCTCGCCATCACTTCCATGTTTCACTATTGGATGGCGTGACAGGAAGCGGTAAAACCGAAGTGTTTCTGCGCCTTATGGAACGTCTGATAAAAGAAGGCAAACAAATTCTCGTAATGGTTCCGGAGATCGGCCTCACACCCCAGACACTCAAACGCTTTGAAGTTCGCTTCAATACTGACATCGTTTTAATGCATTCCAACATGAGCGATAGAGAGCGCTTGGATGCTTGGCTATTAGCCGCCAATGGTCATGCGAAAATCATTATCGGCACACGATCCGCCGCTTTTATTCCAGCTCCAAATCTTGGCCTGATCGTAATAGACGAAGAACACGACTCTTCCTACAAACAACACGAAGGCTTTCGTTATCATGCTCGAGATCTGGCGATCAAGCGAGCTCAGTCTCTGGACATTCCCGTCTTATTAGCGTCGGCCACGCCATCCTACGAAAGCTTAACCAATGCTCTGCAGAAAAAGTTCTCTTGGATAAAATTACGTCAACGCGCCGGAAACGCTCACATTCCCGAAATGGAAAGAGTGGATCTGCGGGGCAAAAGCCTTATTCATGGTTTTAGTGAACAAGCCCTTGCCAGCATGAAGCTCTGCTTAGAGCGCAAAGAGCAAGTGCTTATCTTCCTGAACCGCCGAGGCTACGCTCCGACGCTTATGTGTCATCAATGTGGTTGGATTGCCGCCTGCGATCATTGCGATGTAAACCTAACGGTTCACAAACGAGCCAACAAACTTCATTGCCATCATTGCGATACGCAAAAAGCATTACTGCACACTTGCCCTGAGTGTCAGTCAGAAGAGCTTTTTACTGTCGGCGAGGGCACAGAGCAAATAGAAACTCAGCTGCATACCTTGTTTAAAGACACGCCTATTTTGCGCATAGACAGAGACAGCACTCAGCGCAAATCAGCAATGGCAAAATTGACGCAAAAAATCCACGAACATGACCAAGCCATTTTAATTGGCACACAAATGCTCGCCAAAGGTCATCATTTTCCGAATGTTACTTTAGTGATCATCATGGACGCAGATGCCGGTCTTTTCTCTTCAGACTTTCGTGGCATGGAGCGAACGGCACAGCTTATTACTCAAGTTGCAGGACGAGCAGGACGAGCCAAAAAACCAGGGCATGTTTTGCTGCAAACCTACCATCCAGATCATGCAGCGATAGAATGTTTGTGCAACCTCGGCTACGAGCATTTCGCCATTGATGGATTAGCCGAACGCAAATCTTTGTCTTTGCCGCCCTTCTATCATCAAGTCATCATTCGAGCCGAATCCGCTAACGAGCAAGAGGCGATGCAACTTCTCGCCGCCATGAGAAACGACCTAGAACCTTACTTATCGAAAGATGTGTATCTTGTTGGTCCGTATGCTGCCATCATTGTCCGCAAAGCAGGACAACATAGAGCGCTTATCTCTCTTAAAGCGTCCCATCGAGCCCCTTTGCACCATGCTGTACAATTAATGAGTAACTGGCTTGAGCAATCCACTCGTCAGCATAAAATTCGTTTCGCAATCGACGTAGATCCACTGGAAACTTACTGATCGAGCAAGCATAATGTGCGCATTACACTCAGTGTCCCAACTTATGAAAAAATCAAAAGCCTAAACTATGTTGAACCCCATTCAAATTGCAGCAAAAGGCAGTCGCCCTAAAAAAGGCGCAACACGCCGTTCTACACCGCCACCAAAGCGCAACACACCTTGGTGGTTATGGCTTCTGGTTCCAGCGATTCTTGCTCTTTTCATCTACGGATTGACGCAACTCAACCAAGTCAAACCTCAGCCTAAACCTGTTGAAAAAGTAAAAGTTGCGCCAAAACCAGCACCAGTAACAAAAGCACCAGTGAAGAAAGAAGAAACGGCAGCAGCACCTAAAAAAGACACCTTTGAGTTTTATCAAATACTGCAAAACAGCGAAGTCGATACCAGTCACGTAGATGCGTACCAATCTACACCTCGTGGCGAGCAAGATTTCTATTACATGCTACAAGCTGCGTCCTTCCGTAATCCAGAAGATGCAGACCGAATGCGCGCACGATTAATCTTAGCGGGATTGGTTGAAACCGACATTCGTAAAACCATAGGTGAGAATCAGCAACCTTGGTATCGAGTCGTCCTTGGGCCATATTTGTCTCGCTCAAAAATGAACCGAGCAGAAGACAAACTCGCGTCGATGGAAATCTCCCCTTACTCTTATCGCATCAACAGAGAGTAATATCTGTCTCTAGATTGCACACAGAAAATGAAAACCATAACTGTGTGCAAGCCTTTCCTTGAAATTCTTTGGCTCGCCCCCACTTTGTTAGTATCGAAACTGGAGTAGACCATGACAACAATTCTTACTGTACGTAAAGGCAACCAAGTCGTCGTAGGCGGCGATGGACAAGTATCTTTAGGCAACACTGTGATGAAAGGCAACGCACGTAAAGTTCGTCGTTTATACCGCGGTGAAGTCATTGCCGGATTCGCAGGCGGCACAGCCGATGCTTTCACTCTTTTCGAACGATTTGAAGGCCAGCTTGAAAAGCACCAAGGCCATCTTGTTCGCGCAGCGGTTGATCTTGCGAAAGACTGGCGTTCAGACAGAGCATTACGCAAACTCGAAGCCATGCTAATTGTTGCGAACAAAGAAAGCACCTTAATTATCACAGGCACAGGCGATGTTGTAGAGCCTCAACACGGCGCGTTAGCCATTGGTTCTGGTGGTAATTACGCAGAAGCCGCAGCACGAGCTTTGATTGACAACACTGACTTAACCGCCAAAGACATTGTCGAAAAAAGCCTAGCCATTGCAGCCGACATTTGTGTTTTCACAAACCACAACCTAACAGTTGAAGAAATTACGATCGATCCGCAGCTTGAAGATAAATCGGCTTAACATTGCTGATAACCTTGCAGATTACATCACTCAAGAATATAGAAGAGACTGAATCATGAGCAGTATGACCCCAAGAGAGACGGTTAACGCCCTAGACAACCATATTATTGGCCAGCAAAAAGCTAAACGCGCCGTTGCCGTTGCTTTGCGTAACCGCTGGCGTCGCATGCAATTACCTGAAGACATGCGTGCAGAAGTAACCCCAAAAAACATTCTAATGATTGGGCCAACTGGTGTAGGTAAAACAGAAATCGCTCGCCGTTTGGCGAAGCTGTCAAACGCGCCTTTCATCAAGATCGAAGCAACTAAGTTCACCGAAGTGGGTTACGTTGGCCGTGATGTTGAATCCATCATTCGCGATCTAGTGGAAATGGCGATAAAAATGCTTCGTGAGCAAGAAACAGCGAAACTACGCCATAAAGCAGAAGACGCGGCGGAAGATCGTATTCTCGATGTGCTACTGCCACCAGCTCGCGGCGGTGATCCAGAATTAGAGAACAACAGCACTCGTCAAACTTTCCGTAAAAAATTACGCGAAGGCCAATTAGACGACAAAGAAATCGATATCGATGTATCAGATGCACCAATTGGCGTAGAAATCATGACACCGCCTGGCATGGAAGAAATGACTAGCCAGTTGCAAAATATGTTCTCTAGCTTTGGTTCGGACAAAAAGAAAAAGCGTAAGATGAAAGTCAAAGACGCTTTGCGCCAAGTTCGTGACGAAGAAGCCGCTAAGCTAGTCAATGAAGAAGAATTGAAAGCCCGCGCAGTTGAAGCAGTTGAGCAAAACGGCATTGTCTTCTTAGACGAAATCGACAAAGTAGCAAAAAGCTCTGAGCGTTCAAGCGGTGAAGTTTCCCGTGAAGGTGTTCAGCGCGACCTATTGCCTTTGGTTGAAGGTTGTACGGTTAGCACTAAATACGGCATGGTGAAAACCGACCACATTTTGTTTATTGCTTCTGGTGCTTTCCACCTGTCTAAACCATCGGATTTGATTCCTGAACTGCAAGGCCGCTTACCTATTCGTGTTGAGTTAGACGCATTAACCGTTGAAGACTTCAAACGCATCTTGGTTGAGCCAAACGCTTCTTTGACTAAGCAATATGTTGCCTTGGCAAAGACTGAAAACATCAACCTAAACTTCACCGAAGAAGGCATTCACCGTATCGCAGAAATCGCGTTCCAAGTGAATGAGAAAACAGAAAACATCGGTGCACGTCGTTTGCATACAGTGCTAGAGCGCTTGTTAGAAGAAGTATCTTACTCCGCCAGCGACATGCCAGATGATCAAACAGTTGATATCACCGCGGCTTATGTAGATGAGCAACTCGGTGAAATTGCTGAAAACGAAGACCTAAGCCAATACATCCTATAGGACGCTATGATGGCCACACCAACGCCAACACACATTCATTATCACAAACAGTCTCGTGAGTTGGCGTTGACCTTTTCTGACGGTCAAAGTTTTCGCCTCAGCGCCGAATACCTTCGTGTGCATTCACCATCCGCAGAAGTACGTGGACACGGTTTGCAAATGCCCATTCTACAATTCGGCAAAAAAGACGTGAGAGTGAACAACATCGAAGGTGCCGGCAATTATGCTCTAAAAATCTCCTTTGATGATGGGCACGACACTGGACTTTATACGTGGGAATACCTTTACAACCTAGGTAAAAACCATGATGAACTCTGGCAAATGTATCTAGATCGTCTTGAAAAAGAAGGTCAGAAGCGAGAAACTTCCGTTATCCAAATTCATCAGCTTTAACCGCTGATCTCAACCATTATCAGGAAAGCCTCATGGGTTCACTTAGCTTGTCAGCCATCAGCGCCATTGAAAGTGCTATCAATCTTGCCTTGAAACAAGACGCGCCTTCTCAAGATCGTTTGGCTAAGTTAGCAGGGCAACAGGTTTTTCTGTATATCGAAGACTTTTCCTTCATCCTACAAATTCATATTTTAGAAGAAGGCGTCATGCTGCACCGCCCAGAAAGCATGGACGAAGTGGAGCTTGATCCAAAACTAGACACGCTAGTACAAGGCCCAAGTTCAGCTTACCGAAAGTTGCTTGAAGGTGATGGATTCTTTGATGGTGACTTGCGTATTCAAGGTAACGCACAAGCCTTGATGACATTGCATAAAGTCATGGAAAACTTTGAATTCGACTGGGAAGGGTTACTCGCAGATTACATCGGCGACTTACCTGCCTCCGCTTTGGCTCGATTACTACGCGCCAAATGGTCTTGGAGCAAAGAATTCACCACAGCAGCACGCATGCAGCTTGTTCATCACCTACAAACCGACAGCCAGCTTCTACCAAGTAAAATCGAAGTCGAACACCATATCGACAACTTGGAGAAATTTGGCACTCAGCTTGATCGCTTTGAAGCCAAATTGAGAATGGCAGAAAAAAAGCTATCTAATTAGCTTTCGCCAGACTCAAATAAACGCCTGCAATGGTTATGATAAAACCAACAATCTGAATGGTGGTCATAGACTCACTAAACAAAAAATAGCTCTCTACTGCGGCTAAAGGTGGCGCAAGTAACAACATAGCCGAGACTTGAGATGCTCTCCTGCTCTTTCTTAGCAGTAAAACCATTAAGAAAACCCCACCGCCTGACAAGACGAAAATCCCCCACGCAACCAGCACGAAAGATTCCCACTGCATGACGAACAAACGTTCCCCAAGGAAGAATACAAAGCCAAGGGAAACCAAACTGCCTGCAAGGTTTTGTATCGCTAAAGAGCTAAAAATATCAGACGAGGAAATGGAGGTCTTTTGGTACGTGACGCCGAGAGACAGAACCAATATTGCACTGCACCCCAATATCAAAGTCAGTAATGATACGCCGCTATTTCCCATGTCGAGACCCAAAGCAGGACTCACCACGAGAACCAAACCAAACATTCCGATGAATATTCCAATAATGCCTTTGAGCGAGGTCTTTTCTTTAATTAACAAAAACGCCAACAGTGTCACTAAAGCAGGCTGTAATGCGCCAATTAACGCCATGATTCCAGCCGGAAGCCCTTTGGCAATCGCCACATAAGCCAAACCAAGATAGAGTCCATTCATTAAGCAGCCAGCAACAATATGCTTGGGTAGCTCCTTCCACTTAGGAAAAGGGCGGCGCAGCACTAAAGCGATTGCGGCAAATAATAAACCTGCGCACAAAAAACGAATGCTGAGATACACATTTGGATCAATCAGGCCAACGATAAATTTTCCCGTAATAAAACCCATCGACCAAATGAGTACTAAGAGCACATACAGAAATGCCATGTTACTTCCCTTTTACCTTGGCTGAATAAACGACCTCAGTCGCTAATATGATTTAACGATCAAAAATCCCACGAATTTCTCGGCTACTAAACCCTAAGCCAATCAAAAAGTGTAATTTGGCAAACGCCGCTTCATACGTCATGTCTCGACCTGACGTAACGCCAGCAGCAACCAGAGCGGAGCCAGCCGCATAAGCGCCTGCCACAACATTGCCAGCACCACATTGACTAACGTTAACAACCACCACGCCACGATCCGTTGCTGTTTTTAGGAGCGACAGTAGATCGGCATTTTTATCAGGCGCATTGCCTGCACCGTAACTTAATAACACGGCACCTTTTACATTCTCGTTTAATAGACCCTGCCAATGCTCAGCTTGTACGCCAGGAAAAACAGGCAGAATCGTCACTGCATCTTCCGCCATATCTGGAATCTGAACAGTTATGGAAGATATTTTCTGTGGGCTTTCTTGCCAACGCCAATCAATTCCTAAAACTCCGCGCTCCAAGCAATTTGGAGAGCTAAATGCTTGCCAATCGCTGGTGTGTGCTTTGTGTGCTCGATCACCTTGGATCAAACGGCCACCAAAGAATAAAGACACTCCCTTCGCTGCGTTTTCCTCTTCTGAAGCTTCACAAGCAGAGATAGCACCCAACACATTTATCATCGCGTCTGTGCGTGCCTTGAACATAGGAACCTGTGAGCCAGTAACTACGATTGGTTTATCACTATTCGCAAACATGAAAGATAAAGCAGCCGCTGTGTAAGCCATGGTATCTGTACCATGCAATACGATAAAAGCGTCGTATTCCTGCCATTTACTCTCAACATCACGAGCAATCATTGCCCAATCTTTTGGCGTGGCATTTGAAGAATCAATTAACTCTGCGTAACTCTCTATTACAAAATCATGAGTCAATTCGCTCGCTTCTGCTAGCTGCTTAGAAAGATGATCAGCAAACGCGGCATCTGGTATCAAACCATTTTCTGATGGTGTCATGCCGATGGTTCCGCCTGTGTAAGCGATGTAAATTTTCATCTATTTCTCTTCCTAGTTCTTTGTGTCTATTTTCAACCACAGGTTAAGTGATGCTGCATTATGACTAAAAAAGGCGCTTATCAAAGAGAAAAAGCGCCTTTTTATTATTCATCTATAAAACACACATTACATACGTTCTAGCGTTTCAATGCCTAGCAATGATAAACCTAACTTCAATGTTGACGCTGTATTCAAAGCTAATTGAAGACGACTAAGTTTCACATCTTCTTCTGCATTCAAGATTGGGCAAGCTTCATAGAACGTCATGAAGGTGCCAGCCAAATCGTATAGATAAGCACATAAGAAATGCGGCATACCGTCATTAGCAACCTGTTGAATGGCTTCTTCAAATTGGCATAGTTTAACCGCCAAAGCGCGTTCCTGATCTTCAACAATCGAAATATCACCCGTTAGGTTAGCCACATCGATTTCAGAGCGTTTCACGATACTTGCCACACGTGAATAAGCGTACAACAGGTAAGGCGCTGTATTGCCTTCAAAGCTCAGCATAGTATCCCAGTTGAACGCATAATCACTGGTACGGTTTTTCGACAGGTCCGCGTATTTAACAGACGCAATTCCCACAACGCGACCAATGTTACGCAACTCTTCTTCACTCATGTCAGCATTCTTCGACGCCACCAGTTTGTAGGCGCGTTCTTGAGCTTCTTCTAGCAAATCAGACAGTTTGGCAACACCACCAGAACGAGTTTTAAATGGCTTACCATCAGAGCCCATTACGGTTCCGAACGGCATGTGCTCCAATTGCGTTTCTGGTTTAACAAAGCCCGCTTTGCGAGACAAAGTGAAAATCTGTTGAAAGTGCAAAGACTGACGAGCGTCCACAAAATACAAAACACGGTCAGCGCCTAATGTATGTTGACGGAAGCGAACCGCTGCTAAATCTGTTGTGGCGTACAAGAATCCACCACCGGTTTTTTGCACGATAATTGGCGTGATCTCGCCTTCTTTATTGGCAAACTCTTCCATGAAAACACACTGTGCACCGTTTGATTCTTGCAACAAACCTTGCTCAGTTAGTTCGTTCACGACGTTTTGTAGATCATCGTTATAAGCACTTTCTGGCATCACATGCTGACGCTCCAAAGAAACACCCAACGCGCGGTAAGTTTCTTCACAATGGTTCAACGAGATGTCGATAAACTCGTCCCAAAGCGCCAAACATTCTTCGTCGCCAGATTGCAATGCAACCACTAATTCACGAGCGCGAGCAGCGAAGACTTCATCTTCATCAAAACAGTTCTTTGCAGCGCGGTAGAAGGTTTCAAGATCCGATAAAACCATGCTAATTTCAGCCGACTCAGAGCGTAAACGCTCCATGTAAGCCAACAACATACCGAACTGAGTTCCCCAATCACCTACGTGATTTTGACGAACAACACTGTGCCCAAGAAATTCCAGAGTACGTACAACCGCATCACCAATGACGGTAGAACGTAAGTGACCAACGTGCATTTCTTTCGCAAGGTTTGGCGAAGAATAATCAACAACCACAGTCTCAGGAGAAGCCACTTCGCTCACATCAAGACGTTCACTCTTACGCAGCTCAGCAAGCTCTTTACCCAACCAAGTGTTTTTCAAAAATATATTGATAAAACCAGGGCCAGCAATTTCGACCTTATCGGCGATGTCTGATAAGTCCAGCTTTTCCAAAGTCGCTTGAGCAAATTCTCGTGGGTTCATTTTCAAAGCTTTCGCTGCGCCCATGATGCCATTTGCTTGGTAATCGCCAAATTGTACTTTTGCCGATTGACGAACTAAAGCTGAAGCCGTGTCCGATGCGCCAGCAGCCACCATTGCAGCTTGAATACGTTGATTAAGAAGAGTTTGAATATTCACTAAAGAAACCTTTAAACAGTGTGAGTGTTGCCTTCATAACAACACACTAAAATCACACAGCCCTTTGACTACTTGTGCAATCAAAGGGCTGAATTTAATAAAATAATGGCGCTAATAATACCTGATTTTCACGCTTTTAGCGAAAGAACAGCTTGCAGGCGTCATTGTTATTTTCGTCTTGATAAGGGTAACCCAGTTCATCCAAATAATGGGTTACGTCAGTTTCTTCACCCACGGCTTGTAGGCCAACCAAAACTCGACCATAAGCATCACCATGGTTTCGGTAATGGAACATGGAAATATTCCACTGTCCACCCAACATATTCAGGAACTTCAACAAAGCACCTGGACGTTCTGGGAACTCAAAGCTGTAAAGCAACTCGCCTTTATCGCTGCGCAAATGCCCGCCAATCATGTGACGAACATGAACTTTTGCTGTTTCATCATCGGTTAAATCCGTGATTTCATAGTCTTTCAGATCATCCAATAATTCTTGACGACTATGAGGGCTGCCGCCCAAAGCAACACCAACAAAGATCACGGCTTGTCTGTCATCACCATAACGGTAATTAAACTCAGTAATGCTACGCCCCACCAAAGCCTGACAAAAATCTTTAAAGCTGCCTGGTGTTTCTGGGATTTTCACTGCGATAATGGCTTCTCGTTTTTCGCCTAATTCTGCACGTTCGGACACATGGCGAAGGCGGTCAAAGTTAACGTTCGCGCCACTATTGATGGCAATCAATGTCTGACCTTTTGCCCCTTCACGTTCAATGTATTTTTTCAGACCCGCTAATGCACAAGCGCCAGCCGGTTCTGTAATGGCACGGGTGTCATCGTAAATGTCTTTAATCGCCGCACACATTTCATCGGTTGTTACCGTAATAACTTCATCGACAGTGTCTTTTGCGATGTTAAAGGTGTTTTGACCTATTTCCGCTACGGCAACGCCTTCTGCGAAAATACCTACTTGTGCCAAACGTGTTGGTTCACCTTTTTCCAAAGCCACTTTTAGACAAGCAGCATCGACTGGCTCGACACCAATGATCTTAATTTCTGGACGTAAATATTTGATGTAAGCCGCTACGCCTGCGATTAAACCACCGCCGCCAACAGGAACAAAAATCGCGTCAATTTTTCCTTCGTGTTGATGAAGGATTTCCATGCCGATCGTGCCTTGGCCTGCGATGGTGTCTAAGTCATCAAACGGGTGAACATAAACTTGACCGGTTTCCGCCATGATTTCACGAGACTTAGCAGACGCTTCATCAAAAGCATCACCAAATAACACAACCTCTGCACCATGGTTACGAACAGCGCTAACCTTCACTTCTGGTGTGGTTGCTGGCATAACAATCGTCGCTTGAATGCCAAGCTTTTTCGCGGCCAAAGCCAAACCTTGGGCGTGATTTCCCGCTGATGCAGCGATCACACCTTTTGCTCGTTCTTCTGGCGTTAACTGACAAATTTTGTTGTATGCCCCACGAATCTTGAACGAGAAAACTGGCTGTAAATCTTCTCGCTTCAAAATAATCTCGTTGCCTAATCGATTCGATAATTGATTGGCGCGAGACAGTGGTGTTTCTACGGCAACGTCATACACGCGCGCCTGTAGAATCTTTTTAATCATGGAATGGGGCATAGTGCTTCCTAAACGAAATGTAAGCCGTCCGTACTCTTTTTATCTGGCATTTATTGCGATAGAAATACGGACTTGGCAAGTCAAAAAAAACCGAACATGAAATATACTCTTTCGACCCTCTTCACGCAAAGGCCGTTCCACGGAAAGCCAAGCAAAAGTGCAGGAATACATGACCAAACAGGGTAACAATCACAAAATGAAGCGCCTATAATAGCTTCCCTATCAGAGGCAATTTTGTCTTAAAGCAAGCAATGCCAAACAATAACTAAAGGCTGAACACCATGACTCAAGACGAACTAAAGCAAGCGGTCGCCAAAGCCGCTGTAGATTACATACTTCCTATGCTGGAATCAGACACTATTGTTGGTGTTGGTACAGGCTCGACTGCGAATTTGTTTATTGATGAATTGGCAAAGCACAAACTTGATTTTGATGGCACAGTGGCAAGCTCTGAAGCCTCTGCGGAACGCCTTAAAAAACACGGCATTCCTGTTTACGATTTGAACAGTGTTAATGCTATTCGAGTGTATGTCGATGGTGCCGACGAAACCAATGACCACTTACACCTTATCAAAGGCGGTGGCGCAGCTTTAACTCGTGAGAAAATCGTGGCAGCTTGCAGTGAAGAGTTCGTTTGTATTGCCGATGAGTCAAAATTGGTCAAGGTATTAGGTGACTTCCCTTTGCCAGTGGAAATCATCCCAATAGCTCGCGGTCATGTTGCAAGAGAACTAGTTAAACTTGGTGGCGACCCAGTCTACCGAGAAGGCGTTGTGACAGACAATGGCAATCATATTCTTGACGTCTACAACTTGGACATCCTTGATCCAACAAAACTAGAGCAAAGCATTGACGGAATTGTTGGTGTTGTTACGAATGGTCTTTTCGCAAAGCGTCCTGCTGATATTTTATTGCTTGCGACCAAAGAAGGTGTGAAAACACTGAAAAGATAATAACGCTCAAACCAAGGCTTGCTCTTTTGGAGCAAAGCCTTGGTTTATCAATGACAAAGTTAGAACCAACGGCTCTTTCTCATAAGCAAAAACTGACCACCGCCTAACACAACCAATACAGCACAAAACACCCAAAATGCCAGATCGCTGTCTGTTCCAGGCATACCGGCAATGTTGATCCCAAACAATCCCGTTAAAAATCCCAACGGCATAAAGATCCCAGACAAAATAGAAAGCACATACATTCGAGCGTTCATCTTCTCCGCTTGAAGGTTGGCGAACTCCTCCTGCATCAAGAGACAGCGTTCACGCAAAGACTCAAGCCCTTCTACATAGCGCGTGATGTCGTTGGCCGCTTCTTGCACCTGAGCAATTTGGTCTGTAGTCATCCAAGTTTGAGATTCCTGAGAAAGCTTGTGAATGGCCTCTTTTTGCGGCACAAGAAAACGTCGCAAACGAATAATCTCAAGGCGACGCTTCATCAACAAGTCTCGCTGCCCTGCTTCAATTTGTTCACTGATACTTTCTTCTAAATCCGACAGTTCGTCTTCCAAATTGGTAATAACAGATGCCATACGCCCCGTCAGCGTTTCGGTTAAAGTCGCCACAATATCAGCGGTACTCGTTGGCCCTTCGTTATTTTCAAGGTCTTGAACCACATCTCGAACCGACAACAGTTTCCGGCGACGCGTTGAAATAATAAAATTCGCAGTCACCCAAAGGCGCAAAGACACCATGTCTGATGGATTGGATTCAGGGTTCAAATTAACGCCTCGCAACGTCAACAATAAACCTTTGCCCATTCTAATAGTTCGTGGTCGAGTTTCTTCTGCAAACAAGGCTTCAATAACGGTTTCAGGCACACCTTCCAAAGTGGATAACCACTCTCGGCCTTCTTCCCCTAAACCATCCAAATGTACCCAGCGGCAACCATGGTCTGGTAAGGATTTTGGCAAATCAGAGTCGGCTAATGCTGTCGCACCGCCCTGACCGTCAAGCTCTAAGTTATATACGACAAACGCAGACATATCTTTCCCTCTCAATAGTTCGCGTAGATTAGCGGAAAATCCCAACTTTCCCTATTTATTTTAGTGCTAAATAGACAGCTTGGCTGACACTCTGTTTCTAGAATGGCATAATTTCTAAAACCCTAAATAATAAGGAAATGCCAGACCATGCAAAACCTATCAGATGTTTTAGCATCGAGCTCTACACCGCAAGCATTACAAACCGTTTTAACCGTTACAACTGATACCTGTATAGCGATTTCAGATGCGCTAAAACAAGGTTCTTTGGCGGGAATACTGGGCATGGCTGGCAATGAAAATGTTCAGGGTGAAGAACAAAAGAAGCTGGATGTCATTTCTAATGATATGTTGAAAGACGCGCTAGCAGCTTGCCCTGCGGTAAGAGCCATCGCATCAGAAGAAGAAGATTACATCGTTCCTGCGAACACTGATGGCGAATATTTTATCGCTTTTGATCCATTGGATGGTTCCTCAAATATCGATATCAACGCCATGGTAGGTACTATCTTTTCGATTTACCGCCAAACAGGTGATAAGCCAGCAACAGAAGCGGACTTTTTAATTCCAGGTAAAGAACAAGTTGCTGCAGGTTACGTACTTTACGGCCCATCAACCATGCTGGTGCTGACAACGGGCGATGGCGTCAACATGTTCACCTTTGACCCGACCAAAAACGTGTTCGTACTTACTCATGAAAACATCCAAGTAGCTGAAGAAACAAAAGAATTCGCGATCAACATGTCAAACCAACGCTTCTGGTCTGAGAACATGCAAAGCTACGTTAATGACTTAGTTAAAGGTAAAGACGGCGCTCGCGGAAAAGACTTCAACATGCGCTGGGTAGCTGCCATGGTTGGCGATGTACATCGTATTCTTTGTCGCGGAGGTGTCTTTATTTACCCTTGGGATAATAAAGATCCTTCTAAAGCCGGCAAACTGCGCCTAATGTACGAAGCGAATCCAATGGCAATGTTACTCGAACAAGCCGGCGGTAAAGCTCATACACACACACAACGTATTTTAGACATACAACCAGAAGCGATTCACCAACGTGTCGCCGTCATTCTTGGCGCAGCAAACGAAGTGGATAAGTGCTTAAGTTATTAACACTTAAAAAGCATTGAATGATTTTACATTTAGTGTGGATAAATAAAAAAGGAGCCTAGACAAGGGCTCCTTTTGTTTTTCTGAACAAGTAGAAATACATTAACTCAAGTAAGCATTCAAAAACGCTTTAGTCCGCTCTTCCTGAGGCTTGGTAAATATGTCTTCGGGCTTTCCTTCTTCCACAATACGACCTTCATCAAAGAAGCAGACTCTGTCACTCACTTCCCTTGCAAAGTACATTTCATGAGTCACCAGCAACATGGTGAAACGCTGCTCTTTTGCGAGGTTACGAATCACATCCAGCACTTCATCCACCAACTCGGGATCGAGCGCAGAGGTAATCTCATCCAACAATAATATAGACGGTCGCATGGCAAGCGCTCTAGCAATACCAACCCGCTGCTTCTGTCCGCCTGACAAGTCGTTTGGGTAACTGTCCGCTTTATCCGATAAACCAACTAGCTCCAGTAATTCTTCCGCACTTTTTTCTGCCTCTTGCCGAGAAATACCTTTTACTCGCATCGGTGCTTCTGTGATGTTTCGCTTCACTGTCATATGAGGAAACAAGTTAAAATGCTGAAACACCATCCCAAGATGATCTCGCATTTTATGCAAATGCTTATTAGAAGCTGGCACATAGCTTCCTTGCCATGGCATATGCCAAAGAGACTCATCAGCGACATTAATATAACCGCCATCGATCCCTTCAAGAGTCATCAAGATTCTGAGTAAAGTACTTTTGCCTGAGCCGCTTGGGCCGATGATAGAAACAATCTCATTTTCTTCCACTGAGAAATTAAATTGCTTAAAAATTTGAGTATCACCAAAACGCTTTTCAACATTTTTAAATTCGATAATTGGCTTCTTCATTGTAAATTGATTCCTTCTCTGGGAAAGCGCTTCTCCATAAGATGGATGCCATAAGCCGCCACCAAACTAAAAATTAAATACAAAATTCCGACCATGGTAAAAGGCTCTAAATAACGGAAATTTTCCGAACCAATAATCTTGGCTACCTGCAACATTTCTAATAAGGTAATTGCGGAAAGTTGAGGCGTTTCCTTGAACATCGCGATAATGTAATTACCCGTAGCAGGTATCATTGGACGGATGGCTTGAGGCAAAATAACATCTCGATAAGTATCAAACCGGCTTAGGTTCAAGGCACGAGACGCTTCCCATTGACCTTTATCAATGCCTTCTATGCCACTACGAAATACTTCCGATAAATAAGCGCCATAATGCAACCCAAGAGCAAACACACCCGTCGCAAGCGGCGACATGCTGACACCAAATTCAGGCATCACGTAATAAAGAAAGAATATCTGGACCAATAAGGGCGTACTGCGAATAAACTCGACAACCCAATAGCTCGTCAGACGTATGCTTTTGTGATTGTTTCGGCGTAATAGCGCAAAAGCTAAACCAAAGAAAATCGCTAAAACACTGCCTAATAAAGTCGCTAACAAGGTAACCTTCGCGGCAGACAGCAGCATCGGCAAAGTCATCCAGGTAAATGCCCAATCCCAGTCTAGTGCGACCATTATTGAATCCCACCTCGGCCTAAACCCTTACTGAGCTTTTTCTCAAGAAGACGGAAAAATAATGACAACACCTGCGCCATAACAAAGTACAGCACCAAAACCACACCGAAGATCTCACCAACTTGCAGCGTCATATCCGCTAAAGATTTTGCCTTGAAGGTCAAATCAGCAATCGTAATTAACGACACCAAGGATGTTGCTTTCACTAATTCAATGGCTAAATTGCCAAAAGGGGGAATCATATTCACCAAGGCTTGAGGCAACATGATACGCCAAAGCCTTTGAGTTGGAGTAAAGTTTAAAGCGACGGCCGCTTCATATTGCCCTTTAGGTAAAGACTGAATCGCACCGCGTACTACCTCAGTACCATAAGCGCCGATATTTAAACCCAAGGCAATCACACCAGCAGTCATCGCATCAATAGATAACCCGAATAACGGCAGAACAAAATACATCCAATACAATTGAATTAAAGCCGATGTTCCACGGAAAAACTCTATGTAAAAAATCGCCAGTTGTTTAATAGGAAACCCGCCATATAAGCGGGCTATCCCGAAAATAAATGCCATAATGGCAGCTAATGGCAACGCCATCGCAACGATTTTCAACGTCACAACTGCGCCACCCAATAAAACGGAGACTATCTCTCCAAATTCCATGCTTTGCTTCCTCGTATTACTGACAAAGCTTCGCAGCAGTCATGCCTTTAGGTAGCGTATGCTTACCAAAGCCATATGGCTCAACCATCGCTAAATGACTATCAGAACCGATAAAGCCATCTAATTTAGCATTGAATGCATCACGCAAGGTTTCATCACCTGGGCGGAAGCCAAAAGCACCATAACCTTTAACTGATTCACCTTTGATGATCAAAGCATCAAAAGGCTGGGCCAATTCCACATTAGAATCTTTAGACGCAAGCGTCGCCATTGTTAAGCTTGTTCCAGCTAAAGCATCAATACGACCAGACTTAAGCGCCGCTACACCAGATGGATAGTCCGGCAGAGTGACCACTTTACTCATATCAATACCAAACTCACGAGCATAGCCATATTCAACCGCACCAGACATAACGCCTAACTTCACGTCTTTTTCTTGAATATCACCATAGCCATTTAAAGATTCTGGATTCCCGTTTTTAACTAAGAAGCCTTCCCCAATGCTATAAGTAGGATTTGAAAATAGAACTTGGCGACATCTCTGTGGAGTAACGTACATACCAGCTGCGATCACATCAAATCGACCTGCTCGCAACCCTGGAATTAAAGAACCGAACTCGGTGACAACAACCTCAACGTCAGTAACCCCCATTTCGTTTAGGAGATGTACCGCGATACTTGGTGCTTCGCCTGCAGGTTTACCATCTGAAGTCGTGTAACCGTAAGGAACTTCATTCGCAACCCCAATGGTTACCTTACCGCTTGCTTTGATATCAGACAAAGTATCGGCATAAGCTGAAACATTAAAAATAGAAAAGAAAAATATAGTTAGAGATATAACTTTATTTCTTATAGAAAAGCACATAAAAAGCCTCTTGCAGTGTGTAATAATAGATTAAAGTCCTAATAAATCCTTATTTACCTTATACAAAAGAAAATAGTTATTCAACTAAACATTAGTCATCTAAATATTTTAGCTGTTATCAATTACTCTAGATACAAAACCCTATCTCCTCTCAGATTTAATACAAGCCCTCAAGTCAACAGCTAAATATCAGCGCACCCTAACCCTAAAACTGAGTATAAAATCACTCAAAAGAAGCATCAGCCACAATAAAAGCCATATTCACAGAAGGGTATATGAGGAAAAATAGCAAAGCTTAAAAAGAGCGATTTAACCTCTTAGTTGAAACACCCAAAAAATGAGAAGGTGTAGCTTTTCATTAAATGCAGATACCTAGAAGGAGGAGAAAAGCGAAGTAGTAGAGCGCCTTAGTTACCATTTACACAGACGCATCGAATCACAAGGCAGCGTGGTAGTAGAGTGTCTTCGTGGTCATTTACGCAGACGCGTTGAGGTACGAAACAAGCGCAAGTAAATGACCACTAAGACGCTCTTGTTTCTAAATCAGACTTTCCATTTCCAAATGAGCCAAAACGAAAAAGCCCGCTCTGCGTTAGCAGAACGGGCTGCTCTTAAATATAAGCTTAACGATGCTTATCCCCTTTGCGGGACAACCTGCTCTCACATACGTGTCTGCACACTACCTTCAGCGATGGCGAGCGCCTGCGGCGGATAAAGAGTCACTTCTGAGTTCGGGATGGGATCAGGTGGTTCAACGCCTTTTTAATCCATTTCTATCTCTGTTCCAAATCAGACCTTCCATTTCCTACAGACGAAAAAAAGCCCCGACAGCTTAGCTATCAGGGCTCTCTTAATTAGAAGCTTGACGACGACCTACTCTCACATGGGATCTCCCACACTACCATCGGCGATGGCGCTTTTCACTTCTGAGTTCGGGATGGGATCAGGTGGTTCAACGCCTCTATGATCGTCAAGCAATTC
>NZ_JBLIXK010000004.1:0-196707 GCF_047525555.1 Marinomonas algae | reverse complement strand
CTTGATCAACAACTGCCAATTTAAAGGCGAAGGAATAGTCTCTCTGTGTACGCTTAGGTGTTGTAGTCATTGCACTCTCCAATTGAAGTATTGAAAAGTGACAACCTTATTTAGGACGGGTCACTCGACACAAAAAAGCCCCTTGAATCTCTCTTCAGAGCAATTCAAGGGGCTTTTTTCGTTCGTAGTGATTACTTACTCAACTTCGCGTCCGTTGATATAAGCTCGCTCAGAGACTTCGTGCCATGCTCTTACTTTGCCGCCGAAGTCTTTAAATGAGTCATAGACTTTTTTGCTCAATGCATCTGCCGCTGCTACTTCTTCTAGTGTCTCTTCAGACGCTTTTTTCAGTGCAGACATAACGTCGCTAGGGAAAGGCTTCAAAACAACATTGTGCTCATTAACCAATGTTTCCAGCGCCGCGTTATTCAGAGCAGTAAACTCATCCAGCATTTCCGCGTTTGATTGACGTACTGCAGAACGCACGATCATTTGTAGATCTTTTGGTAGCGCTTCAAAGGCTCCTTTGTTGAATATGGCTTCCATTGTGGAGCCTGGCTCATGCCAACCTGGGTAGTAGTAGAACTTCGCAGCCTTGTACAAACCAAATGCGAGGTCATTGTATGGGCCAACCCATTCTGTCGCATCGATCGCGCCCGTTTGCAATGAAGTAAAGATTTCACCACCAGGCAAGTTGATTGGCGTTCCGCCGACTTTCTTCAACACTTCTCCGCCAAGGCCAGGAATACGCATTTTTAAGCCTTGGAAGTCTTCTAAGGAATTGATTTCTTTGTTGAACCAACCGCCCATTTGCACGCCAGTATTACCTGCCGCCATCGGAATCAAGTTAAACGGTTCGTAGATTTCTTCCCACAGTTTTAAACCGCCACCGTGGTGAATCCAAGAGTTGATTTCTTGCGCTGTGAAGCCGAAAGGAACGGCGGTGAAAAATTGCGCTGCTGGCGCTTTGCCCTTCCAATAGTAAGCTGCGCCATGACCCATTTCCGCTGTGCCGCGAGAAACAGCATCGAACACTTCAAGAGGTGGGACCAATTCGCCTGCCGCATAGACTTTGATGTTTAAACGCCCATTCGACATATCATTAATATTTTGTGCTAGATTCTCTGCGCCAGTCCCTAAACCAGGGAAGTTTTTTGGCCAAGTAGTCACCATTTTCCAATTAATGACTTCTGCTTTTTGCTCTGCTTTTGCGGCTTCTTCTTTCTCAGAACCTCCGCATGCAGCCAAAGTGACAGCAGCTAGGCCAACAAGTGTTAACTTGCTCCACGTTTTTGTTATTTTCATTTTTTATCCCTCAAGAGACCAACTAAAATTATTTTTATAATGCTTAGCCTTTTTCTAAGATCCTGAAATAAGGATATAAAAAGGCTCTTTGATCACACTTTATGCACTAAGCAAGACCGATAGTATGAATTGCTGAACCTCCCCTCAAGGTCTTTTTAGTTTTTTCTGTCTTTTATTCTGACTTTTAAGACAAAAAAGCCCCAACATCTGGAATGTTAGGGCTTTAGAGAAGACTAATAACTCATTTTCACATGAGCATTAGTGCTTAATATAACTTAGTCGTTTGAACGAGCATTAATAAACGCACGCTCAGATACATCATGCCATGCATCTACAGAGCCTAAGAAGCTCTTAAGTGAGTTATACACTTTCTTGCTTTCTGGATCATTCGCGGCCGTTTCTTGTAACGTTTCATCAGACGCTTTTTTCAATGCGTCCAATAAGTCAGCAGGGAATGGTTTAAGTATCACATTATGATCATTGATTAACGTTTGTAATGCTGCATTGTTACGCGCGGTAAACTCATTAAGCATGTCTAAATTTGCTTGCTGAACTGCAGAACGAACAATGGCTTTTAGATCATTTGGCAGAGCATTAAAAGCGTCTTTATTGAAAATCGCTTCTACTGCTGAACCTGGCTCATGCCAGCCAGGGTAATAGTAGTATTTCGCTGCTTTGTACAAACCAAATGCTAAATCATTGTAAGGGCCAACCCACTCAGTGGCATCAATAGTGCCTGTCTGTAGCGCAGTAAATATTTCACTCACCGGCAAGTTAACTGGTGTTGCGCCTACTTTTTTAAGCACTTCTCCACCTAACCCAGGCATACGCATTTTCAAACCTTTAAAGTCTTCTAATGAGTTAATTTCTTTATTAAACCACCCGCCCATTTGCACGCCAGCACTGCCTGCCAACATAGGGACAACATTAAAAGGCGCGTATATTTCTTCCCATAGCTCTAAACCACCGCCGTAAGATATCCAAGCGTTCATCTCTTGAGGGTTTAAACCAAAAGGGATTGTCGTAAAAAATTGTGAAGCAAATACCTTACCTTTCCAGTAATAAGATGCGCCATGCCCCATTTCAGCCGTACCACGAGAAACAGCATCAAAGACTTCTAACGCTGGTACTAACTCGCCTGCCGCATACACCTTAATATCTAACCTTCCGTTAGACATTTCTTTGATGTTTTTTACCAAGCTCTCCGCACCAGTACCAACACCCGGTGCATTTTTTGGCCAAGTAGTTACCATTTTCCAATGAATGACTTCTGCTTTTTGCTCTGCTTGTGCTGTTACTTTTTCTTCCGCTTCACCACACGCAATTAATACGGTACTGATTAGACTGACTAAGCCAACTTTTACCCAAACAAGGTACTTATTCATATTATTTTATCCCTTAAAAGAGAATTACTGGATTTCCAGAACCATAAAATAAGCCCCGCTAAACTAGCAGGGCTTACGATAACAATTGTCACAATAATTAATCGTTAGCTCGTGCATTAATGAATGCGCGCTCAGAGATGTTGTGCCATTTACTAACCGACCCTAAAAAGCTTTCAAAAGAGTCATAAACTTTTTGGCTCATTGGGTCTGCGCTAGCGGTTTCCTCAAGCACTTCTTTCGACGCGACTTTTAATGCCGCTAAAAGGTCATCTGGAAGTCTTTTCAACTGAACATGATGTTCATTAAGCAATGTTTCCAAAGCAGCATCATTACGTGCTGTGAATTCACTTAGCATAGAAAGATTAGCTTGCTGAGTAGCTGTACGAACAATCTCTTGCAAGTCTTCTGGTAACGTCGCCATTGCATCGTTATTAACTAAAAGCTCAACCGCTGAACCAGATTCTTGCCAACCAGGGTAGTAGTAATATTTCGCAGCGCGATATAAACCAAAAGCTAAGTCGTTATAAGGACCAACCCACTCAGTTGCATCGAGCGTACCAGTTTGCAGCGCGGTAAATATTTCGCTACCTGGTAAATTAACTGCAATTGCACCAACACGATTTAGAACTTCGCCGCCGATGCCTGGCATGCGCATTTTTAGACCTTGAAAATCATCTAAAGAGTTGATTTCTTTATTAAACCAACCTGCCATTTGTGGCCCTGTGTTACCGGCTGCCAAAGGAGTAATGTTAAACGGAGCGTATACTTCTTCCCATAGTTCAATACCGCCACCGTATTCCAACCAAGCATTAAATTCTTGCGCTGTCATACCGTAAGGCACAGAAGAGAAAAACTGTGCTGCTGGTACCTTACCTTTCCAATAATATGCTGTGCTATGCCCCAATTCGGCCGTACCACGAGAGACAGCATCAAAAACTTCTAATGCAGGAACAAGCTCACCAGCAGAATAAACTTTAATTTTTAAGCGACCACCAGATAACTTAGATATATTCTGTGCTAGAGATTCTGCACTCGTACCAAGCCCAGGAAAGTTCTTCGGCCAAGACGTGACCATTTTCCATTCATAAGTTTCAACTTTATCTGTCGCTGAAGCTTGTTCTTCGTTTTTTTCTGATTCGCCACAAGCGACCAAAAACAAAGCCAACAAACTGGCCGTCGCCAATTTGCCTAATACCATTAAATTACGCATTTTTTTCCCTCAGGAAGCCAGTTACTAAATATGAATCTGTTTATGGCATGTAAAAATGCCTTGATATAGTCAGCCAAAGACAGAGTCTAATCCTACCTTTCGCTATATTTTTATTATGGAATCAAACAGACAATAACCCTTAGACGATCCCCTTTAGATGCATAAAACAAAAAAGGGGCGAGAGATAATAAGAAGTGCAGGAATTTTGCTCAACCCTTTTCCATGAAAAAAGTCCTTATTTTATGAATAATTCTCTTTTTCATGGAAATAGAAGGAAAATGGCTAAATACTAGCGACATAATTCCAAGATAATCGCTGTCCACTTTTTGCAGACGCTTCTGCTAAACACAATCCATAAACCAATTCACAAGCATCCTTCATCGGCACAGGCGCTTCTTTTTTATAAAGGATGGCGTCACGAAGCTGGCCATAAAATGCAGCGTAACTGCCTTGTGTCGGATCTTCTTCAACCTTTTCAATCTGATTTGAAGCTTGTGCCACAAATCGCTGATTAGATTGCTCAGAAGCTTTGGAAGGAAACTCACTTTCCCAAGGCATTTGCCCTGCTCGCAATGCGTCTTCTTGCGGATCTAAACCAAGGCATTGCCAACTGCCTTTGGTAAATCGAGCATTAAATCGGCGCATATCACCCGCTTCAAATGAGCTATGGCCAAGGCGTACACGTTTATCGCCATAACCCAATTCCATTTCAAACGTATCAGCCGTTTTACCGCCTTCTCGCAATATGTCGATACTGGCTTGAATCCAATCTGGAGTTCCTAACAAACACAAAGCCTGATCCAACAAATGTGGCCCTAAATCCCAGAAAATTCCCGCACCAACGCCAGGCTCTTCGCGCCATCTCACTTGAGGAGCAGGTCGAAAACGGTCAAAGCGGGACTCTAGCTGTTTCAACTCACCTAACTCGCCACCAGCAATTAACGCCTGCAGACGCTGGAAATCACCATCAAAGCGACGGTTTTGATACACACAAAATACCAAGCCTTTTTGCTTAGCTAGGATACAAAGTGCTTCTATCTCTTCAACACTGGTTACAGATGGTTTTTCTAATAAAACATGCTTTCCATGCTCAAGCGCTTGTTTTGCCTGATCAAAATGCAGCTTATTCGGCGTCGTAATCACCACCAAATCCACATCATCGGCTTGAAAAACCGCTTCCGCAGACGGCAACACAACCGCATCCGGCGCACTCCAATCAAATAAAGTCGCCTTCACTTCGTCCGGCTTAGAACTGCAAACATACGCCAGCTCCATCTCAGCATCATTCAACACAAAAGGCGCATGAAAAATACGCCCAGACAAACCAAAGCCAATCAAACCTACTCGAATAGCCACACCTTACTCCTTTGTTTTTATTTTTTAGATTGGTGAACAGTTTAACGCCTAGAAATTTTACTTGTTTTATGAATAAACATGATGAAAGAGAGTATTTATGCTGACGCGTTGAGCTTGCGAAACAGGCGCAAATAAATACTCTCTTTTATCTAACAACCATTAATAACAGCCAACAACCAAACCCTAAATCACTTCCAATTTAGCGAAGGATAAAACTAACCATTTCGTGCCTTCATCATCAAAGTTCACTTGCACGCGAGCTTGTGGGCCTTGGCCTTCGTAGTTCACCACTAAGCCTTCACCAAACACAGGATGACTCACACGATCGCCCATGTTTACTGTAACTTCTGGGGCTTTATAGCTGTTCAAGACATTGCTGTTTTGCAGTTTGTTTTTTTCAAACTGATAGTCTGGGCGTTGCATAGAAACAGGTCGGCTCACTTGCGAACGTAAGCGTACTTCCTCCAAGCATTCCGGTGGAATCTCTTTGATGAATCGAGAAGGACTGTTGAAGGATTCGCTACCAAATAAACGACGAGACTCCGCATACGTAATGTAGAGTTTTTCCATGGCGCGAGTAATGCCAACGTAGCAAAGGCGACGTTCTTCTTCGAGCCTGCCCGGTTCTTCAAATGACATTTTGCTTGGGAAGAGGTTTTCTTCTACGCCCGTTAAGAACACCAACGGAAACTCCAAGCCTTTGGCCGAGTGAAGCGTCATCAATTGCACTGCATCTTGGTATTCATCTGCTTGCGCATCGCCAGCGTCTAATACCGCTTTATCAAGGAAAGCCATTAATGGTGAACTGAATTCTTCGTCTTCATCGTTCCAGCTGAATCCACCTGCGGCGCCGACAAGTTCTTTCAAGTTTTCAATTCGAGCTTCGCCTTTTTCACCCTTTTCTTTCTCATGGAAGGGAATTAAACCGGCTTCTTCAATAATTTGTTCAAAGATGTCATTCAGGTTCAAATCCGGCTGCTGGACAGTCGTACTCAAACCTTCAATAAGATGTAAGAAGGACTTAATCGCATTAGTGGCTCTTGCTGGCATAAGCGACTGTCGAACCACTTCTTGAGCGGCATCCCACATAGAACAGCCATTATCACGAGCAATTTCCCGTAGCGTCCCAATGCTGCGCTCACCAATACCACGAGGCGGTACATTGACGACTCGCTCCATCGCACCATCATCGTTAGGATCAAGCGCCAAACGTGCATAAGCTAAGGCATTTTTGATTTCTAAGCGGTCGTAGAATCTGTGCCCACCATAAATTCGATAAGCAATCTGTTCCCTAACAAGGCATTCTTCTATCACTCGTGACTGAGCATTCGAGCGATATAGAACCGCCATGTCCGACAAAGATGTGCCTTTGTCTCGCCATTGTTTGATGATGCCAAGAATAAAGCGCGCTTCGTCTTGCTCATTGAATCCAGCGTAAAGGGAAATCGGATCGCCTTCTCCGCTGTCAGTCCAAAGTTCTTTACCAAGACGGTCATCGTTGTTTTTGATCAAGCCGTTGGCCGCATTCAAAATATGGCCTGTAGAGCGGTAATTCTGCTCCAACCGAATGGTGCCAACGTCTTTAAAGTCTTTCGTGAAACTCTGGATGTTTTCTATCTTCGCGCCACGCCAGCCATAAATAGATTGGTCGTCATCGCCCACAGCGGTTATCGTACCTTGATCGCCAACCATGATGCGCAACCAAGCGTATTGAATCGTGTTGGTATCTTGAAACTCGTCCACCAGCACATGGCGGAAACGATCTTGATAATGGCGCAACAATGCAGGAGTACTTAGCATGAGCTCATGAGCACGCAGTAGTAGCTCACCAAAGTCTAATAAGCCACCACGTTCACAGGCTTCTTCGTAGTGGTAATAGAGTTCGCGCATGCCTTTAGTAAAAGGATCATGGCTGTCTGGCACATGTGCGGCTCGGCGACCTTCGTCTTTCTGAGCATTGATAAACCAAGACACTTGTTTGGGCGGCCAGCGCGTATCATCGATTTGTAGCTCTCGCATGATTCGTTTGATCAAACGAAGTTGGTCATCGCTGTCCATGATCTGAAAGTTTTCTTTCAATCCAGCATCGCGCCAATGCGCGCGTAACAAGCGATGAGCCAAGCCGTGGAAAGTTCCGACCCACATACCTTGCGGCGGAACGCCAACCAATTCTTCAATACGACCCTGCATTTCACGGGCCGCTTTATTGGTAAAGGTTACGGCCATCAGACTGTAAGGTGATAATTCATAAGCGTGCATTAGCCATGCAATTCTATGTACTAATACTCGAGTTTTTCCTGACCCAGCGCCCGCCAACACAAGGCTATTTTGCAACGGTGCCGCGACAGCCTCTCGTTGCTTGTCATTCAGTGAGTCTAGGATAAAAGAAACGTCCATTACATTCCGCCATGATTAATTAATTTTTTTGTCATAAAAAACGCGTAAAAAGAGATTGATTTTTGATCGATTTCCGTTTTTTATTAAGTAGAAAATGAGTTGTCTGTCTATTTTGACTTTTTTCCACTGCTGATAACAGTGATCTATGCGTTTCATCTGTTATTACAAAGCTAAAAGGGTATTACGATGAGCAATTATTCTGAAACTTTAACCGAAGTAAAAACTGATATCATGCATGCGTCTATTAGCTTAGACAATGAAATGAAAGAGAATAACCAAAAAGAAGACGCTGCGCGTATGTTAAAGGCGAGACGAGCCATTGAACAGCATTTAGAGCTAAAGCGTCTGCAAGACAACACTTCAAACGGTTGGGATGAGTAAAGCTCTACTCTCTTAAAACCAAACAAGCACATTCTTCTGCCTAACGACTACGCTTAGGCAGCGTGTGTTTTTCACTAAAAAAATCACACCTTTTGTAAAAAAACGTGTTTAGTCGTAATAATATCCTTCTTCTGTCTTTCAATTTATAGCGGTCAATGGCGTCTTAGAGTAACATTAGCCCTGATTTTTATATCTTCTAATTCCTAATAAAAACAGACAATAACCCTCTTGGGGGAGTTACCATGTTTGAACATATCCAAGCGGCTCCTGCAGACCCTATTCTTGGTCTAAATGACGCTTATAAAAATGACACTAATCCTAATAAAATTAACTTGGGCGTTGGTGTTTACAAAGATGAGCAAGGCAATACACCCATTCTAAAAGCGGTAAAACAAGCGGAAGAGCGTTTGTTAACCAAAGAAAAAACCAAAAGTTACCTCAGCATCGAGGGTGCACCTGATTACCGTTCTGCGGTGCAGACACTTTTATTTGGCAGCGATCACAAAATCATTGCCAAGCAACTCGCTCAGACTGCCCATACTCCTGGCGGTACTGGTGCTTTACGTGTTGCGGCCGAATTCATTAAAAAGCATTTACCAGAAGCCACGATTTGGGTCAGTAACCCAACTTGGGCAAACCACCAATCCGTTTTTCAATCTGTTGGCTTAGAAGTCGGCAGCTACGCTTATTACAATGCTGACGCTAAGTCTTTGGACTTTGAAACATTGCTTGCAAGCTTGTCTCAAATCCCAGAAGGCGATGTTGTGCTATTCCATGGTTGCTGCCACAATCCAACAGGTATCGATCCAACACCTGAGCAGTGGTATCAATTAGCGAAACTTTGCAGCAAGCAAGGCTTCTTACCTTTGTTCGACTTTGCTTATCAAGGCTTTGGACAAGGTTTAACGGAAGACGCTCAAGGTCTGCGTACTTTCTTAGAGCACGTTCCTGAGATGCTAATTGCCAGCTCGTTCTCCAAGAACTTTGGCCTTTATAACGAACGTGTTGGTGCATTGACGATTGTTTGTGACACAGCCGAGCAAGCAGAGACTGCTTTCACTCAAGTAAAACGCTGTATTCGCACTAACTATTCAAACCCACCTTCCCACGGCTCTGCTGTCGTTGCTGAAATACTAAACGATGCAGACCTTTATGCTTTATGGGAAAGTGAGTTGAAAGACATGCGTGTTCGCATTCATGAAATGCGTAGCTTGTTTGTTAATACATTGAGAGCTAAAGGCGTTAACCAAGACTTCTCCTTTATTTCTCAACAGCAAGGCATGTTCTCTTTCTCTGGATTAACACCAGATCAAGTGGCTCAGCTTCGCCAAGATTACGGTATTTATATCGTAGGCTCAGGACGCATCAGTGTTGCCGGTATGACCCACGAGAATATGGAACCACTTTGTGATGCCATTGCAGCAATCTTGAAAAACTAAGCTTAAATAGTCTTTCTAAAACGGCTAATGAATGACTTCATTAGCCGTTTTTTTATGTCTATTGCGCTCAGGCGTATTGTTTTATCACTAAATAGGCTGTTACCTTATGGATCACTTTTTTGTCGATATTGAGAATTGGAGCCATAAATGACGGCCACATTAATTTACTGTTACGACCCAATGTGCAGCTGGTGCTGGGGATTCAGTCCAACTTGGACGAAACTACAAAAATCCTTACAAGGTTTAATCGACTCAGACCAATTAACAATACAACCGCTATTAGGCGGCTTGGCGATTGATTCTGATCTTCCAATGCCAGAAGACATGAAATACAAGCTAGAAAGCACTTGGAAAAACATCCAAATGACACTGGGGACAGAGTTTAACTTCGACTTCTGGCGCACGGCTTCTCCTCGTCGTTCTACTTACCCAGCTTGTCGAGCCTGCTACGTAGCAAGAGACACAGGCTTAGAAGAAGAAATGTACCACGCCATTCAAAAAGCCTATTACCTTGAAGCGAAAAACCCTTCAGACATAGACACTTTAACGGAATGCGCAGAGCACATAGGACTTAAAGCAGACAGCTTCCAGAAAGCCATGTCACACGTTAAAAATGAAAAACTTCTTGAAGAAGAAATCGAACAAGCAAGACACCTTGGCTTAAACTCTTTCCCTTCATTAGCACTGCTGATTGGAGATAGACTTATGCCTATCCCGCTGGATTACAAAAACCACACCAGCATGTTAGAAACAATAAAAAAGGCGCTTTCATAGCGCCTTTATTCATTCTGATTTCTTACTAACCAAAATCATGATTGATCAGATCAAGCATGGGATTATAAAGCGGATCAGTGCTGGCATTGCGTGATTTCTTATCACTGTCTTCTGCTGCTGGTTTGTCAGAAGGTTCGTTCTCTACACTTTCTTCTGTCGCTTTGGCTTCAGGCGACACTTCTTCAGACTCAATTTTCTCAGGCACAACTTCTTCAAGATCAGGCTCTTCAGCTATGGTTTCTTCTACAGCCAAATCTTCCTTCTCATGCTGATCAATCGCCAAATGCTCCGACAAAGCGTTTGCCAATGGTTCGACATCATCCAATGTTACATTCACGGCTAACCAATGATTCGCGTCTGGTTCATGACTCACTAATGCACCAGGAACAATGGCATGTCTAAAAGTCGCTAATAATGAAGTTAAGCTGCTGACATCTAAAGGCTCAGATAAATGCATCCAGAGTGACATGCCGCCTTTGCTTGTCGCAAAGCTAATATGCTCACCAAGACGAGCTTCTAAATGTGCTTTTACTCGCTCAGAGTTTGCCCAAACGTCTCTTGCTCGACGTGTTAATGAGCGCTTACTATTGGGCTGCAAAGCCTCACTTAATGCGGTTTGTTGAGCGTCGCTAAGCGCCATATCTGCACCAAGAAACGCACCTTCCAGCAAAGCCTGATATCGACCCGGTAAACACCAGCTAGCAGAGCGACCGAAGCCTTTTGATTCAACGCCTCCGATATACACAATGTGATCCGATTGATCTAAAGACTTATAAGTCAAAATCGGGCCAGCACGATAGGCGAGATGCGAACACAAATCCCATTCGATCACAGGCAATTTTGTTTCTTCGATTATGGCAAGCCAGCGGCGTAAGCTTAAGTTACTTATTAGCTGCCCAGCCGGAAAAGAAAACTGACCTGGCAACACAATTAAGCTAATGGATTCGTCTCGTAAACAACGAATAGCCAAATCCAAATCCACGCCTCGATCACCTGCGCTGATTGTAATCACTTGCCTTCCAAGGCTCTGCAATGTGGTTGTCAGTCTCGGATCACAAGGCTCCAATACAAGCACAGTGTCGTCTCGCTTGGTTAAGCTTTGAACGCTCTGAGTAAAAACCGCTAACGGAGAATGCCCCAACCAAAGTTGCGAGGCATGCACCTTGATGCCCAACCCTTTCAAATACTCGCTCACAGACTCGCGAGCCGTTAATTGCCCTTTACCCAATACAGGTAAATGAAGATCATCTTGACGAGTAACAGGGTTCAAAAAGGCATCGCTTTGATCAACTAATGCGCCACGATGAGTAAGGCAAGACCAAGCGGGTTTCACGCCTTCGCTGGAGAGCTTTTGGAGAGTTTCACCTGCCAGCAATAAAGCAGGTTTAGTGTCGCTTCGATGACAAACAAAATAGCCAGATTTAGGACGAGACTCAATCCAGCCATCTTTCGTTAAAAGCTCATAGCCATGTATGACAGTGTTTAAGCTCAAGCCCAACTCTTTTGATAAGACTCGTAGAGATGGCATACGATCGCCGGGCACAATGGATTCTTGTGACATCTGATCTAAAAACCAATCTACGACACCCTTATATAAAAAATCTGCCACTGCTTTGTACCTTTTCTGGTTTGTCATCTAGTATCTGTTATCAATCATTATATCTGTATGAAAAAAACGCAAGTAAAAGGCCAATATTTCCCGATTTTGATGGAAGTTAATATACAATTCCTGCGTTTTACTAGTGAGATTCGCAACGAACATGGCTTTTGATCCTTTATCTATTCGCTCTTCTTTTCCAATTTTGAATCAAATGGCCCATGGTCATCCGCTTGTGTACTTAGATAATGCCGCGACCACTCAAAAGCCTTTGTGCATTTTAGATGCGATTCAAGACTATTATCGCAACACCAATGCGAACGTGCATCGTGGCGCGCACTTTCTCAGCGACAAAGCCACCAGTCAGTTTGAAGTTGCTCGCCAGACCGTGGCTCGATTTATTCGTGCGCCACAAGACAGTCATGTGATTTGGACAAAAGGCACAACAGAAGCCATTAATATGCTGGCTTATGGTTTAGAGCATTCACTAGAGAAAGGCGACGAAGTTCTGATTACCAGTTTGGAACACCATGCGAATCTGGTGCCTTGGCAACAATTGGCAAACCGAACCGGTGCTGTTTTGCGTATTTTACCGCTGGAAGCCGATGGCCAATGGAAAGCGGAATACGAATCCTACTTTACGCCAAAAACACGAATCTTCGCAGCCACTCAAATATCTAACGCCATTGGCGTCAGTACGCCACTAAAAGCCATGTTAGAACTGGCCAAACAACAAGGCGTATTAACCTTGGTGGATGGCGCGCAAGCGGTGGCTCATTATCCAGTAAATGTAGAAGAGCTAGATTGCGACTTCTATGTTTTTTCTGGGCACAAAATGTATGGCCCAACAGGCATTGGTATTTTGTATGGAAAGACGTCTGCATTAGACACCTTATCACCTTATCAAACGGGCGGAGAAATGGTGCGAAAAGTGTCTTATCAAACGACAGAATTCAACGATTTACCTTATCGATTAGAAGCTGGAACACCGAACATCGAAGGCGCGATTGGCTTAGCGGCGGCCTGTGATTTCATCGAGAAACAAGATCGAAAGGCGTTATTGGATTGGGAACAATCCCTCGCCGCTCATGTTTATAAACGACTTTTTCATCACGAAAACATTAAGATTCATTCGCCTGAAAACAACACAACCTTGGTTTCTTTATCTGTACCCAATGTTCATATTTTGGATTTGAATTCTTACCTAGATAGCCAAGGAATAGGCGTTAGATCCGGATCACACTGTGCCCAACCTTTAATGGCAACACTTGGTGTGGAAGGCACATTACGCGCTTCTTTTGCTTGTTATAATACAATGGAAGAAGCTGATCGCTTTTGTGATGTATTAATAGAAGCCATCGACTTATTGGGCGAGGATTGAGTTTCCCATGGCAAATTACCTAGAAATCAAACAACAGCTTCAAGCTTGTCGTAGCAAAGAAGAGACCTTTAAAGCGCTTGTCACCTTAAGCAAAACTTTATCTAGACTCTCAGCCGAAGAAAAAACAGAACAACACAAGGTAAAAGGTTGTGAGAGCGCGGTTTGGCTCATCATCGAAGAAGTGAACGGCATTCGCCACTTTAAAGCCGACAGCGACGCCAAACTCATGCGTGGCGTGTTGGTCGCCATCCTAAGTTTGGTGGAAGGAAAAAACTCTGATGACATCCAGTCTATAGATTTAAAAGCAGAGCTTACTGAACTGAATCTTTCCAGCTATTTAACCAGCTCTAGAACCAATGGCGTGCTGGGGATTTTGGATAAAATACAGGCTTAACTTTTCTCAAATTCCGGCATATCAGGCACAACGCTTTTAATCGTCTGAATGAAGTTATGCAATGAATCATGCTGTTTTATGTTTGTCGGGTAGGCAATGCCATAAGGGTAATAAACAGCAGGTTCAAAACTTCGAGTTAGCACCCCTCTTCCGCTCCAAGCTCTTGCTGCAAAAGGCTCTAAAACACCAACAGATAATCCTGACGCGATAATCGCGTAAGCCGTATGAGAAGTATCGATATGAATGCTTTGATGAACCTTATCTTTTACAGACTCTAAAGCATGATCCAGTTTATTCCAGTACCCGGGATAAGTATCAATAACGGAAAGCACCGTTTCGCCAATCAAATCCTCCGCACGAATACTGCTTCTTTCTTTCAATGGGTGATCAGCATGCATAGCAAAGACAAAACGAGCATTACCAATAAACTCTCGTTCAATTCCTGCTAACTGAGGTAACTCCAAACCAACGGCTAAATCTATAGAGTTTGTCTGAAGCTTCATCACAATTTCAGACATAGGCAAGGTTAAAATACTCACCCGCTCTGCTGGATAGAACTTTTTATGTTCCTTTAAAACCAGAGGCAGCAAGGAGCTTGATATTGCGGAAGTACAGGCAATTTTTAATTCACTCGGAGTTCTATTGCGAATCCGATCTGCCACGGACTCCAGCTTCTGTATGCCTAAAAAGCTCTCTTCCACGGAACGAAAAAATTCCGCCGCTTCAAGCGTTGGGTATAAACGTCCTTTGCGTCGATCAAACAAGGTAAAACCCAGCGAACTTTCCAAATCGCTTAACAAGCGACTCACAGCGGGTTGAGATATATACATTTTTTCCGCTGCCGCAGACGTTGTGCCCTGCAACATGGTGTATCGAAACGCTTCAATCTGCCGAAACTTCATAACACCCCATAATGTTTAGTTATAAGCTATACATAAATATAAGTAGATATAATGACATTAAGTTTTCATTATAGGAATAAGCAAAGAAAAAGAATCGTTACCTTAGGCGTATACATTCCTCATCTTTGTCAAAGGAACAAACTCAATTCGTTAACCTAAAACTATATTATAAAGGGACGATTTACCGTGCTAGATAACTCAAGCTCGACCATTCTCGCTGTCAAAAATTTATCTGTTGAATTCGGTCCATCCCGAGTTATCGACGATTTAAGCTTCAGCGTACATCAAGGTAAAACACTCGCCATCGTAGGAGAATCTGGCTCAGGTAAGTCGATTACTTCACAATCTATCATGCGTCTGGCAGAGACCTCTGGTGCTCAATATCCGTCAGGCCAAATTCTTTTCTCGACTGAAGAAGGTGAAACAGATCTTCTGTCTTTGTCGCAGGATGAAATGCGCCGCATTCGTGGTAAAGACATTGCAATGATCTTCCAAGAGCCAATGACATCGCTCAATCCTGTTTTTACGATTGGCGACCAACTGTCTGAATCGCTTTCTCTTCATAAAAAGTTGAGTAAGAAAGAAGCCTTGGAAGAAAGCAGTAAACTACTCAAAATGGTTCGCCTTCCTGACGCAGAAGACATGCTAAAACGCTACCCACATCAGCTTTCTGGCGGTATGAGACAGCGCGTGATGATTGCAATGGCCTTAGCTTGTCGCCCTAAAATCCTGATTGCTGATGAGCCAACCACAGCGTTGGATGTGACGATTCAAGCGCAAATATTAACCATACTGAGCGACTTACAAAAAGAGCTTAATATGGCGGTGATTTTCATTACTCATGATATGGGCGTAGTAGCAGAAATCGCAGACGATGTTGTGGTGATGCTAAAAGGGCAAAAAGTGGAAGAAGGCCCAGTTAAAGACATCTTTACCAGCCCTCAACATCCTTATACTCAAGCCTTGTTATCCGCTGTACCAAAACTAGGCAGCATGACAGGAGAAGCTTTTCCAAAGCGCTTTCCAATTAATTCAATTGAAGATGGCCAACTGCGCTTAGTTGGTGAAGAAAAAGCACAAAACACTGCACGGTATAACGAAAAGCCCCTTCTTTCCGTTAAAAACCTTGTTACTCGCTTTGATACCAAAAAGGACTTTTGGGGACGCGTGACTCACCGCGTACACGCCGTAGAAAAAGTCAGCTTTGATATTTATCCGGGAGAAACGCTAGCACTGGTTGGAGAATCAGGTTCTGGTAAATCGACCATTGGCCGTACGATTCAGCAATTACAAGCCGCCACCAGCGGTGAAATTAGCTTTGAAGGTAACCCTTTTTACAATATGTCTAAGGAAGACCAACAAAAGCTGCGCCAAGAAATTCAATACATTTTCCAAGACCCATTAGCCTCACTTGATCCACGAAAAACCATTGGCTTTTCGATTGCCGAGCCGATCAAAACCCATAAGTTAATCCAAGGCGAAGCCAATATTCAAAAACGCGTTCACGAGCTATTAGAACGTGTCGGATTGACAGCGGAACACGCTAAACGTTATCCACATCAATTTTCCGGTGGTCAACGCCAACGTATTTGTATCGCTCGAGCGCTCGCTTCTAACCCAAAACTCATCATTGCCGATGAAGCCCTTTCCGCTTTGGATGTGTCTATCCAAGCTCAAATCATCAACCTCTTTATGGAGCTTCAAGAAGAGCACGGCATTGCGTATTTGTTCATTAGCCACGACATGGCGGTGGTGGAAAAAATGAGCCATCGAGTGGCGGTTTTGTATCTAGGACAAATTGCGGAACTCGGCTCACGACAGCAAGTGCTGGAAACGCCAACCCATTCATACACAAAACGTTTGTTGAGCGCTGTCCCTGTGGCAGATCCAACCATTGAAAGAAGTTTAGGCCGTCTTACAGGCGAAATTCCAAGCCCTGTCAGACACGTGAGTGATGAGCCTCTCATCGTATCTCACACAGAAGTTGCACCGGGGCATTTTGTCGCCGACGCATCATAAAAATAATAATTCCCTCATATCACGAAAGAACGGAGCACTATAAAAATGAACACCAAACAATATTTTTCGATGGCATTAAAGTCCATCGTTATGGCAACCAGCATCACGGCGGCAAGCGTTAGTCTTGCTAGCACATTAACCGTCTCTTCCCCTCAAGATCCGGGCAGTTGGGACCCAATCGATACCTTTTTAATCAACTGGGCATCGGTTTCTACGAACATTTATGATGGCTTAACCTATCGCGGCCCAGATCTTAAGTTAGAACCTGGCCTTGCCACATCCTGGCAGCAACTTGATAACGGCACGCGCATTCGTTTTAACTTGCGCCAAGGCGTTACGTTTCATAATGGCGAGAAGTTCGATGCTTCTGCTGTAAAATTTACCTTTGATCGCCTGATGGGAGACGAAGGTAAAAAAGGTCCTCAACGCTCTAATTATGCTGCCATTGAATCCGTTGAAGTGATTGACAGCCACACGGTCGATTTTCACCTCAAAGCCGCTGATCCAGTATTGCTAACCAAACTAGCAGGCTACGGCGCGATGATTGTGCCGCCTAAATACATTCAAGAAAAAGGTGAAGACTTCTTTAACACTCACCCAGTCGGAACAGGCCCATTCAAATTTGTTTCGTACGAGCCGAAAGTGGACATCAAGCTAGAAGCCTATGACAAGCATTGGGGCGGCGCACCTAAGTTATCCAATCTAAATTATCGCTTTATCAGCGAGCCTTCGACAGCGGTTGCCGAACTGCAATCTGGTCGCGTTGACTTAGTGATTCCACCGACTATTCCAATCGGCATGATCAGTACCATTGAGAAAAGCCCTGAATTAGACGTTGTTACGACCGTTAGCCCAAGTGTTTATGCCCTACGTTTTAATACTAAAAACGGCATAACAAAAGACGAACGCGTTCGCAAAGCAATGATCTACGGCGTTGACCGCCAAGCCATTATCGATTCGATCTTGGGTGGACAAGCGTCTGCCATCAGCAGCTTCCAGAGCCCTATTTCCTTTGGTAATGACCCTGACATGTCACCGCTTCCATACGATCCAGCGAAAGCCATGCAGCTTCTGAAAGCCGCTGGCATCAAACCGGGCACCAAGGTTCAAATCGACATTCGAGGCAACGATTCAACCTTCAATGAAGTGACTCAAGCCATTGCCAGTTACCTACAAATTATTGGTTTGAATGCGACGATTAAGCCTTATGAAACCAGCGTTCTTATCAATGACATTGTGCCTGCTGGAAAAACAGGCGAAATGTTCCAACAAGGTTGGGGCGGCTGGACGTTAGATTACGACAACACCGCTTACTTCATGTATCACACAGGGGAAAAATGGAACCCTTACGACAGTGATCCAGAACTTGATAAGCTGTTGGAATCTCAACGCTCTCTTACTGACAGTAAACAACGTGAAGAGATCCTCAAATCCATCGCGAACTACACGGCGGATAGAGCGTTAGAAATGCCGCTTTACAATCTAAATGCCATTTTTGCTGTATCTAAAAAAGTAAAAGGCTTTGTTCCTGTACCTGATAGTCGTATGCGTCTAAACAATGTGACTGTCGAATAATCGAAGAAAACACGATTGCTTCGTCTCTAAGGCGAAGCAATCTCTATGATTAATAAGGGAACACTCATGGCTAATTTTTTACTAAAAAGATTACTGCAGGCAATATTCGTACTCTTTGCCATTACGCTACTGGTCGCCTTCGCTATTCGCCTGACAGGCGATCCCGCTCTCATGCTGACTCAAGGCGCAGGGAGCGTGACTGAGGCAGATTTGGTACTGATTCGTGAAGCGTTAGGTATCAATAAACCCTTCTTCACTCAATATTTTGAATTTATCCTAGGCCTATTTAGCTTTGATTTAGGACGTAGTTTCCTAGGTGGCACGCCAGTCTCAGACTTGATCAGCACATCATTGCCAGCCACGCTCATTCTGGCGGTGTCTGTCATGCTGATTTCTATTGTGATCTCGATTCCTCTTGGCATCAAAGCCGCTGTATCAAAAGGAAAATGGGCCGATCAGACGATTCGTATCGTATCTTTGGTTGGTTTGTCTTTCCCGAACTTCTGGCTAGCGCTTATGTTGGTGTTGGTGTTTTCCATTTGGCTGCAATGGTTACCGCCGAGTGGCATGTATGGTTTCACTAGCTTCTTAATGCCCGCTTTCACTATGGCCATCATATTAACGGCAACAAACGTTCGTCTGGTGCGTTCCTCTATGCTGGAAACCTTACAAGCGCAATACATTATGGTCGCTCGTGCAAAGGGCTTGAGTGAAAACACGGTTCTGTACAAACACGCATTACGTAATTGCGCCATTCCTCTAATTACCTATTTCGGTTTGCAGTTTGGTGGATTATTAGGCGGCATTGTTGTCATTGAACGTGTGTTTAATTGGCCTGGTTTGGGATCTTTAGCATTCGATGCGGTAAGTGGTCGTGATTACCCTGTTCTACAAGCTGTCATCACCATTCTGTCCATGCTTATCGTCAGCGTTAACCTTTTGGTTGATATTGCCTACGGCCTAATTGATCCACGTATTCGCACGGAGTAAAAGATGATGACCAATCGTTTTCGTTCAAGCTTATCCAGATATAACAGCTTAGAGTTTATTCTTGGCGCGCTTCTCACTGGTGGGATTTGTTTTCTTGTTATTTTTTCAGATTTGATCTTTCAAAGTGCCGATAAAATCAATTTATCCGCTCGACTATTAGCGCCCTTTGCTGACCCTGAGCATATTTTTGGTACAGATCCTCTTGGCAGAGACATTCTTGCTCGCGTCGTTTCTGGCGGAAGTGTTTCTTTGCAAGTGGGCTTTTTGTCTGTTGCCGGCGCCGTCGTATTTGGCGTGATTATGGGATTAATTTCTGGCTATTACCGTGGTTTCTGGGATGTCATCGTCATGCGTTTTGCTGACGTGCAATTGGCCATGCCATTTATCCTTCTCGCAATTACCTTTATTGCCATTGTCGGTGGCGGTTTGGCGAACATGATCTTTTTGTTAATCATTTCCCAATGGGTGCAATACGCCAGACTCGTTCGTGGTTCTGTGTTGTCGCTAAGAGATCGTGAGTTTATCCAATCTGCGCAAGCCATTGGTGTGAGCAATTTTAGCATTCTATTTCGCCACCTTTTGCCGAACCTAATCGGACCGGTGATTGTCTTAATGACGCTGAACGTTGCCAATAACATCTTGTTAGAAAGTAGCTTAACTTTCCTTGGTCTTGGTGTTGACCCTCTTACGCCGAGCTGGGGCGGAATGCTTGCTGATGGTCGTACTTATATTCAAAACGCTTGGTGGGTGAGTGTCTTTCCTGGTATCGCTATTTTATTAACGGTGCTTGGTTTAAACCTACTGGGAGATTGGCTACGAGACAGCTTGGACCCAACGGGTAAAACATCACGATGAGTTCTATTTTCTCCACGCACATTTCTCTCACAACGGATTGGCTGATTAAGGAATTTAGCCAATCCGAATACCAAGATTGTACGCTTGAAGCTTGGGTGTTTGCTGATAAAACACACAGACAAGAGGCAGAAGTGTCGCTTCAGAAATTGGGTATACAAGCCAAAATACGAAGCGCCTATAAGCCGTTAATTCATTTTTTTGTGGAAGATCTTCCCTTCCCAAAAAGCGATATTAAATCGATAAAAGTTACTTACCCGATTCATGATGCTGCGCCAGAAAAACGTTTTTTATTAGAGGCTTATCCGTTGTCCGCTCTGATGGAAAAGCAGGAGATTGAATTCATTGGCAGCGAAAAGCATCAAGATCACTATGAAGTGGTGTTGATATTAACCTCTGGTGAATCCCATGTTGTTAACGTGTTTGCACCGAATCATCTGCACTCAACTTTGATCAATGAGCAACATCTGTCCCCAACAGGCTGGATAAAAATCACTCATCCAAGTCAAGGTGTTTGTAAAAATGAGCAACTCATTACCGATTATGAACAGCTCTTTCATCAAACGCTCAATGCCATTAGCCAGCATTCATGGCAGGAAAAAGAGCCATATTTTGAAGAGCTAAAAATCACCGTTCATCTTCCTTATCAAGATCAAGATTTGCCTTATGAGCACGAATCAATCAGCCTAAGAGAAGCCTTACATGAGGATCTGTATTTCTCTATTCTTGAATGGTTCAAGGTGAAAAGTGGTTATCTTGCCCATGGAAGAGAAGGCCAAATCGGCCATATTGTGCCAGATGTTCTTTATACAGAAGATGAACACGCTAGTGTTCAAGTTGAATTACAAACATACCAACAACAAAACTCTACAGGCTTTCAGTCTCTTGAGTACGCTAAAAAAGCCATTAGCCAAGAGCAAATTGAAACGGAATTAAACAAGCTCGAAGGAGAATCGTTTTTCACTCAAACCATCACTGGCAGGCAAGTTCATGGACGTTATCATACTGGTTCAGATCATCCTGTGATGATCAGTAGCGGTCAGCATGCGAATGAAACATCCGGTGTCGTTGGTGCACTCAAAGCAGTGCGAGTACTTTCTCAAAAAAAGCGCAGCCACTTTTCTATTTCCCCTTTAGAAAACCCTGATGGTTATGAGCTGCACCAAAGGTTAATCCAGAATAATCCCAAACATATGCACCACGCTGCACGTTATACCGCCCTTGGAGATGACTTAGAAAATAGGAAACACGAACCTTTTTATGAAAAAAGTATTCGTCAGCAGGCGAAACAACGGAGTCAGGCTTGTTTGCACATTAACCTACACGGTTATCCGTCACATGAATGGACTCGGCCATTATCCGGTTATGTTCCCCATGGCTTTGACATGTGGACAATTCCTAAGGGGTTCTTTCTGATTTTACGCCACAATGGCGAAGATGAGTGGCTAAGCTATACAGAGAAGTTTCTGCAATTTGTGACAGCTAGATTGAGTCAGGTTTCGGGCCTTGTCTCTTTCAATCAAAAGCAGATCGATCTCTATACGCAATATGCTGGTGAAGTTAACTTCCGTTTTATTAATGGTATTCCGTGTCTGATTAATCAGGTACAAAATCCTGATGTGCCAGTGCAACTTATCACAGAATTCCCCGATGAAACCCTTTACGAGGACGCTTTTATTTTTGCTCATCAAGCACAGACAGCAACCGTGCTAGCTGCCTATGAAGCACATCAGTTATTCGCTTAATCCCTTTATTAACTCTATTCACCTTAAGCAAACGCAGAGACAACCTGTGTTTGCTTATCTAATATATTTTATTGATTTTCAGTCAGTAACCGCTGCCACAATTCTCCCTTGGGCCTCCGTTCAGACACTCATGACATGATACAAAGGTCCCTACTCAAATAAACCTGCATTTTGACAGCCTTCTAAAAATGCTTTTCGAAGAAAGTTACATTCTGAGAACGGAAAGTTTTCAGTGTGTCGATTTAAAGTTTTCATAAAACTAGCAGGTGAACGACCATCTTGTTGCCATTCATCAAACAGCTGCGTAAGCCAATACTTCCCTCCGTTTACAGCACCATTATCACTTCCACAGCATAAGGCTTTATAACGCTTATCAACTTTAAAAAGCACTTTCCAAGTCTCGATTTCATCTTGATGAGCTTGAGTGTTATAGGCAATAGACAAATCTTCAGGCTGTAAATTTTTCCAATCCTTTTTCAAAACCTCGATATTCAAATTAAGATCGGGCTGAGTAACACTAAACGGATAAAACGCTTTACGTCGATTACCTTGCTCATCGTGCAATGGGTCTTTTTGTCCTTTATTACCGGAATTACATTTGTGACAAGAAGGTACAAGATTTTTTAGATTGACCGAATTAAAAGGATACTTAGCTTTAGGAAGGTAATGATCGAAGGCTTCTCGTGTCGGGTCAAACTCATTATCCAATGGATAAAGTCCACAAAAAGGGCACATTCCCTGAGTATTATGTCGAACAAAGTCTTTGTAATAACCTGTTAAATCTGAACCTATTAGTGTTTTGACAAAAGCTAAGCCAAAAAATCCAGATGAGTATAAGGATGAAAAAAACGTATTTAGTTCAGTGTTTAGGTCAGCATATTTTGAATCGAGCTCATTGTAATGCACAGGTTCAAAGCCAGCGGTATTAGTGCAAAGCTCATCAACGCTATTGTTGTCATCAAAATGCTTTTTATAAACATCTAAATCCTCTCTCTCTAACGCTGCAAAAGCATTGAATATTTTATTAACAGAAAAGAGAAACTTAGTGTCCGTACCTGTTGTTTTAAGCAGTTCAGCAGACTCTCGTCTAGCCAACTCTTCCATAATGCTCCTCAGCATTGGATGACCTTCAAAAAGGTATATGCCATACTCTTCATCCAGTGCGTTACACCACACCTCATTAAAAAGATATTCCACAATGCTTTGCATCGCTTCCATTTGATGATTTGGCACGTAAATATAAGAAAACAACACGCCTGTTACTCTCCTTCTTCCATGCTATCTAGAATGGTTTTTACCAATAGCATTTTCTCAATGGAGTCACCAAGCTGTTGATCTATTTCCCTTAATAACTGATGTTTATCTTTTTCATTATGATCAAACTCTTGTTCAAAATTCTTAATCTTTGTATAAGCTCGACCACCTATGGTTTCGCCTTTTTCAAAGGTCGACATGGTGATTTTATTGATCGAAGCGCCAAGTGTGTTGTAGTCAGGGTTTGATACAGAAACCTTGCCTGTGTCTTGGTCTTTCTTGAACACCATAACTTTATCGCTTTCACTATCGGAGATGAGAAAAGGCGTATGAGTGGTGATCAGCATTTCTGGCTGGCTCGTATTTTGGAAACACTCTTCTAATCGAGAAATGAAGTTAGCACGCCATTGGGGGTTAAAGTGGGTTTCAGGCTCATCCAATAAGAACAAACTTTCTGTATCCTTAAAGAGTAAACATAAGCCTAGTGTATGCAAAAGCTGGTGTTCACCATCCGATAAGCTTTTTAGTAAAACAGGCTGGTCTATATAGTGTTTTTGCAACCAGACATTTTTAAAGCGCATAATACGCTCGTCCGATGCTAAGGTAGGTACTATCTCACTAACGTACAAACTGTCTGAGTGATACAGATCTTTTTTCAGGGAATTACTAACGGTATAGAGATTTAGCGTTAGAAGTACTTGAAAGGCTTGGAATAGCTCCAGTGCAGAGGAAAAGTTATTCTGAAACACCGTTCGCGTCGCATCATTCACATAAAAATCCAAATAAAGAGAATCGGTTGATTCGTCCTCAAAACTGCATGTTGCGCAGCGCCTTAAGCGGTCGATAATAGAGTCGAAACTTTCATCAGAATCTTCGTTAGATTCTAGCAAATAGGTAACACTTAACTTTTCAATATCAGCATCATCAACTTTTAGGCGTGGATGCTTACCATCGAACACTTGCTTAAATTGCTCGGCTACTTCGCTGGTCACATCAATACTACGCTTGATAATGACTCGAAACTCCTTTAATTCTTCGATACCCACTTCTTCACGAAATGGCTTTAGCGTCTCATGGTCTTGAAATAGAAGATTACACAGTAAGATAGACTGGCTAAAACTGTTATCCAAATAGGCTAGTCGAGTCTTTGGATCATCGTAACGCCCGCTTCCAGATTTAAGCAGATCCCAGTATTCATCAAACTGTATAAATCGCATTTTAAAAAACGGCAAACTGAGTATTTCATTTTCGCCAGATGAATAAGCCAGCACTTGCTTCGGTAATAAGAAATCTTTTTCATCATCCGTAACAAAGCCAGACGTATCACTCTCGAACTCAATAGCGTTGACCCAATTCAACACAGGGGTAGCGTCTATTTTCTTTGTAATCAACACATGGGCATATTGCTTTCCTTCTGACTTCTGGACGCCATCAGGAACTTTGATCAGATATTCTAGCTCAAAGCCATTGGGTGTTGCTTTTTTCTCCTCGAACCCATTTGGGTTTTCTTCCTCATCGTATAAAAATCCTTCGGGCAAAAAGAATCGGCGTATCCGACTAATTTCTAGTTGGTAAAAAATCGACGCCAAAGCTTCGAGAATATTAGATTTACCGCTGCCATTTGGGCCCGCACAAATAAAAGGCGCAAAACTCTCTAGCTTTTGCACTTCCTCTTCGTAGTGCCAAGGCGTACGAAAAGAGTGCTCAAAGCCAGTTTGTAAGCTACGAAATCCTGCTGGATCGGTGATTTTTAAGCGCAGTAACTTCATCCTCGAATTTGTCCCTATCCTTTCACCAATACAACGCGATTACCGGCTTCGCTTTTATCGTTTAGCTCCACCGTATCAACCGTTTGCTTTATCAAGCCATTATCAATCGCTTTGAATACAAGCTTTTTCACCGCATCATAATCTTCTACACTGAATTGATATTCCTCCAAATCCTCTTCATAAAGATAATCTACTAAACTGCGCTGAGCGCGCGCCCAGAAGCGATATAGCTTGAGTTCATCCGCTTGAGAGTCTTCGAGCCACTCATTAAACCAATGTTCCAGTATTTGCTGACGTGCTTTAGGATCATTAAAACCAAATAAATCTAAGTGGCTAAAAGGATGAATTTGCATCTCTGGACGCTCAGAAATAAATTTAAGTGTCCGAAGTGTACTCTCTGGAATTTGGGGTAACGCTTCAATTTGCTTCGATAATCGTTGAACCGATGGTGGAATAACCTTATTAACCGTTTCAGTGATACGTCTTACTGGCTCAGGAATAGGGCTATTAACAGCATCGATAGACTGCTGTAATCTATCAAAAGAAGATAACTCAATCTCTTCTTCCTCCAGTTTAATGCCAAATAGATCCAACTCTCCACTAAAGGCTTTTTGGCTTAACGCGTTATAAAGCTCTTCTAAGTCTGAAAGGCTACTTTGGTATTGATTTTTTATGTTGTCTACTTTCTTATAAATCTCAGAAAAACTATTTTGTAATTCTATTGGAGGGCGCTTTAACTTCGTTTCTTTGATAATCCCAAGGTTCAATCCACTCATAATTGCTCCTCTATTCTTACTCTTAAATTGATTTAAAATATAAGGGCTAGAATGAATCGAATATGAAAGAAAAATTGGATTGGCAAGAGTCTTATCAAGTGTTATTGCTGCTAAATGCTTAGTGTTTATAGCTAATGGAATATCATTTGGAATAACTGCAGAACGACCTATTGTTCCCATAATGGTAACAATGACGTCCCCTGGATAAATACGATAATTCTGAAGCTCTTTATACTTTTCTTCGGTGATGTAACGTCGTTCATCCCATGAAAAAGTATTTTTAACAGCATTATCAATACCTAATACAGCCACAGAGCCATCTTGTGTAAATTCGCTGTGTAATAAGTTTGATCCAAAAGGACCTGTACGCATAGATCCTTTACGCTTTTCAGCAAGATCTTTTATGTCTACAAGCAACCAATCCTCATAACCTTCTGCTTGAGGGCCAAACCTATCTAGAAAAACACTTTTTAGTAGTTCATCCAGCTGCTTAAGATTCTGTTTACGTTCATTTATTAAACTTTCAACTTTACCAAGAAGATAAGCAATTCTTTTTTGCTTTTCAATTGAAGGAGGATTTATTTCTAAATTTCTAATAAATGTTGCGGATAAGTTTTTTAGAGCAGCACCACGACCTTGATTAAGAAGAGACTCTTTTTTGCTCTGAAACCAAAACTTTAAATAATTTATATCAATCTTTTCGTCTTTAGTCCTAATCCCAAGTATTGCCTGATTTGTCGATAACTCAACTCCTGAAATAGCAATTTTCCCAATTGAACCATACATCGCAAATAACAATGTTCCCTTAGGGAACAATTTATTACGGATATTTGCTAAACCATCTTCAGAAATTTTTTCCTCTGTACTGAAAATAATACCATTCTCAGCATTCTCTATATCAGATATTTTTGCCCAAGGAATTTCCCCAGAAAAAAAAGAAGAGTTTTTTCTGGAAGGCGTACCACCACTAGAAATATCACAATAATCTGATAGCTTTTTCACCCTATCATCCCCTTAAGCTCTAATAGCTCTTTGAGAATGCCGCCTTGAATAGTACTCAACTCTGCTTCAGATGTGTCGCCCACTTCCGCAGCAATCAAGCGTTCTAAAATATCGCTGGGATCAGCGTATTCTACATGGTCAAATACGTCTTTTTTATAACTTGAGATAGAAAGGTCATATTGGCTATCCTCGCCGACGATCTCTGCATAAGGCACCATGAAGCATTTACGTTCATCGGTAATGATGCGGTCAGCACTGTCTGTTTCAGGGTTGCGAGCATGGTATTGAGCAATGATATCTTGCAAATCACCATGGTTCTCTTGCTTTTGGCGCTTATCGTCTAGTGAATAGCCATCCGCCGTCATGTTATAAAACCAAGTATGCTTAGTCGCTGGCTCTAGCACCTTGTCTTGACGATCCCAAACCTTGGTGAAAATAAGTATCGCGGTACTGACGCCAGCGTAAGGTTTAAATACACCGCTGGGCATGGTGATCACAGCTTTTAGGTCACAACGATCTACTAGAATTTGACGTAACTCTTTAAAGGCTTTACCTGAGCCAAATAACACACCTTGAGGAATGACGACCCCTGCAGTGCCGCCTTTGCGTAACATGCGATAAATATTTTCCACAAACAGGAGTTCAGATTTCGTTGTGCCTAGCTTTAGACTTTCGTTGATATCGCCTTTATCTATGCTGCCAGTAAAAGGCGGATTCGCCATGATGATGTCATAGTCACCTTCTTGGTTGTAACTTTTGCTTAAGGTGTCTTTGTAATCAATATTAGGTTCATCAATGCCATGCATCATGAGGTTCATTAAGCCTAAACGCACCATAGTGCTGTCGATGTCGTAACCCCATAGGGATTTTTGCAACGTTTGCTTGGCACTTTCCGTTAATGAGCTCGAGACCGAGGTGCGGAAAAATCCATCCTCATCTGTTACTAATTTTCCTGAGTCTGACTGTTTGGCTAAATCGGTCACTATGTATTGATAGGCGCCTAGTAAAAAACCAGCGGAACCACAGGCTGGATCGGCAATTCTATGGCCCAACTTTGGCTGTAATAAATCTGCTATCAGCTTGATGATATGACGCGGCGTTCGGAATTGGCCATTCTTACCTGCGGAGGCTATGGCATTCAGTAGGAACTCATAAACATCCCCCTGAATATCCTGAAAGGCTTGACCGTTTTCCGCTGAGTCCTTTTCCATCACCTCGTATATTTCATCAATGGTTTTGACGGCTTCAACCAATAGCGATGATTTTGAAATAATGAGGGCAGCATTGCGCATATGATGAGTAAATTTGGATTCAGAACCGTTGAGGTCTTTTAAAAAAGGGAAGACCTTGTCACGAACATGAACCAACATGTCTTCCGCTGGCCTATGTTTAAATTCGCTCCAACGTAGTGTGCTTTTCTCGATCTCGTATTTCTTTTCATCTTCAAGCTTTTTTTGCCAGTCTGCTTCGGTGTCTGATTCGGCTTTTCTTGCTCGATACTCTGGCGGAATCCAAGTGCCAACGAATTTAGAAGTATAAGATTCTTCACTCCATTCCGCATTGGCTTGTTGCTGAAGGTCCAAATCATCCATCCGTTTCATAAACAGCAAGTAGGTAATTTGCTCTATGGCGGTTAGCGGATTAGAAATACCACCACTCCAGAACTTGTTCCAAAGTTGGTCTATTTTACTTTTCAGTTCTTGGTTATTTTGTAGCATGAGGTTCTCTTATTTATTCGTTTACATCTTTCAGTAAAATAAAGTGTTCAGCCAAACGAATCATGATATCTTTTTGTTCTGGTTTGCTTTCGGCGATAAGTAACGCCAAGGCAACTAAGGTATTGTCATTAATCAGTTGTTCTACGGATTTCCCTAATAGGTGCTCATTTACCCGTAGGTACCATAGAAACAAGAATGAGCCAGTACGTTTGTTACCATCCGCGAACGGATGATTTTTAATCACAAAATAGAGTAAATTGGCAGCACGGCTGGCGATGTTAGGATAAAACCATTCACCACCAAAACCTTGCTCTATGGTATCTAATGCCGATGCTAAGCCATTGCCACGTAATTGCCCAAATAGTGGCGTGGCTTCATCTTTGTTAATGAGGTCTCGTTTTAATTCCTCTATGGCTTTTAGCACATCTTCCATAGCCAAGGTCTGCATATGATCTTGCTGGCTTGTTCGAGACAACAGACTTTGCTCATCATAAGCTTGTAAAAGACTCCAGCTGCGCGCGTAATCATGAATCACCTTAACGACCGCCTCGCCTTGTTGTGTAACCAGCTGCTGATTGGTTAACGTTTGTGATAATAGATCTAATACGCGCTCAACTTCGATACCTCGTTCCTTAAGCCTTTGCTGATTTAAGGTATAGCCTTTTACAAGGTGCTCTTTTAAGGTACTGGTTGCCCATTGCCGGAATTGTACGCCTCTTTGGGATTTCACACGATAACCAACCGAAATAATCACATCCAATGAATACAAAACAACAGGCTTATCCGAGAAAGCAATTTGCATTTTTTGCAAATTGCTTTCTTTTGGTAACTCACCTTCTTTGAATACGTTGCTTATATGACGCGATATAACCGATCTATCTCGTTCAAATAAATCCACCATTTGACTTTGAGTCAACCAAGCTGTGTCTTTGTCTAGTGAGACCTCTAAGCTGACAACACCGTCATTTGAGCTATAAAGCTTTATTGTCATATCAATTTCCTTCTGATTAAGCCACCAGCTGTTCCGTCAGCTGGAGTATTTCGTTTATTTCAGCTGTATTAAATACGCCACGTATTCCTTGCGGGTGAATCACAGTAAAAGGCGCATAAATAAGATCTTTCTTAGCAACCGTTTCTCGCTCTAAAATGAAACCTTTTAGAAGACCTAAAAATTCCATTTGGCGGCTATTTAAATAGGTATGTTGTTGGATAAACTGCTCAAACGCTTCGCTTACTTTTTCTGGGAAGCTTGCCAATGACTCAAGACCTAAAATATGACGAATAAACTCAATAAATCTTGCTTTACGGTTTTTATAAACCAAACGCAGCAAATCCTCAGTGATATGCGGATGCTCGGCATAAAGCATATCGGCCAATGATTGGGTTTCCTCTTCGCTGATGTCTTTACCATTTTTTAGTTGCTTCAAAATCGAGTTAGATTCAGTCAGCTCTATAATCAGAGACTCCACCATTTCTCGGTAACGACTGATGCTTACAGATTCATTCTCTGGGCCAAATTCAACTTTTTCTTTATGAATCACTTCGTCTTTAAAGTTAAATGCTGTGGTTGAGGTTTTCGTTATATCAGCATCCCGAAATTTCATTAATGGGCCAAGCTTATTCATCAACGTGTCTAGTGCATCATTGAGGCTCAACTGGCTCGAATGTTGCCAAAATTGAGGTGTTTTTACATTATCAATCAGGACTTTTTCTGCATTAACAAAATGAATCGTCAAAGGCAGATCAGACACTTGCTCTATTAGGCTATTTTTAATCACATCCGCTTGGCTTTTTTCACCTGATAAAACAGCAATCGAATACGTGAGTACATCACGCTCAAAACGCATTGCTTTGAAATCAACATCAGATATTGTGCGGAATAACGGTTTTATTTCAGATCTTAGTAGCTCTATTTTTGCACTATCAACACTCTGCCAAAAGATATCATTTAGACTTGCAAGTACAGCAGACGCTTCTTTAATAACGATAGATTGAATTGGTAATTGCTGAATACTGAGACGTATTTTTTCAAACTCAAGACGAGCAATCTCTTCTTCATTTACCTCAAGCGCCTTCTCTATTTTGTCTAATCGTAACCCCGCTACTTTAACTGGTAAGGCAATTTGTGGCTTCGTTTCTTTTCCTTTCGGCGTGAGCTTGAAATACTCAAAATTATCCCAGCAATCGAGTATCAAGAACTCACTTTTCTCCATACACCAAGGTTTTATTTTACTTGGTTCAAGCAAACGAGTACCACGACCAATCATTTGCCAAAATTTGGTATACGAATAAACTGGTTTCGCAAATACCAAATTCACAATTTCTCTTACATCAATACCTGTATCGAGCATATCAACACTAATAGCAATACGAGGAAAATCATTATTGGTAAATTGCTCTAAAAGCCCACCTTTTCCATACACTCTGGGATCATCAGATACGATAACTTTCGCCAGCTCACCTTTATGATGAGGATAAAGCTCATCAAACAATGTTTCTATGCGGCGGGCATGAGATTTTGAAAGGCAAAAGAAGATAGTTTTTCCAGGAAGACCATTTTGATCTTTAATCGATTCTTCCATGAACTCTCTTACGATCAAAGAGTTAGTATCTTTATTCGTTACCTGCTTTTCAAGCTGAGTCCCTTCAAAGTTAATTTCTTCTATTTCTTTGCCTTCAAATATGAGCTTTTTCTGATCTTCTAGTGAGATGGTACGTTTACTAATGCCTTCTTTCTGAAATTTGGTTTGAATTTTCATCACCTGAAAATCACACAAATACGGAGGCGTATTATTAATAGCTTCTTCATAAGAATAAGCAAAGGATGGAATCCCATCAGCACAATGAAAAAGCTGAAATGTATTATGGTCTATAATATCTGTGGGTGTTGCTGTTAAACCCAATGTTGTGGTTTTAAAGTAATCCAACACCTCTTTATAAGTGTTGTAAATTGAACGATGGCTTTCATCAACAATAATGAAATCAAAGAAATGTGGTGATAACGACTGCGACTCTTCTCGAATAATGTTCAACATGCTTGGATAGGTTGAAACATAAACCCTTCTATCTTTGGCTATGATCTTTTCCGCTACATTTGGCCAGCGAGGTTCATTCGGTAAATATTCTTTAAATGCATCTAAAGCCTGCTCTCTTAAGGCAATTCGATCAACTAAGAATAGAACTTTCTCAGCATGGCCTGATCGCATAAGTGCATCCACCAAAGCAATACAAGTTCGAGTTTTACCAGTCCCTGTTGCCATTACTAAAAGGAAGTCACGCTGTTTTTTTGTGATGCCATCCAATACAGATCTTATCGCGCGAATTTGATAATCACGTCCTGCAATATTGGTGTTTATTAATTCATTTGTTAATGCTTTACGGTTACGACGAATATATTGAAATCGCTCTAAATCATCTCGCGTTGGAAACCCCATTACTTTACGAGGCGGGTAATTTTCCAAATCCCAAAAATAGAGATCATGACCGTTTGTGTAAAAACAAAAAGGCAACTCTCCCTTTGTTTGTTCTCGAATTCGGTAATAATATTGCTTGGCTTGCTCTCGCCCAATTTCTGCATCACTACTGGATTTTTTTGCTTCAACAACAGCAAGTGGTTTTCCATCTTTACCAAGCAAAACATAATCACTGTATTGTTGAGTTTGATAATTAGCAGAAGACTCTGAAACACGGTCGGTAAGATTGGAGGCTATAAAGTATTCTTTGGCTACTTTTGTTTGGTCATCAACATTCCAACCAGAATTAAAAAGCTGCTTATCAATAAGCTCTATTCGTGTTTCTTCTTCCGGTTTCATCAACTCATCCCTACTTTAAAATGAACAACTCTATATCCCATACTATTTTTGGTTTTAACTTAAGTCCACTATCTATTTAGCCAACTTCTCCAAGACTCTAGAAACCGCAACAAACCCAAAAGTAGCGGTCACCGCTGTACTGGCGCCAAAGCCTGTATCACAGTTCATTTTTGTTTCTGTATCTCCTTTTAATCGCTGTTTAGATACAGTTCCATCTCCTTGTGGGTAGCTAAGCTGTTCCATGGAATAAACACATTCAATATCAAAACGACGTTTCGTATTACGGCTAAAGTTATAATAACGACGAAGAAAATTACGGAGCTTTGACGCCAGTGGGTCTTTTTCTGTTCGAGATAAATCGGCGATTTGAATTTGGGTTGGATCCGTTTGACCACCAGCACCGCCGACTGTGATGAGTTTGCGCTTGTTACGCTTACACCAAGCCACCAGAGCCGCTTTTGGTTTAATACTGTCAATGCAATCAATAATGTAGTCAAACGGCTCAGACAGAAGATCAGATAGGTTATCCGGGGTGATAAAGTCTTCTATGCAATCAACCTGACAATGTGGATTGATTAACTGAATGCGCTCTTTCATTGCATCCACTTTAGCCTTACCAATATTGCCATCCAAAGCATGGATTTGGCGGTTGGTATTGGTAATGCACACATCGTCCATATCCACTAAGGTAATGGTGCCAATACCAGAACGAGCGAGCGCTTCGGCAGCCCATGAACCGACGCCACCAATACCAATCACACAGACATTTGCTTGAGAAAAAAGCTCATAAGCAGCGTCTCCGTATAACCTACGAATGCCACCAAATCGTTGTTCATCTGTCACTTTTCTCTCCTCATGAGCCGTTTTGCGATTTTTTCTTTCAATAAGTGTATTCTTTAACATCATTAATATGACCCGACATCTGAATATGTGAGCCTTATGATTCAACAAGCCTTCGAACAACTTGGTTTAACGCCACGAGAAGCTCAGCTTTACCAAACTTTGTTAAAACTTGGCCCTTCTTCCATTCGAGACATTGCTGAACACAGTGGTATTAACCGAGGAACGGCTTATGAGTCGCTTAAGCAACTGCAAAGTAAAGGCGTTGTTAGTTACTTCCCAAAAGGGAAACGTCGTTTTTTTACAGCGGAAAACCCTGATATTTTACTCAACCTAGCAGAAGAAAAACGCACTCGCCTTGATAAGACCATTGAATCATTAAAGAACACAATCATTCCCAACCTACACCAGCAGCAGCCAGATTATCACCACACAAATGTGCGTTACTATGAAGGCGATGACGGTATTGAATGGGTATTGCGGGATATTTTAAACGTGGTTTCAGCGCAAGACCATAAAGAATATTGCGTGTTCTCTTCTAAGCCCATTCGACCTTACTTGTATCGCCCTTTTCCAAACTATACAAAGCAGCGAGTGAAGCTCGGCATCAATGTAAAAGTCATTGCCTTGGGTGATGGTGGTGAAGAAGCGGAATTATCTGAGCGTAAGTGGATTAAAACCGAAGGCTCTGTTGATGCCAGCTACATTGCGATTTACCCACCAAAGTGTGCCATCATTTCCTTGGCCAGTAATAACTTCCCTTCGGCGGTTGTATTAGAGTCAAAAGACATCGCCAAAGCCCAACAGATTATTTTCGATACTCTATGGAAGATGCTTTAAGCCTTTTTATCTAAAACCCTCAAATAACAGACAATAAAAAAGCAGCCATCAGGCTGCTTTTTTTAACTCTTCATTCTAAGTAACCGTTAGTTATGCTCACGGAACTGTTGAATAGTACGCAAGCGGGCCATAGCTTCGGCTAATTCCGCTGTCGCACGCGTGTAGTCGACGTCAGGTTTTTGCTCAGCTAAAAGCTCAAGAGCATGCTTTTTCGCTTGTTGCGCTGCGTCTTCGTCCAGATCTCTTGCACGAATAGCTGTATTAGCTAAAACAGTGATACGGTGAGGTTGAACTTCTAGGAAGCCACCTGACACGAAGATATTCTCTTCATCACCATTTTCTTTAATCACACGAACAGGACCTGGTTGCAGAGTTGTTAACAACTGAGCGTGGCCAGGCATAATACCTAGGTCACCATAGCTGCCTGCAGCCACAAGAGATTGAACTGCACCAGAAAAAATCTCTTGTTCAGCGCTTACGATATCGCAGTGTACTGTGATAGCCATAAGTTGCCTCTCTTAAGTCATACTTAGCAAAGCGTTTTTCAACGCCTTGCTATGCGTGATGGTTAAAGTTTCTTAGCTTTCTCGACAGCTTCGTCGATGCTACCAATCATGTAGAACGCTTGCTCTGGAAGATCGTCATACTCGCCATCCAAGATGCCTTTAAAGCCACGAATGGTTTCTTTTAAAGGAACATATTTACCTGGAGCGCCTGTGAAGACTTCAGCTACGAAGAAAGGTTGAGACAAGAAACGCTGGATTTTACGAGAACGGTTAACCGTTTGCTTATCTTCTTCAGATAACTCGTCCATACCCAAGATTGCGATGATGTCTTTCAATTCTTTGTAACGCTGCAATACCATTTGTACGCCACGTGCTACGTCGTAGTGCTCTTGACCGATAACAAGAGGGTCAAGCTGACGTGAAGTAGAGTCAAGCGGGTCGATCGCTGGGTAGATACCCAAAGATGCGATGTCACGAGACAATACAACGGTTGCGTCCAAGTGGGAGAAAGTCGTTGCTGGAGAAGGGTCAGTCAAGTCATCTGCTGGTACGTATACCGCTTGTACAGATGTGATAGAACCTGTCTTAGTAGAGGTGATACGTTCTTGAAGAACACCCATCTCTTCAGCAAGTGTAGGCTGGTAACCTACCGCAGATGGCATACGACCTAGCAATGCAGATACTTCTGTACCCGCAAGCGTGTAACGGTAGATGTTATCTACGAAGAAAAGTACGTCACGACCTTCGTCACGGAATTTTTCTGCCATAGTCAAACCAGTCAAAGCAACACGTAGACGGTTACCTGGTGGCTCATTCATCTGACCGTATACAAGAGATACTTTGTCGATTACGTTCGAGTCAGTCATCTCATGGTAGAAGTCATTACCTTCACGAGTACGCTCACCAACACCAGCGAATACAGAGTAACCACTGTGTTCGATAGCGATGTTACGGATAAGCTCCATCATGTTTACGGTTTTACCTACACCAGCACCACCAAACAGACCTACTTTACCACCCTTAGCGAAAGGACAAACAAGGTCGATTACCTTAATGCCTGTTTCTAGCAATTCATTACTAGAAGACTGCTCAGAGTAAGAAGGTGCTGAACGGTGAATAGACCAGCTTTCTTCAGCGCCGATTGGGCCTTTTTCATCAATTGGGTTACCTAGAACGTCCATAATACGTCCTAGAGTTTTAGTACCAACTGGTACAGAAACTGGGTTGTTTGTGTTTTCTACAGCCAAACCACGCTTCATACCATCAGTAGAACCCATGGCGATGGTACGAACGATACCGTCACCTAGTTGCTGTTGAACTTCCAACACCAACTCTTTACCCTCGATGGTCAGGGCATCATATACTTTTGGCACATTATCACGTGGGAATTCCACGTCGATAACAGCGCCGATAATTTGTACGATGTGTCCGCTACTCATGTTCGGATCCTCTTAAAAACCTAAATACCTTAAACCGCTGCCGCGCCGCTTACTATCTCAGAAATTTCCTGAGTAATCGCTGCTTGACGAGCCTTGTTGTACACCAACTGCAATTCATCAATGATATCACCAGCGTTGTCCGTTGCGTTCTTCATAGCAAGCATACGAGCTGCTTGTTCACACGCAATGTTCTCAACAACTGCTTGATATACTTGAGATTCAATATAACGAACCAATAACTCGTCTAAAATTTCGACAGGTTCAGGCTCATAAATGTAATCCCAGTGGTGCTTTAATTTTGCATTCTCTTCTGCTTTTAATGGCAAAAGTTGCTCAATCGCTGGTTTCTGAGTCATGGTGTTCACGAACTCATTTGAAACCACAAAAAGACGATCGATACGACCTTCGTCAAACGCATCTAGCATCACCTTTACACTACCGACTAAGTCGTCTGCTTGAGGTGCATCACCTAAACCAGTAAAAGCTGATGTTACATTTCCGCCGTAGTTTTTGAAGAAAGAAACCGCTTTAGAACCGATAGTACAGATGTCGATTTCAACACCATCATCAGCAAACTGCTTCATTTCTTTGATGGCTTTTTTGAACACGTTAACGTTCAAACCACCACATAAACCACGATCAGAAGAGATCACGATATAACCAACACGCTTCGCCTCACGCTCGGTAAGGTAACGGTGTTTATACTCAGGATTCGCGTTGGCCAAATGGCCAACTACTTGGCGAATTCGTTCCGCATACGGACGAGAAGCGGCCATACGATCCTGAGCTTTACGCGTCTTACTTGCGGCTACTTTTTCCATAGCACGAGTAATTTTACGCGTATTGTTAATGCTCGAAATCTGAGTACGTATCTCTTTTCCGACTGCCATAATAGAACTGCCCTTGTGAGAATGTTATTTCACAAACTGCAAGAAAATAATGACAAACTAGGTAACCCTAGTCTGTCATCAAACTCATTACCAAGTTTGCGTCGCTTTGAACTTCTCGATTGCCGCTTTAAATGTCGCTTCAATCTCGCCGTTAAAATTACCAGTTTTGTTAATGTCGGCCATTAGATCAGTGTGTTCACTGTTCATATAGCTCAACAAAGACGTTTCAAAACTGCCAATTTTGCTTGTTTCAACATCTTCAAGGAAGCCATCATTAGCAGCGTAAAGAACTACGCCCATATCAGCTACAGACATAGGAGAGAACTGCTTCTGTTTCATCAGTTCAGTAACCTGTTTACCGTGCTCTAGCTGTTTACGAGTCGCTTCGTCTAGGTCAGATGCGAACTGAGCGAAAGCCGCCAATTCACGATACTGAGCCAATGCAAGACGAATACCACCGCCAAGTTTTTTGACAATCTTAGTTTGTGCTGCACCACCAACACGAGAAACGGAAATACCCGCATTCATCGCTGGACGAATACCAGAGTTAAATGCGCTCGTTTCTAGGAATATCTGACCATCTGTGATGGAGATAACGTTAGTTGGTACGAATGCAGATACATCGCCACCTTGAGTTTCGATGATAGGTAGAGCAGTCAAAGAACCAGTCTTACCTTTCACTTCACCGTTAGTGAATTTTTCTACATAGTCAACGTTTACACGAGACGCACGCTCTAGAAGACGAGAGTGAAGGTAGAAAACGTCACCTGGGTAAGCTTCACGACCTGGTGGACGACGAAGAAGCAAAGAGATCTGACGGTAAGCCCAAGCTTGTTTCGTCAAATCATCATAAATGATCAAAGCGTCTTCACCGCGGTCACGGAAATATTCACCCATAGTACAACCAGTGTATGGCGCTAGGTAAAGCATAGACGCTGGATCAGATGCACCCGCAACAACAACTGTGGTGTATTCCATCGCGCCAGCTTCTTCAAGCTTACGTACTACGTTTGCAATTGTAGATTGCTTCTGGCCAATCGCTACGTATACACACTTAATACCACTGCTTTTTTGAGCAATGATAGTGTCTATCGCCAACGCCGTTTTACCAATCTGACGGTCACCGATGATCAACTCACGCTGACCACGACCGATTGGAACCATGGAGTCGATTGCTTTATAACCAGTTTGAATCGGCTGATCAACTGACTGACGTTCGATAACGCCTGGAGCCACTTTCTCAACTTTATCAGTTAGTTTTGCGTTGATGTCGCCTTTGCCGTCAACTGGGTTACCCAATGCGTCAACAACACGACCAAGCAATTCAGGACCGATTGGAACTTCCAAAATACGGCCTGTACATTTTACTTTTTGACCTTCTACAAGGTCTTGGTAGTTACCTAATACAACCGCACCAACAGAGTCACGCTCTAGGTTAAGGGCCATACCGTAAACACCACCAGGGAATTCAATCATTTCCCCGTACATAACATCTGCCAAGCCATGGATCAGAACGATACCGTCTGCCACGCTGACAATTGTGCCCTCATTCTGGGCATCAGAAGTAACATCGAGGTTGTCGATGCGCTTCTTAATAATCTCGCTGATCTCAGATGGATTCAGTTGCTGCATGCTAAATTCCTCAACCCTGGTTTCGATTTAACGAAACGCTAGGAGTTTATCGCCTCGGACAGTTTCGCTAATTTACCGCGTACCGAACCGTCGATGATTAAGTCACCTGTACGTATAACCACGCCACCAATCAGGCTCGCGTCAGTTTCATTGGTCAAGTTAACCTTGCGGTCCAACTTTTTACTCAATGAATCGGCTAATGCTTGTGCTTGCTCAGCTGATAATTCGAATGCAGACGTAAAGTTTACATTTACGGCTTTTTCAAAGTTCAGTTTAAACTGTAAAAACAAATCAGAGATTGCTGGAATAAGTGATAAACGCTTATTTTCAGCAAGGGTCAGCAAAAAAGCTTTCCCTTGTTCTGTTGTTGTTTCTGCACAGACATCAGCCAGAGCGTTTGCCTTCTCTTCCGCACTAAAAGCTGGGTTCTCAAGCGCTTTCTTAAGTTTAGGTTCTAAAGTAACAGCGGCTAATGTGCTTAACATCTCAGCCCATTCTGCTATTTGACCTTTATCTCGAGCAACTTCGAAAACCGCTTTCGCATACGGTCGCGCGACTGTTTTTAATTCAGCCATTAGACCCTCGCTTAAAGCTCTTTGGCGAGCTGTTCAACGATCTCGCTATGTGCTTTCTCGTCAATGGTGGTTCCCAAGATTTTCTCGGCGCCAGCAAATGCAAGAACGGAAACTTGAGCACGCAATGCTTCTTTAGCACGCAATACATCTTGTTCAATTTCTGCTTGAGCTGCTTGACGCAAGCGTTTGCCATCAGCAATCACTTGTTCTTTCGCCTCTTCAATCATTTGGTTCGCACGTTTATTGGCTTGTTCAATTATATCGGCCGCATTATCTTTGCTTTCACGTAGTAATTGATTGGCTTGTTCTTGTGCCAATTCAAGATCACGTGAAGCACGATTTGCTGCTTCTAAACCGTCTGCGATTTTTTTGCTACGCTCTTCGAGCGCAGCAATCACTGGTGGCCACACGAATTTCATGCAGAACCAGACAAAGATCGCAAACGAAATAGCTTGGCCTATAAGTGTGAGATTCAAATTCACGCTAATATCCTCGCTCTAAGTCGTTTAAAAAAGCTTTCAATTTCAATAGAAATCTTAGCCTGCAACCTGAGCAATAAAAGGATTCGCGAATGTAAAGAACAAAGCGATACCTACACCGATCATAGAAACAGCGTCCAAAAGACCCGCTACGATAAACATTTTAGTTTGCAGCATAGGTGCAAGCTCTGGTTGGCGAGCACTTGCTTCTAGAAATTTACCACCTAAGATGGCAAAACCAATGGCTGTACCTAATGCAGCAAAGCCAATTAGCATTGCTACTGCGATAGCCGTCATACTTACTACTAGTTCCATTTTAACTCCTAACTTTAAGTTTTAATTTACAAGGTTTAAAAAAACAAGGGTATTACAAAATCATTAGTGTTCTTCGTGCGCCATACTTAGGTAAACAATGGTCAGCATCATAAAGATAAATGCTTGCAGTGTAATAACTAAGATATGGAATATTGCCCATGGTACCGACAAAACCCATTGTGCGAACCAAGGTAAAACAGCAATTAGTATAAAGATCAATTCACCTGCATAAAGGTTACCAAATAGACGCAATGCTAATGAAACCGGTTTAGCAAGCAAACCTACCATTTCCAACACAAAGTTGAATGGGATCATAATAGGTGTATTAAAAGGCTGTAGCGTTAACTCTTTAACAAATCCACCGAAACCTTTCATGCTGATGCTGTAGAAAATAATCAAGAAAAACACAGACAAAGACATGCCTAATGTAGCATTAATGTCTGTTGTCGGAACTATTTTGAAATAATCCAAGCCGAATACGTCATGCGCGATACGAGGCACGAAGTCTACAGGGATTAAGTCCATCAAGTTCATCAAAAAGATCCAGACAAAAATCGTCAGCGCCAATGGTGCTATGACTTTACTTTTGCCATGAAAACTCTCTTTAACTGAGTTATCAACAAATTCAACCATAAGCTCTACAAAGTTTTGTAAGCCTGATGGTGTTTCAGTTGAAGCCTTTTTAGCCGCCATACGGAATAGCCAAAGGAACAATATACCTAGACCAATAGAAAAACCCATAGTGTCTAAATGAATTGCCCAAAAGCCCATTTCAGCTGCTTCTTGAGATGTTTCCGCAATACCCCAGCTACCGTCAGGATGCTGACCAAAGGTCAAATTCTGAAGGTGATGTTTTATGTATTCGGAAGCATTTGGATTTTCACTTGCCATATTTACATCCACGCTCTCTTAATGATTAAACCTGTATTCCCTCATTGCTAACAATTATTTTAGCAAGATGGGACTGAGCCAATGACTCAAAACTGCAAAACCAAAGCCTGCGAAAAAAGCTCCAACAGACAAAGGCTTTATCAAGAGAAAAACCAGCGACAATAAAACCGCTGTCATTACCAACTTACCGGCTTCCCCTCGATAGAATGATCTAACGACACTTTTTGCTGAACGAACGCCTTTATACCCAAAAACACGCCATGCCATATAAAGGCTAGGTAAAACGCTACACAAACTTCCGAGTAAAAAAGAGTAGCCTTTCAGACCGTCCGTTATGTAAAAAATTCCCAAAGATATAAAAATAGTGAGTAAAAATTGCAATAACACAAAGCGGAATATAGCTCGCTTTCTTGCGCTTAAAATTGCGCTTGCACTGAGCGGCTTATTTGCTTCCATTATCTGACTCTCTATCTCGCACCGTAAAAGTGCAATCAATGTGATAATTTATAAAATTCGAGGCATTATATGGGTAATAGCTGTCGTGTTCAACTTAAAGTGAGTGGCAAAATGACTTTCTAGCAATCTCTTAAAGATACAAAAAATAACTTGTGAAAATGATTTATTTTCCTTCTAAAAGCTCGCTAATCAAGAGTTCTAGATGTTCTGGGTTTCGATACTCAATCACCAGCTTACCTTTTCCTTTGGCTGAAGGTTGGATCTTTACCGCAGCATTGATCTTCTGACTGATCTTTTCAGCCTCTGCACTTAAATCAGGCAGAGAAGGTTTATTATTCTCAACTTTATCAGTGACTTGAAAGTTCTTAACAAGCCTTTCGGTTTCACGAACAGATAAGGATTTCGTCACCACTTGAGAAGCGGCTTGGATTTGTTTGTCATGCTCCAAAGGCAAAAGTGCTCTGGCGTGCCCCATTTCAATATCACCATGCTCTAACAAACGTCGAACTTCTGGGGTTAAACCTAATAAACGCAACAAATTCGCTACTGTAGAGCGGGATTTACCCACTGTATCAGCGACTTCTTGCTGAGTTAAATTAAAGTCTTCAATCAATCTTTGTAGCGCTAATGCTTCTTCAACAGGGTTTAGATCTTCCCTTTGAATGTTTTCGATTAGCGCCAATACCACGGCGTCTGCGTCTTCAACATGACGAATAATAACGGGAACTTGTGTTAAATCGGCTAATTTTGCCGCGCGCCAACGTCGTTCACCAGCAATAATTTCATACTGATTATGACCATTTGGGCGCACCACAATAGGCTGCATAATGCCTTGAGTTCGAATAGAAGATGCTAAATCTTCTAATTGTGCGGAATTCATATCACGACGAGGTTGAAACTTACCTTTTGACAACCAATCAACAGGCAAATAGGTTAAGCCTTTAATTTGATCGTCAGAACCATTCTCCACTTCTTTTGTAGCAGTGGCTTGTGGTGCTAATAAGGCATCTAAACCGCGGCCTAGACCTCTTTTTTTCATCGTCATTTCATTAACCTTAATTGATATGAAAATATGCCTTTAAGGCAATCATCAAACTACACACTTTCTGATAAATTCACCGGCTAATGCTAAGTAAGCAATTGCACCACGAGATTGTTTTTCGTAATGCAAAACAGGTAAACCGTAACTTGGGGACTCAGCTAAGCGAATGTTTCTTGGTATGACTGTGTCATATACTTTGTCGCCAAAATATTTATGAAGCTGACTAGAAACATCGTGAGTCAGACTAGGGCGAGGATCATACATGGTTCGTAAAATACCTTCGACCTCTAATGATGGATTTAATGCTTGAGTAATGCGTTCAATGGTTTGTAATAGCGCGGTTAAACCTTCCAAAGCGTAATATTCACACTGAACAGGGATCAATACCCCTTGAGATGCCGCTAAGGCATTAACCGTCAACATATTCAAAGATGGCGGGCAATCGAGCAGAATGTAGTCAAAGTCATTATCAACTTCATAAAGCCCTGCTCTCAAGCGCGTTTCCTTACTTGGTAGATCTAATAAAGCCACTTCTGCGCCAGTTAAATCACCATTTGCAGGCAGTACCCAATATTCACCTGGAGTACTTTTTTTCATCACTTCTTTTACGCCGTGCGTACCAACTAAGACATCAAATACACTTGTCTCTAACTCTTCTTTTGTTAGTCCACTTCCGGTCGTAGCGTTACCTTGAGGATCGAGATCAATAAGCAAAACTCGACGCTTCATTGCGGCAAGAGAAGCCGCCAAATTAACACAGGTAGTGGTTTTTCCCACACCACCTTTTTGATTGGTAACTGCGATGATCTTAGCCATTCTTTATCCTTTACGTGTCATCACTACCATATGACGCTCCGCTTGAATATTTGGCACATTGAGAGGTTCTGTCAAAATAACATCAACCTCTTTTGGTAATGCCGCGATTTCATCACTAGGATAAACCCCTTTCATGGCTAAAAAATTACCAGTTTCTTTAGGCAGGGGTAAAGTCCAGTTAATCATATCTTGTAACGAAGCAAAGGCTCGCGAAATGACGTGATCATACTCGCCTTGATGAGCATGTTTTTCAACTCTTTCATTCGCTACTGTGACGTTATTGATGCCCAACTCCATTTTCACTTGAGTTAAGAAACGCGTCTTTTTTCCGTTACTGTCTAACAAGGTAAATTGTTTGTCGGGATAACATATTGCAAGGACCATACCGGGTAAACCAGGTCCAGTGCCAACATCGATGATTTTTTCACCTGTTATGTAGGGTAAAGTCGCCAAACTATCCAGTAGATGCAATGTGATCATTTGCTCGACATCACGAATCGCGGTTAGATTGTAAGCCTTATTCCACTTTTCAAGCATGGCCAAATAATGAACAAGTGTCTGAATTGTTTCATCAGATAAAGAAGCGCCCATTTCTAGGGCGCCTTTTTTGATGGTGTCAAAATGTGTCACTGTCGATCCATTTCTATAAATTATTAACGGACGATGATTCTAGGCAGTTTTTTGTGCAATGGCACGTTTTTTCAAATGAATCAAAAGTAAAGAAACCGCAGCTGGGGTGACACCCTGAATACGAGATGCCGCTGCTAGCGTTTCAGGTCGAATTTGGTTCAGCTTCTGCTTCACTTCATTCGATAAGCCTTCCATGCTGCTGTAATCCAAATCAGCAGGCAAAGGTGTGCTTTCTTGTCGACGTAAACGCTCAATATCTTCTGCTTGGCGGGCAATATAACCTGCGTATTTCACGGCAATTTGAACTTGTTCAGAAACTTGCTCATCAACGGCTTCTTCAGGTGCATTTTTCAAATTAGCCACATCGGAATAAACAATGTTTGGACGCTTAAGCAAATCCAACAAGCTGTATTCGTGAGTAATAGGCGTTTCAAGTTTTGGATTGATAATCTCTGCTTCTGGTGATTTAGGCACAATCCAGCTAGATTTAAGACGCTGAGTTTCAACTTCTATTGCTTCACGTTTTTTGCAAAACGCAGCCCAACGCTCATCAGAAACCAAGCCAAGCTCACGTCCCTTTTCAGTTAAACGCATGTCGGCATTGTCTTCTCGAAGAATCAAACGATATTCCGCACGGCTGGTAAACATACGGTAAGGTTCTTTCGTTCCCATCGTAATTAGATCATCCACCAGCACGCCAAGATACGCTTCATCACGTCTAGGTGTCCAAGCGTCTTTATCTTGAGCCAGTAATGCAGCGTTCATTCCAGCTAATAAGCCTTGAGCGCCTGCTTCTTCATAACCTGTTGTGCCGTTAATTTGTCCCGCAAAGAACAAACCAGGCATGTGTTTGGTTTCTAAAGAATATTTGAGATCTTGAGGGTTGAAATAATCGTACTCAATAGCGTATCCAGGACGGATAATATGAGCATTTTCCATCCCTTTCATTGAGCGAACAAGTTCAATTTGAACGTCAAACGGCAAAGATGTCGAGATACCATTTGGGTAAAGTTCGTGTGTGGTTAACCCTTCCGGTTCAATGAAGATTTGATGTGAGTTTTTGTCGGCAAAGCGAACAATTTTATCTTCAATTGAAGGACAGTAACGAGGGCCAACACCTTCAATCACACCTGTATACATAGGAGATCGATCCATACCAGAACGAATAATGTCATGAGTACGTTCATTGGTATGAGTGATAAAACATTCGATTTGGCGCGGGTGCATTGCACGGTTGCCCATGTAAGACATTACTGGCGTTATATCATCACCTGGTTGTGCCTGCATTTGAGAAAAATCAACAGAACGAGCATCAATTCGAGGTGGTGTACCTGTTTTTAAACGATCAACTCGAAATGGTAAAGCGCGTAGTTTTTCTGCTAAACCAATAGATGGAGGATCACCAGCTCGGCCACCAGAATGATTTTCTAAACCTATGTGAATAATGCCGCCCAAAAATGTGCCAGCTGTTAATACAACTGTTTTACTGTTAAAGCGTATTCCAGTTTGAGTAATAACACCACGAGCAGCGCCGTCTTCAACAATCAGATCTTCAGCAGATTGTTGGAAAAGCCATAAATTTTCTTGGTTCTCTAATTTATGACGAATCGCGGCTTTATATAAAATACGGTCAGCTTGAGCACGAGTTGCTCGAACGGCAGGGCCTTTTCGGGAGTTTAAGGTTCTAAATTGAATACCAGCTTGATCTGTTGCTAAAGCCATAGCGCCATCTAATGCATCTATTTCTTTTACAAGATGTGATTTCCCTATACCACCAATTGCAGGGTTACAGGACATTTGTCCTAACGTTTCAATGTTGTGGGAAAGTAATAATGTTTTGACACCCATGCGAGCAGCAGCTAAAGCCGCTTCTGTACCAGCATGTCCGCCACCAACCACAATTACATCAAAACGACTTGGGAAATCCACAGGAACCTCGGTATTACTATATAAACAGGAAATGAATAAAAAACGATCAACGCTTGATTAGGCCGCTTAGTATATAGGCAAATTTTTAAAAAGAAAGCGATCGAATCTCTAAACTCCGGTCATCAATATTAATATATATAAGTAAGTATATAAGATCTTTTATGTCTGTTATGTTTATATAGCAAGACAAAATCTGTATATAACTCTTATTTTCTCTTATATATCATCACTCTATGTGAATAACATCTTGTTAATCACACCCTTCTCTTCCTGTGCTGTGGATAACCTATTCCTGTGCATAAAAGTGCTACTTATACACTGTGTGAATTTTCTTTCTAAGTTGTTAAAAACTGTGCAAAACTTCTTATCAACCTATTACCGTACTTATCAACAGATAGAGAAAAACAAATTGAAAATTTTAACTATCTGTTTTTTATATGTTTTATGTCTATTTTGTGAGGTTTAACTGGGGTTTCTTCAAAAAAATAATCCACAAGCAAAAAAATAAAAAAGTTTGCTCTTGGAACAAAGTAAGTAACTTTATGAAAGTGGATAATGTTAAGAAGCGCTGATTTATATGGCTTTTTCGCCATGTGTGTAAAAAGAGAGATTATTTCCACTGTCTTCTTTTATTGTGAGTAACTTTGAGCGTAATGGGCGAATGCTAAAAAATAGATTGGGCACACATGGTGTAGTCAGCATTTTTCAATAAAGCGAGATCCAAATTTGATTTTATTAGACGACTGGTCTAAATTCTTTAGATCTAACTTTTTCCCGATAGGTTATTTCATTGTCCAATTTAGTTGACGAGACACAGACCATGAGTGGTTTGCCAAGTAAACCGCGCCGTGGTCGTCCAAAAAAGCAATCAAGCGATACATTTGATACTCGCGAGTCTTTACTGCGAGCTGGTATGCAAATTTTGACTGAAACAGGTTTTATGAACAGTGGGATTGATCCCATTCTAAAATCAGTTGGTGTTCCAAAAGGTTCTTTTTACCACTACTTTTCCAGTAAAGAAGCTTTCGGTATTGCTGTGCTTGAACGATACAGCCGCTATTTTGAAAACAAGTTAGATAAATTTTTACTGGATGATGCTTTTACGCCTTTGGAGCGGCTACGAAATTTTGCTCAAGACGCTGAAAATGGGATTATTCGTCATGATTTTAAGCGAGGGTGCTTAGTCGGAAATTTAGAGCAAGAATCCATTTTATTGTCGGACATTTTTCGTCAGCGCTTACAAGAAACCTATTTAAGTTGGCAAAATCGCGTTGCAGACTGCTTGGCAGAAGGTCAAAAGCAAAAAGAAGTGACGAGTGAGCAGACTACAGAAGATATGTCACAAATTTTCTGGATTGGTTGGGAAGGTGCCGTTCATCGTGCTCGATTGGTGAAAAGTACTCAGCCGTTATCCGCTTTCTTAGATTTTTTCATATATACAATACAGCAAGACAAGTAACACTTTTTAGAAGCTAAGTTCTCACTTAGTTTTTTTAGCTAATTAAATAGACGATCGGTCTAAAATTGGAGGTTTTTATGTTTAAAGGTTTATTAATAACTCAAAAAGACAAACAACAATCAGCTCAAGTTGTTGATATAAATGAAGATCAACTACCTGAAGGGGATGTATTAGTCGATGTTCATTACAGCACATTAAATTATAAAGATGGTTTGGCAATCACAGGTAAAGCACCTGTTGTACGCTCTTTTCCTATGGTTCCTGGTATTGATTTGGTTGGTCAGGTTAACCACTGTGATTCTACTGCCTTTGAGCAAGGCGATTGGGTTTTGTTAAATGGTTTTGGTGTCGGTGAAGCTCATTGGGGTGGATTGGCTGAAAAAGCCAAACTCAAAAGCGATTGGTTGATTCCTTTACCTAAAGGTATAGATCCAAAGCAAGCTATGACGATAGGTACAGCAGGTTATACTGCTATGCTTTCTGTCTTAGCGCTTGAAAAACAAGGTGTTACACCTGATTCAGGTGAAATATTAGTCACGGGAGCTAATGGCGGAGTGGGAAGTTTTGCGATTCGCTTATTACATAGGCTAGGTTATCGCGTTGTCGCTTCTACTGGGCGAATGGAACAAACGGATTATTTGACGTCTTTAGGAGCCAGCGAAATCATCGATAGAGCGACGTTATCTGAACCGGGTAAACCGCTGCAAAAAGAGCGTTGGGCTGGGGTTATTGATTGTGTTGGTAGTCATACTCTTGCTAATGCTTGTGCGAGCACCAAATATGGTGGTGTTGTTACCTCTTGCGGACTGGCACAAGGAATGGATTTCCCTGCTTCTGTTGCGCCTTTTATTCTTCGAGGCGTGCGTTTAATTGGTATCGACAGTGTTATGCGTCCAAAAGCTGACCGTATTGAAGCATGGCAAAGATTAAGCGAATTACTGACAGCACAGGATTATGATGCCATCAGTACAGAGATCGAATTGGACGATGTTGTAGAAACGGCCTATAAATTGCTTGATGGTAAAGTACGTGGCCGAGTTTTAGTAAAGGTTAAAAATCAATAAACCGCTTGGCCTCTTCTCTTTAATTGCCGAGAAAAGGACGAATATGAAAATTATTATTGCGCCAGACTCTTTTAAAGAAAGCCTAACCGCTTTAGAAGTTGCTAAGGCTATTGAAATCGGCTTTCGCTATATTTTCCCGGATGGAGAATACATTAAAGTCCCCATGGCTGACGGTGGTGAAGGAACCGTTCAATCTATGGTTGATGCTACTCAAGGTCATTTTGTTGACCTTGAAGTGACTGGACCATTGGGTAATAAAGTCATGGCGCAATACGGTATTTTAGGGGTCAAAGAAGGAGAATTGGCAACCACAGCCGTGATTGAAATGGCTTCGGCTTCTGGTTTGCACTTGGTACCAAGAGAGCAAAGAAATCCTCTTTACACCACCAGCTTTGGCACAGGTGAACTGATCAAAGACGCGTTAGACCGAGGGATTAAACACATTGTTCTCGGGCTCGGTGGTAGTGCAACGAATGATGCTGGTGCAGGATTAGCACAAGCACTCGGTGTCCAGTTTAAAGATGATAAAGGGCAAGAACTTGCTTTTGGTGGTGAAGCGCTTGCCCAACTCAAGACCATTGATATGTCCCAAATTCATCCTTTACTTTCCCAATGTCAGATAGATGTTGCTTGTGATGTAGATAACCCTTTATGTGGCGAGCGTGGCGCGTCGGCTATTTTTGGCCCTCAAAAAGGTGCTACGCCAGAAATAGTCGCTTTGTTAGATAATACTTTGGGATATGTTGCTGATGTTATCGCGGAGTCCGGCTTTGAGGATCATCGTTTAGAGCCTGGTGCTGGTGCAGCAGGCGGCATGGGATTAGGTGTAAAAACCTTCTTAAATGCCACCTTAAAACCTGGCATCGAAATCGTCATGGAAACCGTTGGATTCGCGGATACATTAGAAGGCGCAGATTTAGTAATTACAGGTGAAGGACGAATCGATGGTCAAACAGTTTTTGGTAAAACCCCAATGGGTGTTTTAAAACAAGCCAACCTGAAAAACGTCGCGACTATTGGGATTGCAGGTAGTTTAGGTAAAGACGCTGATGCTATTTTGAGTCATGGAATGAAGGCAATATTTCCGATTATTCCCGCTCTAGACAGTCTAGATAATGTGTTGGCTCAAGCTGAAGTAAACTTGATTAACTCATCACGAAATATTGCATCCATGCTAAAACTAGGACAAAACCTCAGTTAATGCTCATTAACTGAGGTTTTCTAAATTACTTCCCGATACAGAATGAACCAAAGATGCGGCCAAGCAAGTCGTCACTGGTGAATGCACCGGTGATTTCGCTTAATGCTTGTTGCGCTTCTTTTAGGTCTTCAGCCAGTAATTCCCCTGCTCCGTAGCCATGTAATTGCTCATCACCAGCATCAAGGAATCGCTTCGCTTTGTTAAGTGCTTCTATGTGTCGACGACGAGCAATAAAACCACCTTCTGTGGTGCTGTCGAAGCCCATAACGGCTTTTAAATGTTCCGTCAGGTCAGAAACACCCTCACCTGTTTTTGCTGACAGAGAGACCACAGAGACGCCTTGAACAGTTTCTATACCAGTGCTTTCTTTGGTCAAATCCACTTTATTGCGTACCAGTGTTAAATGACTGGTATCACCCAGTTTTTCCATAAACTCAGGCCAGATTTCACTTGGGTCTTTTGAATCAATTGATTGGCTGTCGACCATCATTAAAATACGATCGGCTTTATTGATTTCGTCCCATGCGCGCTGAATACCAATACGCTCTACTTCGTCTGGACTATCTCGTAAACCTGCAGTATCTATGATGTGCAAAGGCATGCCATCAAGGTGAATATGCTCCCGTAAAACATCGCGGGTTGTCCCTTCAATATTAGTCACAATGGCGGATTCTTTACCCGATAAAGCATTCAATAAACTGGATTTACCAGCATTTGGGCGACCAGCGATAACGACGTTCATACCTTCACGGATCAAAGCGCCTTGATTGGCTTCTTTCAGGACGGTTTGCAACTTGGCTTGAATACCAGAAAGTTCGCTGGCAACTTTACCATCGCCAATAAAGTCGATTTCCTCTTCAGGAAAATCAATTGCCGCTTCTACGTAAATTCGTAGATGGATCAAGGCTTCAACCAATTCTTCGACACGCTTAGAAAAGGCACCTTGTAAAGAGCGTAAGGCACATTTTGCGGCTTGCTCTGAAGTACTGTCGATTAAATCTGCAATGGCTTCAGCTTGGGTTAAGTCCATTTTGTCGTTCATGAAAGCTCGTTCAGAGAATTCACCTGGACGCGCCAAACGGGCACCAAGCGCCACACAATGGCTTAACAGCATGTCCATAATAACGGGTCCGCCATGACCTTGAAGTTCAAAAACGTCTTCACCCGTAAAGGAGTTTGGCCCTGGGAAGTACAAAGCCAATCCCATATCAAGCTGCTCGCTATTTGCGTCTTTAAACGGCACATAATGGGCGTAGCGAGGTGTAGGCTCAAAGCCAACAATTTGTTTTGCGATTGCTAGGCTTTTCGGGCCTGATAAACGAATTATCCCTACGCCACCTCGGCCAGGAGCAGTGGCTTGCGCGGCAATAGTGTCTTGGTCTGTGGCGTATTGGAAATCAGTCATAATTAAACTCTGTGCGGTAAAACAGGAATATTAGCCATTGTCCGTTAGCAAGGAAGTGATGGCAATCTAAACGTAAAAAAGGCCTCCCAAGGGAAGCCTTTTCTTATCGAAACTTAACGTCGCTCTTTGGCGTGTTAGGCTTCTTTTTCAATGCGTTTGGTAATGATGTACTGCTGTACAATCGACAAGGTGTTATTACATACCCAGTATAGAACCAAACCAGATGGGAACCATAAGAAGAAGAAAGTAAATGCGATCGGCATGATCTTCATGATTCTAGCTTGCATTGGATCTGGCGGTGTTGGGTTCAGCATTTGTTGTCCCAACATACTCACACCCATCAAAATAGGCAGTACAAAGAATGGGTCCATTGCTGACAAGTCATTAATCCATAAGAAGAATGGTGCATGACGTAACTCAACCGACTCCATTAATACCCAGTATAGAGAAAGGAAAACTGGCATTTGTACCAAAATAGGTAAACAGCCGCCCAAGGGGTTAATTTTTTCTTTCTTATACAAAGACATCATTTCTTGCGACATCTTCTGACGGTCATCGCCATACTGTTCTTTCAGCTTAGCAATTTCAGGCCCGAATTTACGCATTTTAGCCATAGAACGGTAACTTGCCGCAGAAAGCTTGAAGAAGATGGCTTTCACACACACTACGATCAAGATGATAGCCACACCCCAGTTGATCACAACAGATTGAATTGCTGTTAGTAACCAGAATAAAGGCTTAGCCAACCACCATAACCAACCGTAATCTACGGTTAAGTCTAGGTTTGCAGCTGTTTCTTCAAGTTGATCTTGTAGTTTTGGACCAACGTAAAACGTAGATGCCAAAGTACCTTGTTTGCCTGGTGCAACTTCAACCGCTGAGCCTGTAAAGCCAATAATGTTGAAACCATTATTTGTACGAGCTTGCAGTGTTACTTTTTTGCCTTGCTCAGGAATCCAAGCAGAAACAAAGTAATGTTGTAAGATAGCTACCCAACCTTGAGTGGTTGATTTCTTAACAGGATCTTCTTCCATATCGGAAAAAGAGATCTTGTTGTACTTATTCTCTTCATCAGAAATCGCGCCACCAAGGTAAGGCTGTAAGCCCATACCACTTGCTTGGCTTGGATCTTCTGAATTGTCACGTTTAATTTGCGCAAATAAGTTACCAATCCAAACATCGGAAGAAGCATTATCAACGGTAATTAGCTGACGAATACTGTATTTACCTTTCGTGAAACGGAAGGTTTTGGTGTATTTCACGCCTTTTGCGTCTGTGTAATACAGGTTCACATCAAGGGAATCTTCGCCATCCATCAAGCTATAGGATGTTTGTTCTGATTGATAAACCGGACGACCTTCTACTGAAGCGTCTGGACCGTTTTTACCGATCAAACCACTTTGCGTAATATAAGTACGTTCAGTGTTGTCTTCTAAGATGACGAAAGAGTCAGGCTGGCCTAATTCTTTTTTGTAATTCAGCAATGCTGCTTTAACAAGGTCACCACCAACAGGGTTAATAGCAACACGAAGTGTATCGGTTGTTACTTCAATGAGTTTTCCTGGTGCAACAGTGGTTACATTCTGAGGAATTTCGGCATTGGCGTCGGTTGTGCTTTGAGATGCTAAAGGCAAATCATCGCTAACTTGAGAGTTTGTTTCGGTTTGAGTGCTTTGAGCTACGCTTTGAGTCGACTGAGGACCATAATCTTGGCTCCACTGTAAAAACAGCAGGTAGCCACTGATAAAAAGCGCACCCCATAAAAAGTAACGTCTGAAATCCATGGTATTCAACTAATTTGTTTGGTTGGACAATAGGTTCAGAGAACCCTGATTAAAATCACGCGTTATTAAAACAGCCTTTGGCAGTTTTTTCAGCCTATTTTTGCTTAGAGTGCTCGCGTTTTTTATTTTGAGATGGTTTTAGCGCTTTTTTTGCCAGTTGGCTCCATGCTTTATCGAGTCGACTGTGCAAATTAGGGTTATCCAGCTCTTTGATTCCTTGGCGCGCCAAGAAAACAATATCGAGACCTGCAAGAGGGGTTTTGTGGTGACGAAAGGAATCACGCACCAAACGTTTGATACGATTCCTGCCTACAGCACGTTTATCCGTTTTTTTAGACACAATAAGACCTAACCGAGTTTGGTTATCATCTCTTTTTCGTGCCAATAAAAGGAATTCGCCTGCAAAGACTTTTGCGGAGGTGTTGTTAAAGACTGATTGATAATCCCCGGCATTCAGAAGTCTGACATGCCGGGGAAAACAATAATCATCGGTCATCAGCGTGTTTATGCGCTTAATACCTTACGGCCGCGAGCACGACGACGAGCGACGATTTGACGTCCGCTTTTAGTAGCCATACGAGCACGGAATCCGTGGTTACGTTTGCGTTTTAAAACGCTAGGTTGGAAAGTTCTTTTCATCGTTTTTCTCTCACTGAAGCAGTGTTTCAGTTTTGAGGGTTAGCGGTCGCCAAGCCTCTACATTTGATTGTTAAATCAGGGCGCGGATTTTAGAGCCTTTCCCCAGTAAATTCAATGCTTAACCTCGTTATTTTGTTAAATAAATAGACACACAATCCATTACATGCTTATACACAGACTTTTACCCCTTTAGTGGATAAAAATTTTTAATAATTTAATTTATATCCACAGGTTCCGTTTTTTTTGAATTAATGTGTATAAAAATCAGAGAGTTATTTTTAATATTTTTTGTGAGTAAGTTAAAAATAACAAATTTTTAAGTGTGTATAACCTAGTGTTTTATACACAAAATATATTTTTTATCTACTGTTGTGTATAACTTTAGGTGTTATAAACATTTTCTCGTGGAAGAAGTGTTTTGCTTTTATTCTATTTATGTGTGGATAACTTAAATCGTCCGATGTAAAATCCGCTTCTTATCTGCCATTCAACTCAAGGAGTACGTCTACAGTGTCTTTGGAGCATTGGGATCTTTGTCTGCAGCGTTTGCAGGGGGAGTTTTCCACATCTCAGTTCAACACCTGGATTCGTCCATTACAGGCTGAAATGATGCCTAACGGAGAGTTGTGCCTAAGTGCACCGAACCGATTTGTGTTGGATTGGGTGAGCAATAAATATCAAACGCGCATTAAAGAGCTATTGTCCGAATTTGCTGGCGATGGTCTTGCCCCTACATTAAAGCTTGAAGTCAAAGCGCAAAGTTTTGCACAAGCGGGCTCTATGTCACCGCCTCCTCCACCTGTTTCGAATGAGCCCAGCCCTAGTCCTTTAAATAATGAAGTGGCGAGAGAATCTGGCTATCGTCCTGGTTTTGGTTTAATGGATGATGAAGAAGGTACGCCTCATGCGGATCTTGAGTTTGAAGCGCCGCTCACTCTTTCGCCAACAGGCAAAGGACTCAGTGGTGATCTTGAACCTTACGAACAAGGACAACTGCCTTTGTCAGCGCCGAAGCGTAAGGTACAAGTAGAAGGTGGTATTAATCACGGAGCCAACCTGAATAACTCATTTACCTTTGATAACTTCGTCGAAGGTAAATCGAACCAACTAGCTCATGCTGCCGCATTGCAAGTAGCAGAAAATCCAGGCGGTGCTTATAACCCACTCTTTATTTACGGTGGCGTTGGTCTGGGTAAAACTCACTTAATGCAAGCCGTTGGTACTGAGCTAATGCGCCATAATCCGAATGCGAAAGTGGTTTATCTGCATTCAGAGCGTTTTGTGGCGGACATGGTTAAAGCGTTGCAATTAAACGCCATTAATGACTTTAAACGTTACTATCGTTCAGTTGATGCTTTATTGATTGACGATATTCAGTTTTTTGCCGGTAAAGATCGAACACAAGAAGAGTTTTTCCACACCTTCAACGCTTTGCTAGAAGGTGGTCAGCAAATGATTCTGACTTGTGACCGCTACCCGAAAGAGATTCAAGGTTTAGAAGACCGTTTGAAATCCCGCTTCGGCTGGGGATTAACGGTTGCCATTGAACCGCCAGAACTGGAAACACGAGTCGCAATCTTAATGCGCAAAGCGGATGAAAGTGGTATTAAGTTATCCTATGATTCTGCTTTCTTTATCGCGCAGAAAATACGCTCCAATGTGCGAGAATTAGAAGGTGCTTTGAAACGCGTTATTGCTAATTCTCATTTTACGGGAAGAGCAATTACGCCAGATTTCGTCCGTGAATCATTAAAAGATCTTTTGGCCTTGCAAGATAAGTTGGTGAACATTGATAATATCCAACGAATTGTGGCGGAATATTACAAAATTAAGATCAGTGACTTGCTGTCTAAACGTCGAAGTCGTTCAGTTGCTCGCCCTCGCCAAGTGGCCATGTCATTAGCGAAAGAGCTTACGAATCACAGTTTGCCAGAAATTGGTGATGCATTTGGTGGTCGTGACCATACGACAGCCTTGCATGCGATTCGTAAAATTAAAGAACTGCAAGATACCGATTCCGATATCCGTGAAGATTACAAACAATTAATGCGAATTCTGACCACTTGATGGTCTAAGACTTTGAGTTTACGAGGAAAATAATGAAATTTTCAGTCGTCCGCGAGACACTTCTCAAGCCACTACAACTCGTAGCTGGCGTGGTAGAGCGCAAACAAACAATGCCAGTCTTGGCCAATGTTTTGGTAGAAGTTAAAGACCAAGTACTGACTTTAACTGGCTCAGATTTAGAAGTAGAGTTGATTGGCCATGTGCCACTAGATGAGTGTGAAGAAGGTCGTATTACGGTTCCTGCTCGTAAGCTAATGGATATTTGTAAAAGCCTACCAGACAGCGCTGTGATTGAGTTCACATTAGATGACCAAAAAGCCGTCATTCGTTCTGGCCGTTCACGCTTTAGCTTATCCACATTGCCTGCCGATGAATTCCCGAACATCCAAGACATGCAAGGTGACTTAACGGTTGCGATTGCACAAAACAGCGTACGCCGTTTAATCGACCGTACGGGCTTTGCCATGGCGAACCAAGACGTTCGTTATTACCTAAATGGTATGTTGCTAGAAGTCGCTGATGGCCAATTGCGTGTTGTTGCAACTGACGGACACCGTTTAGCAACAGCGGTTGAAGATGCTCAAGTATCTGGTGATTTGACGCAAGTTATTATGCCTCGTAAAGGCGTTCTAGAATTGAATCGCTTACTAAGCGATACAGATGACGTTGTTGAGTTATCAATAGGTACAAATCACATTCGTGCAAAAGTAGCGGATTACATTTTCACTTCTAAGCTGGTGGACGGTAAATTCCCTGATTATCATCGAGTGATTCCACGTAATAACGAGAAGATCGTCATTGCGGATCGTTTAGAGCTTCGCCAAGTATTCTTACGTGCTTCTATCTTGTCGAACGAAAAATACCGTGGCGTTCGTCTGATTCTTTCTAATGGCATGTTGCAAGTCTTTGCGAACAACCCAGAGCAAGAAGAAGCAGAAGAATCCGTATTGGTTCAATATCAAGGCGATAACATTGAAGTAGGCTTTAACGTCGGTTACTTGCTTGATGTTCTTGGTGTTGTTGATACGCAAGAAGTACGTTTGTCATTAAACGATGCAAACAGCAGTGCTTTGATCGAAGAAGCTCAAAGCCATGCAGCACAATACGTTGTGATGCCAATGCGTCTCTAATGAGATGAATGAGAACCCCCCCGTTTGGCGTTTTATCGCGTTAAAAGCCAAACGGGTCTTCCCTACCCTGATTAAGGTTTAAGCGTTATGCCACTGGTGCGTCTGGACATTTCTCATGTTCGCAACCTTTCAAGTGTGCGTTTTGAACCTTCACCCCAAGTGAATGTGATTGTTGGCAAAAATGGCAGCGGAAAAACGTCCATATTAGAAGCGATTCACTTGTTATCTTTTGGCCGTTCTTTTCGTAGCCACAAACATAAAACCTACATTCAGCATGAAATAGAGCATTGTTTGGTGTTTGCTCAATTACATCAAGAGCATGGCAGTCCCATTCCCGTCGGTTTGCAGCGTCACCGTGATGGCCAAATTGATGTGCGTATTCAAGGTCAACGGGCGCAATCGGTTGTTGAGCTTGCTGAACGTCTTCCAGTACAGCTAATTAACCCTGATACTTTCCAATTATTAGAAGGTTCACCCAGCATCCGACGCCAATTTATCGACTGGGGAGCCTTCCATTTCGATAAAGACTTCATTCAGGCGTGGCGAGGCTGGCAAAAAGCATTAAAACAGCGGAATACCTTGCTCAGACGTGGTAAAATGTCTGACAGTTTATTAGCGGCATTCGATCAAGAATTAATTCGTCTTGGCGAGCAAGTGAACGAGTCTCGAAAAGCCTATGTTGAAAAGCTAATACCGCATTTTGTTCAGGTATTATCTTTGTTAACAACGGAGCTTTCGGTGGATTTACAGTTTTTTCAAGGCTGGGATTCGCAGAAAAGCTTACAAATGGCGGTTGAGGCTGGGCGTAGCCGAGATATTGAACTTGGTTACACTCATACTGGCCCGCAAAGAGCAGATTTAAGAGTAAAAACAGCAACGGGTGATGCGTTAGATACGCTGTCTCGTGGACAGCTCAAACTTGTAGTTTCAGCACTCAAAATTGCCCAAGGGCAACTGCTGATCGACATGGGGCGTCCTTTGGTGTTTTTGGTGGATGATTTACCCGCTGAGTTAGACGCTAACCACAGACAGAAACTCTGTCAGTTGTTGGAGTCGTTAGAAAGTCAAATTTTTATTACCAGTGTTGAGCCTGATACAACCGATTTTACTTGGGCCAACACAACAGACGTTCGCCAGTTTTCAATGAATAATGGCGAGCTGTCTTTATTGAGCAATGGTTTGCAGGAGAGTTAAATGAGTGAAAATAATTACGATTCGTCCAGTATCAAGGTGCTCAAAGGGCTAGATGCCGTACGTAAACGTCCAGGAATGTACATTGGTGATACAGACGATGGTACTGGTTTGCACCACATGGTATTCGAAGTGGTCGATAATTCCATTGACGAAGCGTTAGCAGGTCACTGTGACACCATTACTGTCCTCATTCACCCTGACGAATCGATTTCTGTATCAGATAACGGTCGTGGTATCCCAGTCGATATGCACGAAGAAGAAGGCGTTTCTGCTGCCGAAGTTATCATGACGGTATTGCATGCCGGCGGTAAATTTGACGATAACTCTTATAAAGTATCTGGCGGTTTGCATGGTGTGGGGGTTTCGGTTGTAAACGCCCTATCTGAAAGTTTGACTCTAACCATTCGTAAGAATGGCAAAATTTACGAACAAGATTATGTACATGGTGTGCCACAAGCACCATTGGCGATCGTTGGCGATACTGACGGCGCAGGTACAACGGTTCATTTCAAGCCTTCTGCTGAAACCTTCAGCAACATTCTTTTCATCTACGATATTTTGGCGAAACGTCTTCGTGAGCTGTCATTCCTAAACTCTGGTGTGGCGATTCACTTGAAAGATGAGCGCAGCGGCAAAGAAGAATTTTTTAACTATGAAGGTGGTTTGCGTTCTTTTGTTGAGCATTTGAACACCAACAAAACGCCGATCAATGACATTTTCCACTTCATTTGCCAGCGTGATGACTTAGAAGACGGCATCGCAGTAGAAGTAGCATTGCAGTGGAACGAAGGCTTCCAAGAAAACATTTACTGTTACACCAACAACATCCCTCAGCGTGATGGTGGAACACACTTAGCCGGTTTCCGTGGCGCTTTAACGCGAACTCTAAACAACTTCATTGAAAGTGAAGGCTTGGCGAAGAAACAAAAAGTCGCAACAACAGGCGATGACAGCCGAGAAGGTCTAACTGCCATTGTGTCTGTGAAAGTGCCAGACCCTAAATTCTCTTCTCAAACCAAAGACAAGCTGGTTTCTTCTGAAGTGAAAACAGCCGTTGAGCAAGAAATGGCAAAACGCTTTGCTGAATATCTGCTTGAAAAACCAAACGAAGCGAAAATCATCGTTAACAAAATGATCGATGCCGCTCGTGCTCGTGAAGCAGCGCGTCGTGCCCGTGATATGACACGTCGTAAAGGTGCATTAGACATCGCAGGCTTGCCAGGTAAATTGGCCGATTGTCAGGAAAAAGACCCAGCGCTTTCTGAAATCTACCTAGTGGAGGGAGATTCCGCTGGTGGTTCTGCTAAGCAAGGTCGCGACCGTCGTACACAAGCGATTTTGCCGCTTAAAGGTAAAATCCTAAACGTCGAGAAAGCGCGCTTTGACAAGATGCTTTCTTCAGCGGAAGTAGGCACTCTGATCACCGCATTAGGTTGCGGTATCGGCCGTGACGAATTCAACGCTGATAAATTGCGTTACCACAGCATCGTTATCATGACCGATGCCGACGTGGATGGATCACACATTCGTACCCTGCTTTTGACTTTCTTCTTCCGTCAAATGCCAGAGATCATCGAACGTGGTCATATCTTCATTGCTCAACCGCCTTTGTTCAAAATCAAACGTGGTAAGCAAGAGCAATACATCAAAGACGAAGCGGCTTTGGATCAACACTTGATCGAAGTGGCTTTGGATGGCGCTCACATGCACGTAAACGAAGATGCTCCAGGCATTCAAGGCGAACCATTAGCGAAACTGGTTCGTGATTACATCAAAATTGAAGCAGACCTAGAACGTTTGGCTCGTGTGTATCCAAAAGATGTTATGAGCAAACTTCTGTACTGCAAACCACTGACTCAAGAAGATTTAGTGAAAGAAGACTTTGTAGCTGAATGGGTTGAAGCGATTCGTAGCCAAATGCCACAAGATGCCCGTACAGGTTTCCGTTTTGACTTCTCTGTTGAGAAAGACGAAGAGCGTAATATCTTCTTACCTGTTGTCGATATCATGTCTCACGGCGTATCAAACCGTTACCGCTTTGAAGGCACTTTCTTCAACTCGCCTGAGTACAAGCGCATTGTGACTATGGCAGAAACTGTTGAAGAATTGTTTGGTGATGAGTCTTACATTCAACGTGGCGAGCGTCGCGAGCCAGTCAGCACGATCAGTGACATGAAAGCCTGGTTGATGAAAGAAGCCTCTCGTGGCATGACCATCCAGCGATACAAAGGATTGGGTGAGATGAACCCAGAGCAACTTTGGGAAACCACAATGGACCCAGATGCGCGTCGTATGCTTCGCGTTACCATTGACGATGCCGTTGCCGCTGACCAAATGTTCACCACTTTAATGGGTGACGAAGTGGAACCACGCCGTAACTTCATCCAAGACAACGCCTTAAGCGTCGCCAACCTAGACGTTTAATCGCCTTAAGTGTGGGATCCCGTATTTCGTGAACTGGGATCCCGCAATCATGAACTGACGTCCCGTAATTCGTGAACTGAAGTTTCTAAGTGTTATTAATTAAAAAGCCGCTATTAAAGCGGCTTTTTAATTAATAACTTATATTTTAAATATCGAGTTCGATATTTGTAGTTATCCTAGGCTCAATTTCAGTAAGAATGTCTGAATATGTTTCCAAAATATCAGTAAATATAGACTTATGCTTAGGTGCTTCTAATGTCACTACGAAAGCATATTTGATAATTTCTGCAGCGGATGCATTTATATCTGCACCAGAATTCCTAGCCATGTAATGTAATTCAAATGCTGGTTCATCCAGTAAACTACCATTTTTTCTTTTTTCGGCATGTAGAACAGTTTCCCATTTAGCTGCATCTCTTCTTAACTCAGCCTCCGTAGCTTTTTTTACTTGCATAAAGAATGACTCTGACTTTTGTCCTTTTTTAGGCTTCCAGCCTATTTCAACTCCTGCTTTTGTATACATTGAAGTATCTTGAGGGTCTACTTGAGTTGAAAAGCAGCAGGTAGCTTTAATCTTGACCATTCCCATAATCCCACTCTTTGGCAATGGAAGAGGGACTCTTAAATATTTTCCTGGTGTTAGCTCTCCTTGATAGACAATTTTAGCTACTCCTGGGGGGGATTGTATTAAGCTATCGACTTCATCTATCACTTTCCCCCATCCAATTTCCTGTGTTTTTTGTTGATTTTGTTGAGCGGAGTTGATCAGAAGGGCTTTGATTACAAGAGGGCTAATGTTATGTCCAAATAAGGCTCGAATTCCAACTGCTTTCCTTAATAAATATGGTGAGGCAAAGCTTGTTCCTTGTTGAGGAGTTATTGTGGGGGAATCTAAATCGGCACTTAAAACATGGAAATATTCTTGTTGAGATCCTCCGAAAGCTAGGAGATCAGGCTTAATTCTGCCTGGTGCTCTACCTGGACCAATAGCGCTATATGCAGCTTTTTTCCAATTGGCAGATATACTGTCGGAGGCCCCAACTGCAATAGCGTTTACACTATCTGATGGGACTTGGATCCTATTTAAACCAAGCTGATTGTCTCCTTGTCCATTATTTCCAGCTGCAATTGTCAAAAAGGTTTCTCCATCAGCTAGATAAGAGTCTAGTAATGAAGTCCATGGATGAATGTCATCATCATCTATAGGTAAATCTGGGCCAAGGCTAATATTGATAAATTCATATTGTCTAGAGATTAAGATATCTTCTATATGCGTTAAAGTTCTATAAAGCTCAAGAGGATCTTCATTATTTATTTTACTATCTAAAACTCTATGATGATCAACAAATGAGTATGGTCTTGAGGCTTCAACTGAACTACTTAGTGGTCCGAATAAGAATGCTGATGTAACTGCTAAACCATGGTCTGTTCCCCCTTCGCAATCATTTGATGATGGGTCTGATAAGTGGTAATTATTTAACCAAGGAGATATTGAGTGATTGATTGGTAGCCCACCATCTAGGATTGCAACATTTACATCTGAAGCTAAAGGAGGAGTTAATGGTAGCTTTGCCTTAGATGAACCAGGCGTAGATCTTACTAGAGGTCGAAATGACCTCAGAGGAGCTATCGGCCTAATTACTCTTACAAAAGAGTGTTTGGCAAGTTTTTCTAAATTTTTATAGCTTCCAATAATAGGAATAAACCATAGATTTGAGACTTCTAGAGATAGTTCATCTTTAGTTGTGAAGTCAAGATCAGTAGCGTATTCAAGGAAAGACTGTTTTATAAAATCTGATGTTCCTCCAGGTATAAACTGTATTCCTACTTCAAAATAGCCTGGTTTGGATGATTGGTTCTTTCGTAATTTTGAAGGTGCTGGTATATTTTCAAAACTCCATATTTTCATTAGATCCTTGGCGGCATAAGAGTCTTCCGTAAAATTTTGTAGTTTTTTTTCAAACTCTTCAAAGTTCTTTATTTTTCCAGCGATAAAAAAACTTGTAGAAGGAGAGAGTTTAGGCTCTCCTTTTCGCATCCATTTATCCGGTTTTACTTCTGACGCCAAACTACCTATAGCTCTAACGCCCATTTCCCTAAGTAATTGTTTAGGAAAATGCCCTTTTGCCAAGAAAGATGGGTGAAGAGTCATTTTTGTGACAGAATACCCTCTAGGGCACAAACTACTATCTAGTGAAGATAACTCTTTATTTACTTGGTGTATCTGAGGCTTTAGCCTTTGAACCACCTCCTCAACAGTATAAAGGTCTCTACTTTGAGGGTCCATTTTTGGTGGAGGGGTTATTCTGGCTAGCTCTTCTGCTTTGCCTATTAGGTAGTTTGTTTTTTGCATAACAAGTCCTTATGTGTGAGAGGCAGCAATTTTTTTTCTAATAGTGTCTCTACTAACTCCAAGCAATTTCGCTGCTGTCTGCTTTGGAAATGAAAAGTCTGAGACTAGTTTAGTTGCAAAGGCAATTCTTTCTTGTCTTGATAAAGTCTCTAAGTTGGGTATTAGGTACTTTATTCCTGATGATTCGAATTCAGTAGGGTTTAATATTTTTAGTTTTCTTAACCTATTGATTGTCCTTTTTATATTACTATATGACTCACCTTTTTGGCTGTCGACCAGTAACTCTATTAAATGATTAAAGTCTTTTAAATCGGAGCCTAAAAACTCAATGATAGAGGATCTTATATTAGACTCATCTGGTAAGTTAAAAGCGATATCCAAATCAAACCGTCTCCATAATGCAGGATCTACTAGCTCTGGATGGTTTGTTGCTGCGATTAATAGCCCTGTTTCTGGCCAATCTTCAATTTCTTGCAGTAAAATATTTACTAGCCGTTTAAGTTCCCCTACATCGGACTCATCACTACGCTTTTTTGCTATTGCATCTATTTCATCAAGAAATAGGACACATGGCTGATTTTTTGCAAAATCAAGAACTCGCTTAAGATTGTTTCCCGTTTTTCCAAGTAAGCTACTCATTACAGATGTAAGGTCTAAAATATATAGAGGTAGTTCTAATTTAGATGCTAACCAATTAGCAGTCATAGTTTTTCCCACACCAGGTGGGCCTTGAAATACTACAGAGCTAGTTGCCTTTAAACCTTTTTGCTTTAGTTGTTGCGTATGTTCTCTCTCAGATAATATTTGATCAAGTTGTGCCTTTAATTCTTGGCTCAGGAGAGGCTCTTGATTTGTTGGGTTAGAGGTAGAGTGTAAAATAGATAGGTCTTCATTTTGGCTGAGCTCCTCATTGATATGTTTTGTTTCATTTTTTCGAAGAACTCGATTTGATCTAGCAGGGTCAATTCTTAGTAGTGTTTCAATTTGTTCTGCTAGTTTAGGGTTGTCCTTACGCTCTTTTCTAACAAGCTTTGCTAAGTATAGCCTTACATCTGAAGTCTTACCTTCTAATGCTAGTCTTGCGATTTCAAGTGTTTCATCAGATTGCATTACCGTAACCCATTAATAGTGACCATTTGATGTTTGTTTGGTGTATTTTAGTCACTGACTCCACTGAAAGTCTATAGAATAATGAAATATATGAATATTAATTAGTGACTATTAATTCATATAAAATTCATTTTAGTCATTTTTGGTTTTTAAAACTTTTATAAATCATAAGGAAGGGAACCTGAAAATTACATATTTTGATTTATCAAAGTAAAAAAAATGATACATCAAAAAATATAACTATTTGATTTTTATTGATTTTTTTATAAAAAAACATTGAAAATAGTTTAAGTAATTCTTAATCTGAAATAAATCATGCTGCTTTTAGAATAATACTTAAAGCCTTTGAGCTTAGAGAGGTTCTACCTGATGACACCATTTGGACTATATCTTGAGTCTTTAAGGCGAAATCGCCATTTGCAACAAGTCCAGTTGGCTGATCGACTCGGAGTGAACTCATGCTATGTCAGTGCTATTGAAAATGGCAAGAAAGGCCCACCATCTAAATTTGTCTTAGAAAAACTTATCAATGAATTGAACCTAGACGCCCAAGAGCAGGAATTGCTTTGGGACTATGTTGATCAATCTAAAAGAACCATACGGCTTCCTGAAGATGCAACACCTGAAGAATATACCCTAATGAGAGATATACGTAGACATCTAGGAGCTTTAAGTATCGAGCAGATAGATATTATTCGAAATACGCTGAAACTCAGTGGAAAGGCTCATACGAAGCCAAGAATAGAAATTAGGAGTATTTGAATGGTTTGAAAACACAACGGGACGCCCCGTAAGGTTTGCCCCGCCCTGTCTGGATAAGAAGATACTTATCACCTGAGAATGAGCAGTATCCCCCTTCCCTACTTGGCACGTCAAGACCTCAGAACATACCTAACCAAAAACAGTAAATTTTATTGCCAATATAGGTAAGGGATTTTTATGTCTTCAAAAAATATCGTAGTTCCTATTGGAGCTAGACGAGGTACTCGGCTGAATCTAAATATTGCTTCTCAGCCACCTATTGCAAGAGTTCGAGAGCCTGTAAGACCAACAGCGGGTAAAGTTGTCGGCTTCTTTCCATCAACAAAGATGAATAGCCAAATTGCTTGGGAGTCACAATTAGAAAAGCGAGCTTGTTTCTTATTTGAATTCTCTTCTTGTGTTATTAGCTATAGAGAACAACCACTGACTATCTATTTTCCTAGTGATGGCTATTTCAGGAGATACACCCCTGACTTCGAGTTGATTTTAAGTGGTGGTGAGCGTGTTTACGTTGAGATCAAACCAGCCTCTAAACTAAAAAATGATTCTTTGAAGATGAAATTACGAGATATATCTGAGTTTTTTCATAAACAAGATTGTCAATTCATTGTGATAACCGATGAAGAGCTTAATCAACCTACTCGACAAAGTAATCTTGCGCTCTTAAGGCCATATCTATCACTCAAATTTAACCCTGAGTTAGTTAATGCTGCGACCACATTCATACAGCAGAGCGATTGCGTAGATATAAGCGACCTGTCTGAGTTCACTGGCTCTCTCAATACAGCCTATTCATTGATTGCCCAAGGCCACATTAGGATCAATCTTGATCAATTACTTTGCCTCAATACCCTACTAACTGTTCCTAAGGAGTTTAATGATGAAACTTGCCTCTTTAAATACCGGACTGCGCCTAACTTTGAACGAAATCCCATTCACAGTTAGTCGTATTCTTGAAGGTGGTGAATGTTATCTTGAGCGACGATCTGATTTAGCTATCGTTATGAAAACAAAAGAGGAATTGATCAGTGCTTTTTATGATGGTGATCTGGTTTTAGATGGGAAAAATGTTACTCCGTCTTCTGCACTCAGAAGTGAGATAGATCTAAGTGGTGTTTCTGAAAAAAGTCAGCAGCAGATCATGCGTAAATACCTATATGTTAAAACTGCTAGAGATTTACTTGGTAACGCACCTCAAAAAGACAAGCTTCAAAAGGTGATAGATAAGGTATCAGATCAATTAGCGGATACTACAAGCCCAAGTGTATCTAGTGTTTATCGGTGGTGGAGAGACTGGCGCAATGCTGATTACAATATTCGTGTTTTGGCTAATAAACCCTCAGGCTCCACAGGTATAAGGAAATTTAAAGGGGTAGTTTATCAGGAGCTAGAGAAAGTGGTTGAAGATGTATTTCTCACACGGCAGAAGCTTACTAAACAAGCAACTTATGATGCATTAGTTGCTCGCCTTACCCTATTAAATAAAGCACGGGAAATACCTTTGCCTATATTGAGCAGGTCTTCATTTTATCGAATGCTGGCGAGTTTTGATAAGTATGATGCAATGGCTGCGCGAGAGGGGAAACGAGCCGCAGATAAAGCATTCAGAGCGACAGGAATGGGTGCTCAACCAAAGAATATTTTGGAAAGAATAGAAGTTGACCATACTCCAATGGACGTTCATATCTTGAACCCAGAAACCGGTGTTGCCGATGGGCGTCCATATTTAACACTTCTTCTTGATAGGTTTTCAAGAATGCCTTTAGGGCTAGAAATTGGGTTTGAACCTCCTTCTGAAATATCTGTGATGCGTGCGCTGCGCAATTCGATAATGCCAAAGAGTTACATTAAGAAAATATATCCAGATATCAAGTATTCGTGGCCTGCGTATGGTAAGCCAGCCATGTTGATTTGTGATAACGGCTTGGAATTTCACTCGCTTCAATTGAGACGCATGTGTGGAGAATTGGATATAGATTTACAATTCTGCCCAAAAGCAATGCCAGAATATAAAGGAGCTGTTGAGAGATTCTTAGGTACTTTGAATCGAGATGTGTGTCATCGTTTGCCAGGAACCTCATTTTCAAATATCAACCTTCGTGGTGACTATGATTCTGTCCGAGAAGCTAGAATCACACTTGATGATTTAAAGGAGCTTGTTCATGAATGGATTGTGAACATTTATAACCAGAAAACTCATAAAGTTACTCAAAGAACGCCCTTCGCACTTTGGAATGCAGGATTACAAAGAATTGAACCAATGTTGCCAGCAAGCAAAGAACAATTAGACCTGATTCTTACAACAGAAGACGAGAGAGTGTTAAGTCACCGTGGTATTGAATTTAAAGGACTGTTTTTTAACTCAGCAGACCTTCGGCTATTTAGATGTCGTGGTGGAGAGTCTATAAAGGTTAAGTTCAGATTTGACAAAGAAAACTTAGGCTTTATATGGGTTTATGATGAATTTGAAGGTGACTATTTAAAGGTTCCGTGTATAGATCATGAGTATTCAGAAGGGCTAACATTACGACAACATCTCCAGATTAGAGCTGAAGCTCGTGCTCAAGGTGCATCTGATCAAGATAACGAATCTTTAATGCATAGCAAGGAACGGTTTAGGCAAAAAATTGAGCAGAAGAGCAAACATAAGTTACTGAGAGAGCGTAGAAAAGCCGCTAGAGATAATTCTGAAACATTACAAAAACACCCTCAGAGCCTTGCTTGGACTCCAAATCAAATGAAGGTCTCCAGTCATGAAAACAGCATAGATGACTGGGATATTGATGAAATCCCTTCTTTTTCTGTAACAGAAAGGAAGGGGTAGCCAATGAACTTTTCAATAGAGCAATATCAGAAGCTAGCTTCACTTAGAAAGTTGGTTATTAATCACCCTCAGTTTGATAAGGCTTATCAAGCAATTGTTGATTCTTATCAAATGAAAACTTACGTTGATACTCCTCAAAATATTATTTGTGTGGGGCAATCTGGTACTGGAAAATCGACACTTAAAGAAAAAATGAAGCTTACCTACCCTAGAGTGAGAGGCAGTGAAAAGTTAGTTATACCTATTTTGGTTGTAGATACACCATCTGTACCAACGGTCAAAAATATAGCGGAAGAAATGCTGATTCAACTCGGTGACCCTCAATTTAATAAAGGTTCAGCAATAGAAAAAACCAACCGAATATTAAACTACCTAGAAATGTGTGAAGTGAAAATGGTGATCTTCGATGAATTACAACATTTCATAGATCAAGGTAAACGTCGAACACCCTATGAAGTATCTGATTGGTTAAAAACGGTTATTGATAAAGCTAAAGTATCGACCGTCTTGATGGGATTAGATCGCAGTGAAGAAATTCTAAAGGTTAATGAGCAGCTAAGAAGGCGGTTTAGTCGAAGGATTGATATACGGCCTTTTGATATTAATGAAAAAGAGTCTCGTGAAAGCCTTATTGGCGTAATACGTATACTGGATGAAAAAATAGGGCTACCTGAAAGTATTGATCTAAGGGATAAGAGCTTAATTAAGTCTCTTTATTTCGCGACTAACGGAATCATTGATTACTTAGTGAAGCTCTTTATTGGTGCCTATGAACAGACCGCAAAAATGAATTACAACGGCTTGAAAAAAGAATGCTTTCAGGTCGCTTTTACTGAATGTATCTGGGTTGAGGGTGTTGGGAAACTGAATCCATTTAATGAAAACTTTGTACATCACAAACTAGACAGAATAGGTATGCCCTTTCACCGAATGTCAGTCTCTTCAGAAGAGAGGCTTACATTATGAAGCCGATAGTTTCCTTTTTAATTGAACCTCTTATACATCCAGCTATGAAGGCAGATGAAGACCCATTTGGTTACCTTATTAGAATTGCGGAACTGAATGAGTATACGTTTTTTCATTGGCTCAATGCTAGGGGTAGTAAAACACTCAGTGTTAGTTCACCCCATAACCTTTATCCTGTATTGGCTAATACTAAGTGGGCTAGGTGTGACCTTAATAATCCTGTTGTGAAAGAAGTATTAGCTCTAAAGGTTGGCTATTTTGTACCTCAAAAATTGCGGTTTTGTCCTTTATGTATCCGAGATTATGGCTACTTTAAAGTCCATTGGCGCTACAAAACATCAGTAGCGTGTTTAGAGCATAAAATATGGCTTCATGATCATTGTTATTTATGTGGTAAGGCAGTATCTACTAAAAGTTCAAAGGTTAGGTTTTGTAGTTGTGGTGCTGATATTACAGAAACTGATGTTGAGAAAGTCTCTAGGGATGTTCTATCTATGCAATTATTCTTTGAAGGAGCCTTACAGCCTAGAGGTACGAACTTATCCTTGTTTAATGGCCATGAAGTATTGAACAAGGAAGATCGAATAGTTCTTCTTAATTTCTTTTCTAAATGGCTTCGTAATAGGATGATTTCTAGATCAGGGATTAGTACTAGTTTACGAGATATGCAGACCGCTAAAGACAATATGAAAGATGTCGCCGAAGCCTTATTTTCGGGGCATGCAGGTTACCATAACTTTCTAAAGCGGTTGCATGCTTTGGGTTGTAGCTCTGACGGAACTGACCTATTTATCAAATTTTACCGATCTTTTTATTTGAGTTTTCCTCAAGCATGTTTTCAGCCTTATAAAGACTATCTTGAGCGGTACATAAATAAATATTGGGAAAAACCACTGACGAAAAAAAATCATCATTTTGATAAGAAAACTTTAGATTCTCATCCATGGATCCCCTTCCAAACAGCTTGTCGTGACTATGATCTCAATAAGAGCGAGCTTAGTAGTGCAATAAAGCAAAACCTTGTCTGTAGTAAAGTGACTGTAATAGAAAGTAGGCAGTTCACGTTGATCTATAAACCAGATTTGGAAGCTAGGCTTTATAGAATTAAAGACCTCATTTGTGCCAAGCAATCAGCTTCTATCCTTGGTGTCACAAAACTTCAGTTTTATAAGTTACAGGAAAGCGGATGCTTCGATGTGATGATTAAACCGAATACTTACGGGAAATCCATTTGGCAGTTTTCAAAGGATGAAATTCTTAGATATAGGAGCTTATTTCTTCAAGATCTTACGGAGTTGTCTGGAGATTATTGGACGTTCTCTGAATTGCTTAAATACTTTGGCGGTCAAATAGAAAACTCGCTAATAACTTTGTTGAGAGCGATTGAGGCAAAAGATTTAAAAGTATCTGCTAGGTTAAAAGGTGCATCTGGTTTACCGTCTATGTTGTTCGATAAGAGTGATTTTAAAGAGTGGTATGAAGGTTATAAGGCTGTCGATAATTTACTGAGCATACCAGTAACAGCGAAATTGCTTGGCCTTCAACAGCAATTCACCTATCAATTAGTTGATACTGGGTTGATTGAAACTCAATCGAAAAATGGTACTACTTTGAAGTGGGTGTCTCAGAAAGGTATTGATGACTTCCGAGAGCGATACGTTTTGCTAGCGAAGTTAGCTAAGCGGGCTCAAATCAGCTCAAAAGCGTTAATGAAGCATTTAGCTGATCGAGAAATTTACCCTATTGATGAGCAATGGAAAGTACCACTTCGACAGAAAGTATATGAAAGACAATATCTAGCTAATGTGCAGCTTATAGCTGATCACCTTTCCGCTCTGTCCAATTAGTTCATTACCTAGTTCAACATGGCAAAATTATGTTTCTGAACTAATATCAATCAGCTGGCAATTGTAATTCGACAATTGCCTTTTACAGGGAGAACGTAATGGGTATTAGTGATCATGATTATGTTAATTTTTCTGAAGATTATGAGCTGAACCATAGGCTTAAATCAGTAGACAAACGCCAAACACAGGGAAACAGGGATATTCTTGTCTTAATGGGCATTGAGTTGAAGACTTCGCTAGGTAAAGTAAGGCTACTGCATAGTGAGTTTCATCCATACGTAGTGAAGCAGAAAGCAAGACTAGAGTAATCTCTCTAGTTCTCAAATTACGGGATTCCTTGTGGTTTAGGCTAAGGATTACAGGATTTTAAGTAAATTGAAAATTCCATAATCCTTGAACTCGTCAGCAATTACGTGAGCAACTGAGTTCTCGAATTACGGGATCCCACATTAAGGTTGAATCAAAAAAAGCGGTTAGAGTGAAAACTCTAACCGCTTTTTTTTATCTGTGTATTTAGCTCAGACAAAATGGTGTATTCACCATTTTTAGGGTCAGGTAAGGAGGATAAGTCACTAAGTGGTGTGGATTTATAATAGGCGACAGCGGCTTTGATGGCGATCCAATGGGACACTATCAATATGTTCTTCCCCTTCTCTTTTGAAAAAATCGCCTGTAATTCGGAGACGACTCGATCCTGTAGTTGTTGGTAGGTTTCCGCGCCAGCTAAATTGAATTTGTCTTGTTCTTGCCAAAAGTAATGGTATTGCTGAGGATCAGATAATAAGGTTTCCGGTTTTGTTTTTCCTTCCCAAGGTCCAAGGTTAATTTCTTTTAAGTTGTTTGAAATAACAACATCTATATCTCGTTGATCAATGATGAGTTCGAGAGTGTCTTGAGCCCGCTGCAAAGGGCTGACATAGGCTTTATGTATTTCATAACCTTGCAAAGCGTGTTTGGTGTTTAGAGCTTGTTCTTTGCCCTTTTGTGTCAGGGGTGAGTTTTTATGGCCTTGTAGCCGGTGTTCTTTATTCCACTCGGTTTGGCCGTGTCTAACTAAGAATAGATTGGTTACGGATGACATGTAGGTTCCCTATTGGATCGACACTGTGCTGCTTGTTCATAATACATCTTACTGAGCGGAGGTTGTATTAAGGTTACAGCCTTTATATCAGTAATTAAGCTAGGAGCTGCTATCGAAAAGCTAGCGATTAAGACTTCTACGATTCCTAAGTAGGATGAGAGTAAAATACGCCCCACCGATAATCGCCACCATGGTTCCTGCTGCCAATTGATTAGGGTGGATAAGGGTTTGTCCTAGCCAATCAGAGAATTGCAGTAAGCTGGCACCAAGCAAAGCAGAAACAGACAGTTGTGATAACACAGTTCGAGCACCTAACAGGCTCGCTAAGTGTGGAGCCACAATGCTGATAAACACAATAGGGCCAAGTAAGGCAGTAACAGATGCACATAAAGCGGCGGCCAGCATGAGTAATAATACAAAGTTTGGTCGTACCGCAACGCCACGAGCGGCGGCCGTTACTTTCCCCATAGACATAAGGGTGAGTACTTTGTGCAAACTAAGACTGAGCAATATCAACACGCTACTGACCACACATAAGAGTACGGCTTGATCGGGTGTCACTCGATAAGTAGAACCTGCGAGCCAACGCAAAATGTCGTAAACTTCATCTGTACCTTTCATTAGACTAAATTGAACCAGTGTTTCTATTAAGGCAGACAAGGCCACACCAGTAAGTATCATTGGCGCGGCTGCGAAGCGGAAACGACGACCTAATAGAAGCAGAATAAACAGCACTGTCATACTACCAACAAAGGCAACCAGCGGGCCAAGTTGCCCCATACGAATGCCAAAGTAAGCACTGAATCCCACCATGGCTAATACGGCCCCAGCAGACAGACCAAGTAAATCTGGGCTCGCCAATGGGTTGTGAATCAGCCTTTGCATAATCACACCAGATACCGCCATGGCGGCTCCTGCAGATAAGGCGGATAATAAACGTGGCCACTTTAGTTCCCAGCTAAATTCATTGGGAAGGTGCAAAACAAAGTGATCGAGTTCAAAGTGAGAAAAGATGCCAAGCAGAATAATCATAATGAGTAAGGCAAAGACAAAACATAGGCCTTTTTGACTCAGGTGTGATTGCCCACGAATGGTCTGAAAGCTGGTATTCGTTTCTTGGTTTTTCTGGCGCAATATTAGCCAGATTAGCATTGGAGCACCGAGCAATGCGGTGGCGAGTCCCGTTGGTACGATATCGAAACTGAATGTACCAATAAACAAGGCCAAATTGTCCGCCATGATAAGAATTAATGCACCCAGTAAGCTTGACCAGTAAAGCTCTGAGGTGGCGGTTCGAGCACCAATTAATCGCGCCAGATTGGGTGACACCAAACCTAAGAAACCAATAACGCCCACCATGGTAATGGCGGCGGATAACATCCAAAGTCCACACAACATTAATATTAGAAAAAGAGCAGTGACATTTAGGCCACGGCCTTTCGCACCGCTTTGCCCTAGGCGTAATAAGGTCAGCGGTTTTCCTGCATAGAGTAATATGGCAATACCAACCAAGCAGTGTGGCCATAACCAATGAAATTTGTCCCAGCCATTTTGGCTAAGATCCCCTGCTCCCCAAATAAATAAGTTCTGCGCGTATTCTTCATTTAAGAGAATGAGCGCAGTGGTTATAGCGCCAAATAGAAGGTTCACCGCCATTCCAGAGAGAACAATGGATAAACCTGTGAGCTGGCGAATACCACTGATTAATAACACCAAAGAAAGCGCCAAGATGGAGCCTGTCATAGCTGCCATGGCTTGATAATGAGTTTGGCCTTCTGGCCAAGCAATAGATAAAACAATCAAACCTAACCAAGCACCACTGGATGTTCCGAGTGTGGTGGGTGATAGCAGAGGATTACGAGTGAGTTGCTGAATAACACTGCCGATCAAGCCAATACAAGCGCCTACTAGCAATGCCATTGCCAATCGCGGTAAGCGTGAAAATGCCCAATCAATTTGGTCGAAATCTTGTTCTACATGACCTTGGAGTATTTGCCATTGGGTCATTAGGCTGAGGTTTGAGTCAATTTGCAAAAAGCTAAAAGCAAACAAACACAGGGCGATCATCGCCCCGTATTGTAATCTATTACTCATGGTGTTCATTATTTACCAGTGTTGTTTTCATTAGGAAGTGACAACAGTGCGTCTGTCATAGCTTCGGCTAAGTATTGTAGTGACATAGCGCCACCGTATGTCCAAGTGGAGGCGATAGGTGCCACTTTGCCTTGCTGAACAAATGGCATGGCTTTCCATAATGGGGACGCATTCAGTTTCTCTTCTTCATAGAAAGGTTGGAAGTAGAGCAACACATTGTCATCAACGGAACGTAAGAATTTAATTTTCTTTTGAGTTACGCCCCATTGGGTGTTTTTAAGTGACAAAGCATTGTCGATGCCGAGCGCATTAAGTGCGTATTCAGGCATGGCGTTTTTGCCATAGACGTAAGCAGATGTGGTGTTAGCAAATCGCATACTGGCGACTTTTGGCATGCCTTCTGGGTATTTTGCTTCCAGTTTGGCTTTAAGCTGATTGAGTACTTTTGCTCGGTTTGTTAGCTTTTCGGTGGCAATGTCTTGTTTATCCAATAAGGTGGCGATGGTTAGGAAAACTCGATCGGCGGCTTCTGCGTTGTTGTGGTCTTTCTGGTAGGTATTGAAAAAGACAACCGGCGCGATTTTTTCTAGTCTTGATTTTATTCCTTCTAATGCCGCACCAATTAGAATCACATCCGGCTTGAGTTGGGCGAGTTTTTCTAAATTAGGCTCTGCTCTATCACCTATGTCTTGGCTGGAAGCTGGTAAAGCTGGTCGTGTTACCCATTCTTCATAGCCTTTCATATCCGCCACAGCAATAGGCTCAACACCCAGTTCAATGACGTTTTCTGTCAGCTCCCAGTTTAAGCTGGCGACTCGTGTTGGTGCTTCGGCAAAGACTTTCTCACCAAGGCTGTCTTCAATGCGGATGTCAGCGTATAACGCGCTGCTAGCACAACATAGAATTGCAATAATCCCTTTCTTTATGTGGGGTAATTTAGAAGTAAGTACTAACATACAATGGCCACCTTAGAATCATGTTGAGGGTGTGGAATGAGAGACATTGGTACGCCGTATAAGGCTTCCAATTGTTTGGCTTCCATCAATGCATCTGGTGCACCTTGGAAAAGAACCTTGCCTTGTTTCATGGCTAATATGTGATCGGCGTAACGGGCTGCAAGATTGATATCATGAAGAATGAGGATCATCCCTTGGCCTGTTTCACGGTTTAGAGTTTGTAGCAAATTCATTAATTCATATTGATGAGCCACGTCCAATGCGGAAGTCGGTTCGTCTAATAACAACACTGGCGACTGCTGAGCAAGTAACATAGCAATCCAAGCACGCTGACGTTCTCCACCAGATAAGTCTTCTATAAATTGATTGCTATAGCTTTCGATACCCACTTGTTGAATGGCGTTGCGTACTATTTCGGTATCTTCTTGCTGATGTTTTCCCCATGTTCCGCGCCAAGGGAAGCGTCCTAATTGAACAAGTTCTTCTACGGTGAGGCCGGACGAACTGGGTAAATGCTGAGGTAAAAAAGCAATCTGCTGAGCCAAGGTTCTCTGTGAAAAATCCGTCAAGGCTTGGTTATTGAAATGAATCTGTCCGTTGTCGGCTGTCATTTGACGGGCTAAACATTGCATTAAGGTGGTTTTGCCTGAGCCATTATGCCCTAGGATGACGGTAACCTTGTCGCTGGGAAGCATTAATTGAGGAATGTCCAAAATTCGTCTTTGGTTTCTTTCTATCAAAATCTTGGTTAATTCAAACATAGGGTTTCCTGAGACTTTTTATGTTGTCGAGGACAGTTAGCACAGATTTCGCCATCGTCACGGCGAAAATGCAAACAGCAGGTTCGTCGTATGAAACTCACCTTCTCAGCGTCTTGCTGTAATCTGTTTAGTGGCGCTAAAGGTAAATCTAAATGCTTGGCCCAAAGTGCGTATTCATGGCGCATGGCCTCTATCGAAGCGGAAGGATCCGCCAGCACTACGGTATCCATAATTTGATCGGCCAATAATGCTCGATACAGAGTTTGCCGGCCTCCATGAAGAGCCAAATGTGCTGTTTCATAGGCATTAAAAAGAATGGCTAATTTTCCGGCCGTATAAGCGACCAGTTCATGATGCTCAGCATGGAACCAATCACCTTCTGGTAACGCGTATCCTGCGATGTAATTGTGTTGCTGATATTGGTGTAACTGGTCTAGGTTTTTCGGTGTTTTCTTTAAATGATAAACACAAATCAGCGCCAAATAGATTGGCTGCCAACAGGATAATCCCCAAGATCTTACACGCCAATAAGGCGCACCCGTTTCCGGATGCGCCTCTTGTAGTGTGAGAGATAAATTTTTCAGGAAAGCTTGAGAAGATGAAACAGATAATAAGTTATCAGTTTCATCAAGTTCTTCTAATCGTTTTCCTTCTAAAGCGGCTATGTAGCCCTTACTCTCAATGAAAAGGTCGTCTAAATACCCTTTCATATTATTGCTCTAGCCTTTTAGAACTCATAACGCCCCTTCAACTCGAAAGAACGATCTGCGCCGTACCAGCAGTTATCTGTGTCGTAGCATGAGTAGTAAACTTCATCGAAAACATTTGATACGGAAAACTGGACACTTGCGCCTTTAAAGTCTGCAGATAATTGAGCCAAATCATACCCAACAGATAAATCTACAAGAGTATAAGAAGGTACAGTATCTGAGTTTGCTGCGTCGATTTGCATTTCACCAACATAACGCAAACCTGCTCCAAAAGAGGCACCTTGTTCAGGTTTGTAATTTAGCCAAGCGCTGAACTGCTGCTCAGGTGTCCAAATCGGTGTATTTCCTTCGATACCACTATTATCTTTCGTGATTTCAACATCTTGGAAAGTATAAGCTAGGCTAAGGTTTACCTCTTTAGAAAATGCTTTTGCGAGTTCTAGCTCAAAGCCTTTCGAGGTCACTTCACCTACTTGGATTAAATCATAAGCCGTACCATCTGGATCGGTTGTGGTGACATTGCTTTTCACAATATGGAAAGCGGTTGCCGTCGCTAACAAGTCTCTTTGTTGGTATTTGATGCCTGCTTCTATTTGATCTGCTGTCGAAGTATCAAATTCGTTACCGTCTTTATCCGATCCACTGACAGGCTCAAAGCTTTGAGCAAAGTTAATGAAGGGAGAAATACCGTTATCGAATTGGTATAAAGCACCGATTCGGCCACTTAGCTGGTTTTGATCTATTTCTGTCGTGGCTTCTGAACCGTATTTGGTTCCAGTTTCTTTATAGTCGTATTGATCGTAACGAGCGCCAGCTAAGAAAACCCAATTGTTGAATCGAACTTGGTCTTGTACATACAAACCTGTTTGCTCTTTGTCGATTGTGAAATCACTGTTGTAATAAGCCAAAGCTGTCGCTGTTTCTAGATCCAAGGTGTCTGGATCAATTTGATCGTAATCAGGGTCATAAATGTCAATGCTAGCAATTGAGACTGCATCTTTATAAATAATGTCTGATTCCAGTTTTAGATAGTCCACACCGAATAAAACGTTGTGCTCCATCTCACCTAGATCAAAAATAGTTGAAAGCTGGTTATCTATATTGAAGCCTTTAGATGATTCATCTGTTAAATAGGCACTTCGATAAAGTGTACTTCCGTCTGCATCTAAGCCTAAATTATAGGTATTCTCTTGGTAAGCTTCAGCGACGGTCACACGGGCGTTTTGTAAGAAGCTCCAATTGTTATTAATCTTATGATCTAGCTTGTAGCCAAAAAGAAGCACTTCTCGCTCATATGTTTCCCAATTGATATCGCCTGCATAAGCATCATTACTTAATTGACCATCTGTGTTGTTGTAATAAACGGTTCCTGTTGATGGTAAAGAGGAATATGCACCTGCACTTGGATCGTTTTGGTAGTACATATTTACATTTAGCAGAGTGTCTTCAGACAGTTTGATGTCCAATGATGGCGCAATCATGATGCGCTCTTCTTTAGTTGTCGTTGCCTGTCCGTCTTTCTGACGAGCTAAGCCAACAACACGATAGTTTACGGAATCACTAATTGCCCCAGTACTATCAATTTGGATCTGTTTTTTATTATCGCTACCAACGGCTACTTCAATGCTGTTTTGCGATTCTTCTTGTGGAGATTTGGTTATGATGTTGACCATGCCTCCGGGAGGCATTTCACCGTAGAGAGTCGATGTAGGCCCTTTGAATATCTCAATTTGTTTGATTGCTGCAACATCGATTTGCGGCTGAAGGTTCCAGTCGTTGTATAGCAATGGTAAGCCGTCTAGTAAAACTGTATCGTTATCAAAACCTCGGATATTGAAAAGGTCGAGACGTGTGACGGCTCCCCCACGTAGCTCGGTATTTACACCGGCACTATAACGAACCGCTTCTGATATAGTATCCAACCCTTTCTCTTCTAGCTCTTCACTGTCAATAATCGAAATTGCTTGTGGTGTCTCTTCTGGATCAAGCTGAGTTTTGGTCGCTGTGTTACGGTACGTTTGGCCTTTTACTTCAAGTGTATCTAGCGTATCAAGGCTTTCAGTATCTGTACTTGTTTCTTCTGAGTAAGCCAAGGAAGTAGATGCAGCAATCGCTACAGCCAGCAAAGTCGGTCTAAATGGTAATGAAGGTTTCATTTTTGCTCCAATAATGAGAAACATTGGTGAGAATGATTGTCATTTTATTGCTGTGTGTGGAGTAAAACTTAACCTTTTGGTGCATAGTCACTTAATGCTTACGTGATTTTGACGTATTACGAGGTGCAACAGGCAGCCAATATTCCATATAACTGTTTTTGCAGTCTGGTTTGTAGTTAGGTGAATAGACTTCCAGTTCAAAGCCTGGAACATTGCGGTAATTTGATTCTGGTAACCAGTGAAAGAAGAACCACTCTACTGCGGATTCTAAAGCACTGACTTCACCATGAACTGGGATTACGGCATATTCCTGTTCAGGAATGAAAAGCGTGTTGTCTTGTAGCGCTTCATCCGTTGGATAACCTGCCCAATATAAGAGCTCATCTGGACGATCGGCTCTTTCTCTTGTATCGATCACGCCCATTGGCTTTTGAATCAGTTGGTCGATATGAGAAGGATGTTTTTCTGCGAACCCTTTCCAAACGGTTGGCACTTGCTCTATGAAGTTTGGAGCATTTGAGAACGGCCCGAATATCCAATCACAATGCCCCATTAGCGTGAATGCAGGACGAGTTTCAATGCGAATCTGGGTGAAAGGCGTTGGCGCTACCCAGCTGCGTTTTGGGGTGCAGTATTTAAGCGGTGTTCGCAGCCCGACTCTTTTTCCTCGTTGGCGATACTCACGAGGTGAGCATTGGAACATTTGTTTGAATGCTCGGCTGAAGCTAATTTCAGATTCGAAGCCGCACAGAATCGCAATATCAATATGCTTATTTTGTGTATTAAGCAGTAGCTCAGCCGCGTTGCTCAAACGTAATTCCCTAACATACTGGGCAACCGTAAGCCCTGTTGCACTTCCAAAAACTCGCTGAAACTGCCAACGAGACCAGCAGCTTTTTTCAGCTAAATTGATGACATTGATCGGTTCATCAAGGTGCTCATGAATGTAGTCGAGCACTTTTTCAATGCGAGTTAATGTAGTGGAGTTTGGCATAAAAGGTAACTTTTCATTTAACAATGATTATCATTTGATTGTAGCATGATTGATTCTGATATTTGACTACTAAGATCACTTTTTAACCAAAATAATGAGCAATGTGTTTTCATTGTGAGGAAGGTTTTTTTATTAATAAATTTGTAAAAGGTACTGGGTAAGTCATTTGTTAGTAAGCAGACACATCGAATGTGTGTACTTACTAACTTTATTTTCTTGTTCTTGAATTATGTATACTTAAACAAGGTTGCAATACTGAAGGCGGCTAAGTCTGTATAAACCGTGAATGGGAAATCTATTTTCTTATATTGAGTTTCACGGCCTTTTCCGGTTAACACCAACACAGGCGCACAACCACGAGCTTCGCCTGCTTGAAGATCCCTCAGAGAGTCTCCAACCATAATCGCTGGGTGTTCTTGAAAAGATAACCCAAGCTGCATTTCGATTGCTTCTATCATGCCGCTTTTGGGTTTACGACAAGCACAATTGTCATCTGGGCCATGAGGACAATATTCTACCCCTGAGATTTTGCCGCCCTCTTTTTCCACCAAACTGATCATCTTATCGTGCATGGCGTGTAATGTTGCTTCGTCATAATAACCACGAGCAATACCAGACTGATTTGTGACAACAAATATTTGAAAGCCAGCTTTTGATAACGCCGCGATGGATTTAATGCTGCCAGGAAGAGGTAGCCACTCTTCAACAGATTTTACATATTGATCTGAATCTTGGTTAATCACACCATCTCGGTCTAGCAGAATAATGGGCTTAGTTTGTGCCATGAGAAATTGCCTTGCTATAAATATGAATGAAATAGAGAGCAGCTTGTTGAGAGATTAAGCTTGGCCAATGTCAGCGAATATTGCATTACGGCAAGTTTTACTGAGATCTTGAGGTGACAAGCCTATATCCAATCCTCGTTGTCCTCCACTCACATAGATTGTTGAAATGTTTTGCGCACTTTGGTCTATGCAAGTAATAAGGCTTTTCTTTTGTCCTATTGGACTGATTCCACCAACCAAATATCCCGTTAAACGTTCTGCTTCTTTCACATCGGCCATACGTAACTTTTTTACCTTGAAGGCACTAGCGGCGCGTTTCAAATTCAAGGTGCCGGTAACGGGAACAATGGCGACAAAGAATTGTTTGTCGTCAGTAACTAATAAGGTTTTAAACACAGACGCCGGATCAAGGCCAAGTTTCTGAGCGGCCTCTTCTCCAAAATTTGAGCAGTTAGCATCGTGCTCATATTCATGAATACTGAATGGTACTTTTTGCTTCTTCAGTTGGTTTATTGCTGGCGTCATGTGTTCTCTTTCACTCCTTAGAGACTATCTTTGTTGTGTTTACTTTTGCCAAAACATTGGGGTAAATAATACCAACAAAGTGAATACTTCTAGACGACCTAACAGCATAGAGAAACACAACATCCACTTTGCAGGGTCGCCAATGCTCTCAAAACTTGCCGCAACGTCCCCCAAACCAGGGCCAAGGTTATTTAGCGTGGCTGCCACCGCTGACCAAGCTGTTACTTGGTCTAATCCTGTTGCCATCAAGCCTATCATCAAAATGATATAGACCAGTAAGTAAGCAGAGAAAAAGCCCCATACAGCAGAAACGACTCGTTCTTGAATGGCCTTGCCTCCGACCTTAACTGGAATGACTGCGTTAGGGTGGATCAATCGTTGAATTTCACGCATGCCCTGTTTAAGAATTAACAGAATACGAATAACCTTCATACCGCCACCAGTTGAGCTGGCACAACCGCCAACAAAGGAGGTAACGATTAATAAGAAAGGTAAAAAGTGTGGCCAGCTTGAGAAGTCGGATGTGCTGAATCCAGAGGTTGTTGCAATGGAAACACTTTCAAATACCGCGTAGCGTAAAGAAGTTCCCCAATCAAAAGTGGCTGTCATTGCCAATACTAAAGTAGACAGCAAGACTGTGCTTGATAGAAGGAATAAGAAGAATCGTGCTTCAGGGTCTTTGAAATAATGCCAAACGCTCTTATGTCTCCAAGCGAAGAAATGCAGTGCGAAATTAAACGCGGAAACAATCATGAAGAATGTACAAATAAGCTCAATAGCGACGCTATCAAAGTAACCGATACTGGCATCGTGGGTTGAGAAACCACCAATCGCCACCGTTGAAAAACTGTGGCAAATAGCATCAAACAAGCTCATTCCAGCAATCCAATAACCTAAAGCACATACGCTAGTGAGAGTTGCGTAAATGTACCAAAGGGCTTTTGCGGTTTCTGCAATGCGTGGTGTGAGCTTAGTGTCTTTTACTGGGCCAGGTGTTTCTGCTCGGTAAAGCTGCATACCACCGATACCTAACATTGGCATGATAGCCACGGCTAGAACGATGATACCCATACCGCCTAACCAAGTAATCCACTGGCGATAAAACAGGATAGATTTCGGTAAATCATCAATCCCTGTCAAAATGGTCGCCCCCGTTGTTGTGAAGCCAGACATGGATTCAAACAAGGAGTCAGTGAAAGAAAGGTCTGGGTTTTCAGATAGGAAAAACGGCACTGAGCCGAAAAGACCAAGCACTGTCCAGAAAAGAACGGTGACCAAGAAGCCATCTCGAATCTTTAATTCCCCTCTCGCCTTTCGAACAGGGAACCAAAGTAAAAAACCACCTAATAAGTTGACTGCCAGTGCATACAAAAAAGCATCTAGCACGCCGTCGTTATAAATCAGAGAAACAATAATGGGAGGAATCAGCGAAATACTGAAAACCATAACCAATAAACCAATGACACGGGTGATGACACTAAAATGCATACTTGTTTCCTAGAGCCTAATAACATTGACTGATTAGGCGTCTGTTAAAATTCCAACAAACTTTGGCTTCCTACTCTTCTTCCGACAGAAAAAGAATGTACTTAAATATCACTTAAAAGAAAGTTAACCCTACTTGGAAAAGTTGTTCTACAGCAGGGATTTGCTTTTTATTGGTGACGAAAAGAATAACGTGATCCTCTGCTTGAATAACCAACTCGCTGGTGGCAATAATAAGGTCGTCTTCACGAACGATAGCACCAATGGTTGCACCTTCAGGAAGGTTAAGATTCGCGATGCTTCGCCCTACTACTTTAGAAGAACGATAGTCTCCATGAGCAACGGCCTCTAATGCTTCCGCAGCACCTTTACGCATAGAGTGAACGTTCACAACGTCACCACGGCGAATGTAACTTAAAAGAGAGCTGATCGTCGTTTGCTGAGGTGAAATGGCGATATCTATCATGCCTTCTTGAACAATATCCACGTACGCTGGGTTATTGATAATCGTCATAACCGTTCTAACGCCCAAAACCTTAGCCAACATAGAAGACATGATATTGGCTTCATCGTTGTTGGTCAGAGCACAGAACACATCCGTTGATTCAATGTTCTCCTCAAGTAACAGTTCTTGCTTAGAAGCGTCTCCGTTTAACACGATCGTGTTGTCTAATGTTTCTGATAGATAGCGACAACGCTCGGCATCTCGTTCAATGATCTTAACGCGATATTCTTTTTCTAGGCTCTGAGCTAAACGCTCACCGATGTTACCACCGCCTGCGATAATGATTCGACGATAAGGAATATCAAGCGGGCGTAGTTCACTCATAACATCAAGAACATCGCGCTGAGCCGTAAGAAAGAAAACCTCATCATTTGCGCGAATGTAGGTATTGCCGTCAGGAGAAATAGATTTTCCGTCTCGATAGATTGCGGCGATTCGTGTTTGAATCGATGGCATGTGCTCTTTTAAAAAGCTAATTTGCTGGTCAATCAGAGGACCGCCTTTTTCTGCTTTTACAACCACGAGCTGAACTTTACCTTCTGCAAACTCCATTACTTGCAATGCGCCAGGGTAACGAATCAATCTGCTTAAATGCTTGGTTACTTCTTTTTCTGGACTGATACGAACATCCATTGGCATTGCTTGGTCGCAGAATAACTCAGGGTATTTTGAATAAGCACTGGAGCGGATACGGCCAATCTTTGTTGGCGTTTTAAATAGAGTGTGAGCAACCTGACATGCCACCATATTGGTTTCATCTTGGTTACTAACGGCAATGAGCATATCGGCATCATTACAGCCTGCTTGATCAAGCACGTCTGGGTGTGATCCATTGCCTTGTACTGTTTGAATATCTAGCCTGTCTTGTAGCTCTCTAAGGCGATCTAAATCTTTATCAACAACTGTAATGTCGTTATCTTCACTTGCTAGGTTTTCTGCAAGCGTGGCACCAACCTGCCCCGCGCCTATAATAATGATTTTCATATTCTGCCTTAGAGCCGGATGTGTTTTGAGACTCTGCGTTTGGTGTTCTAGTTTGTTGTTTATCTAGGCTCTTGCGATCAATGGAATCACACCACAAGGCTTTTCATTAAGGTAGGTTAAGTTTAACCACTTAAGCAGAAATATTTAACTTGATCTTGGAAAATACTCGTAATTATTTTGGCTTATTCTCTATGGCCTTCGATTCTTAACATTTATTCTTGTTAAGCGTTTTTGGTCGGTATGGAAAGTGTTTGGTTTGAAGCTTTTTTAGCTGTTATAAGCAGATAAAAAAATACCCGGCCAACTGTGTTCCATGTGAAACAGTTAGCCGGGTTATGTTTTAAAAGAAACGATTTATCAATGATTTGTCTGTACCTACCGAGAGGTCTTACTTATCTATTTTTTGCAGTAAGCAATAATAGAAACCATCATGGCCTTCTAAACTTGGGAATAGTTGGCGACCGTGACTAACAGGAGTCCCCCATTCTAATTCAAAACCTTGATTAAGCGTATTGAGCGGAACCTCTTTAGCATCGTGATTTTCTTCTAGAAACTGATGTACTTGCTGTTCATTTTCTTCTGGCATCAGTGAGCAAGTTGCATAAAGCATAAAGCCATTCGGTTTAAGTGTTTTCCAGACTTGGCTTACTATCTCTTTTTGTATTTCAACAAGTTCAGTGATGTCTGCAGGCTTGCGATTAATTTTAATATCTGGGTTTCTACGAATCACTCCTGTAGCAGAACAAGGAACATCCAATAGAATTTTGTCGAATTGTTCTCCGTCCCACCAAGCATCTAGATCGCCAGCGTCTGCACAAATCAAATGAGCAGAATAGCCCAAACGCTCAAGGTTGGATTCTATTTTCTCCATTCGCCAAGGCTCTAGTTCAACAGCGGTTAATTCAATGCCCGTTGCTTTTTCTAAAAGGTGCCCTGTTTTTCCTCCAGGTGCCGCACAAGCATCAAGCACTTTTTCTCCAGATGTAGGAGAAAGAATATGTGCAGATAGTTGAGCCGCTTCATCTTGTACGCTAGAGAAACCTTCTTCAAAGTTTGGTAGCTCAGTCACTTTCACTGCCTTTTTTAGGTACAAAGCAGATGCAGAAAAGAGGCCTGTATCTGATTTTATGCCTAACTCTAGTAACTGTGCTTGGTATGTTTCACGTGAAACTGAACTTTCATTTACTCGAATACACATAGGTGGATGCGTATTACTCGCTTCTATTATTTGCTCAAGATAGTCTGGCCAATGCTTATTAAAACGTTTTACTAACCATTTTGGGTGGTTATATTCAACAGATGGCATAGATTCCAAGTTTGCTGTTATTTCATCCCCTTCCCTTTGGTAACGACGTAAAACAGCATTCATTAGTTTTGTCGCCCAGTCTTTCTTAAGTATCCGACAAGCTTCTACTGATTCATTCACTGCCGCGTGATCAGGAGTATTCATATAGCTAAGTTGGTATAGGCCCAAAAGCAAGGTCGCGTATAAATCTGTATCCTTTTCTTCAAAAGGATGTGAAAGCAAACTTAATGCAATGCTGTTCAGCTTTGGGTACTGACGACAAACACCAAAACAGAGTTCTTTCAATAAAGGGATATGTTCACTCGCCACGCTAGTTTGATGGCGAGCGAGTTGCGTACTTAAAGAGCCTTGTTGAAGAAGAATATTAGCAATGATCTCTATGGCAACTTGTCGAGCGCTGTGCTGAATTGATGTTGTATCAGATGCTTTCATTATAATGTTTGCTCACCTTTGTTCATGCCTAAGCATTGGCCGATTTCCAAAGCCGATTTATGTTTACCATTTAGTGCATCTTGAACCTTCATTCGCTTCCCGCCTGCAAACTGTATTTCAGTAATCAATAAACTTCCTTTACCGGTTACAACCGTAATTCCCTGTTTATTAGACTCTAGAATCTCACCTGGTTTTTTAGCATTTTGATTATTACTTTCTGCCATTTTAGCGCTGTGTATTTTCATCACGCCTTCACAGCTTGTTGTATAAGCAGAAGGCCAAGGCGATAGACCGCGAATTTGGCGCTCGATCAAGTCAGCAGACTCAGACCAAACAATATCCCCTTCTTGCTTTGTCAACTTCGATGCGTAACAGGTTTGGCTTTCATCCTGCTGTTCTGGAATGAGCTCGTCCTCTTTGAGCTTTTCTAAGGCGGAAATCAGAGCTTCTCCACCCAAAGGCGCAAGACGTTCATGAAGTGAAGCGTAAGTGTCTGTTGGGATAATGTCGCAATAGGCTTTGAGTAACATGTCACCTGTGTCTAATCCCACATCCATTTGCATTATGGTGATGCCTGTTTGCTTGTCATCTGCGATCAAGGCGCGATGGATAGGAGCCGCCCCACGCCAACGAGGCAAGATAGAAGCATGCACATTGATGCAACCTAGTTTAGGTGTGTCTAAAACCGCTTTAGGTAAGATGATGCCGTAAGCCGCTACAATCATGATGTCCGCGTTTAGGTTTGTTAGAACTTGTTTATCTTCATCCAGTTTAAAGTTAATAGGTTGCAAAACCTCAATGTTGTGTTCAACAGCCAATTGTTTTACTGGGCTTTGTACTAGCTTCTTACCACGACCTGCAGGACGATCTGGCTGAGTATAAACGCCGACTAATTCATAGTGATTAGCCTCTTGATGATCAAGCAATGCTTGTAAGCTTGCTGCTGCGAATTCAGGTGTTCCAGCAAAAACAATGCGAAGTTTTGTTTGTGACATAGATTGTTCCTTAATAAAAAAATCAGGCCAAGGCCTGATTTTTAAAACAGATAAGAGGAGTGGAAGTCTGTTTAGCCCCTACTTTTAAGAGCCTGCTTTTGAGCTTTTTCAAGTTTGCTCTTAATGCGATTTCTCTTCAGAGGTGATAAGTAATCCACCATAAGTTTTCCATCAAGGTGATCGACTTCATGCTGCACACACACCGCCATCAGTTCATCCACTTCCAATTCAAATGGTTTGCCATGACGATCCAATGCTTTCACCTTTACTTTGGCGGCACGATAGATATGTTCATAAAAACCAGGTACAGATAAACAGCCTTCTTGGAATTCATTTGCGGCTTCATCAAGAATTTCAAATTCTGGATTGATGAAGACAATCGGCTCATTACGTTCTTCTGAGAAATCCATCACAACCAAACGATAGTGGTAGTCGACTTGAGTTGCAGCTAAACCGAGTCCATTTTCGTCATACATGGTATCAAGCATGTCATCGATTTGAGTTTGTAGCTCATCAGTAAATTCAGTAATGGGTTGCGCGACTTTGCGCAAACGTTTGTCTGGGTATTCTAGTACGGGTAAAACGGCCATGATCTTTTTCCAACAATATCTTTGTTCGTGAGCGAAGACGATCTCTCCTGCTCTTTTAATGGGGCTATTGTAACGCAACTCTTTCCATTGATCAGTCTTCTCATGGCGGTTTTTTGGTCAATATGATTGAATGGGTTTATAGTCAAAGTTAATTTGCACTTAGTGAGATTATTTTAGGCAAGGAATGCCTATGTATTTTAGTGGATCGCAAGGAAGCCGTCTTATGGAAAATTCTCGTTTAACGGGTTTAACAAAAACCGATTGGCTGTGCTTCAGCTTCTTAGAAGGTATTGGCCCCGCACGTTTATCTCGTCTTTATACTTACCTGAATCAACTTCAAAAGCACTCTTCAGATCAAGAGCTCATGACTCAACTGTTATTTGAAGACGATCAAGAATCTGGAAGAGTTTTATCTTATGAATTATTAAGGGCTTTAAAGTGGCCCGAAATTACGGCTCGGCAAGCGATGGATTATCTTTCAAGTGGAATTCTCTCAAATGAGCAAAAGCAAAAACGCGACGATACGCTCGCTTGGCTCGAGGCAGAGAATCACCATTTGATTCTGCAAGAAGACAATGATTACCCTGAAGAGTTAAAAGAGATTAATGTTGCTCCTGCATTTTTTTATCTTGAAGGAAATAGAGAGGCTCTAACACATCCTAAAATTGGCATTGTTGGTGCTCGAAAATGTACTCGCTATGGTCGTGATGTGACTTTCCAGTTTGCAAAAAAGTTATCCGATTATGGGGTTTGCGTCGTAAGTGGAGGCGCTATGGGAATTGATACAGCTGCTCACCAAGGTGCATTAGAGAGTCAAAAAACACCTACTATTGTGGTTGCAGGGACAGGGTTGTTACATAGATATCCGAATCGTAACCTGCCTCTCTTTGAGCAAGTGTTAAAACAAGGCGGCGCAATAATAAGTGAATACCCACTAACAACTTCTCCTAGGCCTCACCTATTTCCGCCTCGTAATCGAATTATCAGTGGTTTGAGCATGGGGGTTCTTGTTGCGGAAGCTTCAATAAAAAGTGGCTCTTTGATTAGTGCCAGCTACGCAGTTCAGCAAAATCGTGAAGTGTTCGCTTTGCCCGGTCGTTTGCCTGATCCACAATCAGAAGGTTGCCACCAATTATTACGACAGGGAGCGACCTTAGTGCGTTCTGTAGAAGATATTTTAGATGAGTGCTCCCCTATTCGCCTTGTAACTTCTTCTACCAGCAGAAAGGAAAGTAACAAAGGTAGCGAAATACTTGAGACCAAAAAAGAGCATACACTCGCGTTGGTTATCCCCTCTTTAAAACCTTTATCGGATAAGGTGTCTGATGAAGCAAGGCTTGTGGCTGCGCTATTGGAAAAGGAAGCTGAGGCTATGGATTTTGATATGCTCATACGACAAACAAAGCTAAATGCTGGAGTCATGATGCAGGTGCTGATGGAGCTTGAACTGTTAGGCTGTATTGATAACCGTGAAGGTTTGTATAGCCGATGTTAGATTGATAATCCCTTTGCACGATTGAGAGGTCTTTTACATCGTGCAAGGGAATGACAAGATAGCTTAATCTCTGTCGCTGAAAATATCTTTCTTGAGCTGCTTGATATCACGACGTTCTTTTTTGTTTGGCTTATGGTCTGCCATGATACGACCACCATAAGATTTATTTTCCAAAGCGCGACGTTCTCGCTTCTCAATAGACTCTTTGGTTTCTTCATAAAGTAGTTGTGCTTCAGGTGCGCCACGTCGCTGTCCACTGATTGCTTTAATCTCAACGACCTTTTCATCCCAACCTACTCGAATACCGATTAAGGCGCCCACTTCAACATTGCGACTCGCTTTACCTTTGCTGCCATTGTAAGTCACCTTTCCTCCATCAATAGCATCCTTGCAAAGAGAGCGTGTTTTGTAAAATCGTGCGGCCCAAAGCCACTTATCTAAACGAACAGCTTGTGGTGTAGACTGCTTTTCTGCTTTACTCATAAGTCTGTTTTACTCATAAAATATGTTGACCGTATTTGTTGTCATAGAGGCTGTCATGAAGGACGTTAGTTCACACCCTATTTTTCAAGCTCTTCAAAAAATAATACACGATGCCGCTGATGTGATCATGGATATTTATCAACGTGCAGATTTAGGTGTAGAGCAAAAATCGGATGATAGTCCTGTGACAGCGGCTGACCTAGCTGCCCATAATGTCATATTAGCTGGATTGAAAACACTCACACCTGATATCCCTGTTTTATCCGAAGAAAGTAGGGGTGCTGCGGTGACGTTTGAAGAGCGATCTAAATGGTCGATATTGTGGGTTGTTGATCCATTAGACGGAACGAAAGAGTTTATAAAGCGAAACGGCGAATTTAGTATCAACATCGCGCTTGTTGAAAACGGCGAACCTATTGTTGGAATGGTGTATTTACCAACGACAACAGAAGGCTACTTTGGTGTTACTCGATCATGGAAAGATTTGCCAACAGGAGCGATAAAGTGGCAAGGAAACGAATACGAAAGTATTAATGTTCGTGAACCGCGAGAACCAATCATTGCCATGACCAGTCGCAGTCATGGCCCAGCTCTACCGAAAGACCTGAAAGAAACCTTAAAGCTAACTTACGAGCAAGTGAGAGAGCTACCCAAAGGAAGCTCGATAAAAGGCTGTCGTATTGCCGAAGGCATTGCGGATTTACATCTGCGCCGAGGCCCGACAAGTGAATGGGACACGGCCGCTCAACAAGCCATCATAGAAGCTGCAGGTGGTATGCTAGTGACGCCTACAGGAAAACCTTTTAGGTATAATCAACGTGAGACACTTCTTAATGGCCACTTCTTTGTTTCTGGCCCTGAAATAGCACCGAGCATCATTGATTGGTATAAGAAAGATTAAAAAGCCTTGGCCCTATCTGTAACCATTTCAAAAACCACAAAGCCTGCAAAATGTTTCACGTGAAATAAGTCGGTAGGAATTTATAAACAAAACAATCAAATAGTCTTTTTCACTGGTCAAAAAAGAAGGATTAACCTGTCACCTTAAGGCTATTGTTAAGACGATGAAATATGCGTGCTTGAGCTCTATTTAAAAAGTCTTTTTGTAATGACTGAGTGAAAGAGCGTGCAATGGCGACGGTTCCCACAAGAGAGACGACTGTTTCTTCAGCCAATTCTTCTGCTTCCTGACTTCCTTGCTTTTTTAAAATCCCTGCAAGTCGTTCAACTAGGTTATCAAAACAAACCTGATATGCCTGGCGAACTTTCTCATCTTTATGGGCGGCATCTGTTACTAAAAATTCTAAAGGTGAAGGATGTTCTTTATCCGTCCGACCCCAACTTAAATAGCGCGATACTAAAGCTTTTAAGTGGGTTTCTTTTTCTTCTGTATTTTTATGATCTCTTGCCCAAAAAGCATGAGAGCTAGCAAAAGCCATAGCGGCTTCATACAAACTGCTCTTACCTGAAAAGTGAGCATAAAAAGCGCCATGAGTCATGTTTGCTTTTTTCATGATTTGTGTGAGTGTGACACGATCAAAACCATGGGAGCAAAACAGCTTTGCAGCCGCTTGTAAAATGCGTTGACGAGTTTGTTCTTTGTGCTCTGGCGTGTACGGCATATTTAGTCTCCTAAATATTATCTTGATCATATAAAGACTCACTCTAGCATGGGGGTTTTCGTTATGTCGAATTCTAGTTTGGAGTGTTCTTATGTTATCGAAACAACGTATTGTTATTACAGGAATGGGATTGGTGTCTCCCTTAGGTTTGGGGGTTGAATCTGTTTGGCAGCGTTTAATTCGAGGCGAGTCTGGTATTAGCCAACTGCCTACTGATTTATCGGATGGATTAAATACGCTTATTGCTGGACAAGTGCCTAGTCACACAGAACAAGAAAATGGTTTGAATGAATCTGATTACCTGTCACCTAAAGAAAGAAAACGAGTAGATCTGTTTACTCTTTTTGCACTGGCTTCAGCAGACGAAGCCTTAACTCAGGCTAATTGGTTCCCTGAAGACAAAACAGACAAAGAGGCAACAGCGACCATTATCGCAACAGGTATTGGCGGCTTACCAACTATTACGCACGCACAGTCTGTTTTAACTGAGCAAGGCGCACGACGTTTATCACCTTTCACTGTTCCTGCTTTTTTAGCCAACCTTGCTGCAGGGAATGTCTCCATCAAATATGGATTCCAAGGACCAATTGGTACACCTGTTACGGCTTGTGCAGCTGGTGTGCAAGCCATTGGTGATGCCATGAGAATGTTGCGCACAGGTGAAGCAAAAGTTGCCTTAGCTGGTGGTACAGAGGCTTGTATTGATCCTCTTTCTCTCGCCGGTTTTGGTGCTTTAAAAGCATTATCAACAAACAATGCAGAGCCTGAAAAAGCGTCCAGACCTTTTGATAAAGACAGGGAAGGTTTTGTAATGGGAGAAGGTGCCGGTTTAGTTGTGTTGGAAACTCTTGAACATGCCTTGGCTCGAGGTGCGACGCCTTTAGTCGAAATTGCTGGGTATGGCACCAGTGGTGATGCTCATCATCTTACATCTGGGCCAGAAAGTGGCGAAGGGGCTGCTCGTGCTATGTCGGCGGCGCTGGCTATGGCCAATGTGCCTGCTGATAAAATTGGTTATGTGAATGCGCACGCGACTTCCACTCCTGTTGGTGATCGAGGAGAGATCAATGCGCTTCGTAGCCTTTTTGGAAGCACTATATCTAATGTTCCTATTTCTTCTACTAAGTCTGCAACAGGACATCTTCTTGGTGCTGCAGGTGGCGTAGAAACTATTTTCAGTGCTCAGTCATTAATCAGTGGTGTTCTACCGCCTACGCTGAATCTAGAGCAACCAGAAGAAACTATGGCGGATTTGGATTTGATTCCAAAAACGGCCCGAAATAAACAAGTGGATTATGTTCTATGTAACGGTTTCGGCTTTGGTGGTGTGAATGCTGCTATTATTTTGAAGCGCTACGTTAAAAGCTAAGATGAATTTCTGTGCGTGATTTGGAAAGGGCTAAGCCTAAGCTCTTTTCTGTCCGTTATGTTTTGCTTCATCCATTAGCCAATTCACAAAGGCTTCGATTCTTTCTTTTCTGGAAGAGTTCTTGGCGTAGTTTACGTAAAACTCTATGTGGTTCTTTAACCGATTTGGAAAGACTTGTAAGAGAGTGCCTTGCTCCAGTTCCTCTTGCACCATAAATCTAGGGCACAAGAAAACACCGTGCCCTGCTTTTACGGCATTGATTCCCATATACCAGGAGCTTACCTCAGCGCATAAAATGTCGTTATCTAAGGTGGGGATTTTTTGCTCTTCGAACCAAGTGTTCCAACGATAAATAGAAGTGTCCACTTGTATTAACCAACATTGAAATAAATCCGAAGGAAATTCAAGTCGCCTTCTGGCGGCCAATTCTGGTGAACAAACAGGAATCACTTCAGAAGATAAAAGTAAGCGTTGTACCGTATTGTCTTGCTGGTTTACTTTGTTGTCGATGGTTACATCGACTGAACCAGAGTGAATGTCTTCTCTTTCATCCGATGAAAAAAGCTTAATGCTTACCTCTTGGTGTAGATCGGAAAAACGCCACAGTTTCGGCATGAGCCAGAGTGACACAAAACTTTGCAGTCCAGAGACTTGGAGCGTTCCTCCAATTGGCTCAAGTTTGACGCTTTCCAACCCTCTTTCTATGTGATCAAACGCCAGTGATAAATGCTCGGATAGTGCTTGTCCTTGGCTTGTTAGTCGCATTTCTCTACCAGAACGATAAAAAAGCGCTACACCTAGATACTCTTCTAATAGGCGAATTTGCTGACTGACTGCGGCTTGTGAAACATGCAGTTGTTCTGCTGCTTTGGTATAGCTCAACGTTTTGCATGCGACAGAGAAATAATGAGTGGCTTTTAAGTGGGTGACGCGAGTACTCATAATGCTTTCCTAACAAATGACAATCCATAAGGTTTTCTAATTTTATCTGTTAGAAAACATCATTCGTTTTTACCCCTTTTGGACGACAAAATAAAGTTCTTATGAAGCGGAGGTGGTTATGTGGACTTTATTGGTTTGGGTGAATGACAAGGTTATTAGCGGCTATCAGTCTTTAGAAAAACGCTATTTAGAACATAAAAAGAAAAAGAAACACGGCCAACAAATGATGCGCTCTCGTCAGCTTCCTGAGTACTTACGCCGAGATATGGGGCTGCCTCCTTACAATACGCAATCGCAAGAAGAGAAGAATACCTAAGAGCTTAATAAGGGTTATCTGACAAATTACAGAAGGTATCCCGTTGGCAAGGCATATTCTTGCTCAATACCACTGTGAGAGCACAGTGGTATTTTCTTTAATGTAAAATATGCTATTAGATAATCTTAATTTATAAGTAAAAGTCTTGTGACCAATATTAGACTCAAAAGCCGTGATGTTATCGCTTCACGGCTTTTTTGTTTGGCAAATCGGTAATGGTTCCTGCACCCAGCTCTGCGGCCAGACCAACGCTTTCATGTAAGCTTGGGTGAGCGTGAATAGTTAGGGCGATGTCCTCGAGTGTTGAACCGAATTCAATGGCTAGAGTCAATTCTCCTAATAATTCGCCAGCGTGGGAACCTACAATACCGGCACCCAAGACTCGCTCTGTTGCCTCGTCATAAATAAGTTTGGTTTTGCCTTGTGTCACGCCAGAAGCAATCGCTCGACCGCTGGCGCTCCATGGAAAAACGGCGGTTTTAACAGGCAGTTTTTGTTTCTTCGCTTCGGTTTCTGTTAACCCAACCCACGCCACTTCTGGGAAGGTGTAAGCGATGGATGGAATCGCCAAAGGTTGGAAGGCGACATTATGTCCAGCAACGACTTCAGCGGCTATGTGACCTTCGTGAGCTGCTTTATGGGCAAGCATTGGACCATGAGTGACATCGCCAATGGCAAAGATATTAGGTACAGATGTTTTGCATTGATCATCTGTCAGTACAAAGCCTCTTTCATCTATCTCAACGCCTATTTCTGGAATACCGGCGTTGCGTCCATTTGGAGAGCGGCCAACCGCCACCAATACCGAGTCAACCGCAAGGTTTCGTTCACCGTCTTTGTCTTTCAGCGTGATGTTTAACGCTTCTGGTGTGGCTTGAATGTCTGTGACTTGGGTTTGTGTCAGAAACGTCATGCGATCTTTATTGGCTTGCTCGAAAACACGCACAAGGTCTTTATCGGCGCCTGTCATAATCTGGTCGCCCAATTCCGCCACGGTGATTTTTGCCCCTAGCGCTTGATACACAGTCGCCATTTCTAAGCCAATGATGCCGCCACCAAGGATCAATAAATGCTCAGGAATACGCTCAAGTTGCAATGCACTGGTAGCATCGAGAATGCGTGGGTCGTCGTAAGGAACGAAAGGTAATTTAATGGCACGAGAGCCAACGGCGATAATGGCTTGTTTAAACGAGAGTGTTTGAACGTCATTGCCTTTCGTGACGGTTAGAGAAGTCGTTGACTCAAAATGCCCTTCACCTTGTAACACATCTACTTTTCGACCTTTTGCCATGAGAGCAAGATTGCTGGTTAAGGTGTCGACAGTAGATTGACGGTGATGACGAATAGCGTCTAGGTCAATGGTTGGCTTGGCATATTGAACGCCGTGGGCGGCTTCGTCTGCCATGAGTATTTTACCTGCCACATGCAACAGCGCTTTAGAGGGTATGCAACCAACGTTTAAGCAAACACCACCAATGGTTGGATGGCGTTCTACCATAGCGACTTTTAAGCCTAAATCTGCTGCTCGAAAAGCGGCCGCATAACCACCTGGCCCACTACCCAATACCAAAAGATCGTATGTCATTTTCAAATTCTCCGATGACGTGTTTTAGAGTCTATCTATCACTTGATAGGTGAAATATAGCTTGTAGATAAAAGCGAAGTCAATAAAATATCTATCACTAGATAGATAGTCATATAGGTAGAGAGCTGATGACGTTATGAAAGACACAAAGGTAGATACTAAATCTAAAATCATGGATGTAGCCGAAGAGTTTATTTCTCAAGGAGGTTATGGTGCTTTTAGTTTCCGAGACATAGCAGAATCAGTAGGCATAAAGAGTGCAAGTGTTCACTATCACTTTCCAACTAAAGGTGACTTGGTCGCTGCTGTAATGGCTCGATACACCCATGCATTTTCCCAAATGTTACCAGACCCTTGTGATGCAGAGTTTAGTACTAAAGACCTGATACATGGATTCATTGATGGTTTCAAAGCCAAAGTGGTAGATCAAATGAACATGAGTTTATGTACCATGCTGACGTCTGATAAATCGTCTTTGCCGGACGCTGTATGTCAGGAGCTGGCTATTTTTTATAAGTTAAAACTAGATTGGCTGACGCAAGTCTTTATGCGTATAGAGCAAACTGATGAGGAAGAAGCCTTAACAAAAGCAAGTCAACTTCTCGCCTGTTTACACGGTGCTTCTATTTTAGTTCAAGGTGCAAATGATCCCTCCTTTTTTGATCGTGCTTTGTCTCATTGGCGAACGGCGTATAATTAACTTCCTGAATATTCAAAATCAGAAGCACTAACTCGCATTATTACTTCATTGAAGTTGCTTCATTAAGGTAAAGTTAGCACTCTTGATATTAGATTCACCTATTAAATAAACGAAATAACATCTATGACCTCAACAGATAAAAACTTACACAACCCTACTTTCAAGTGGTCTTTTTTAGCTCCACGCTTTTGGGGGTCTTGGTTGTTAATCCTTCTAGTGCTCGCTTTGGCTTATGTTCCTTTTCGTATACGAGATAATTTGGCGAAAAAACTTGTTCCTTTAATGATGAAGAAAAAAACGGGCGCACTAAAACGTGCACGTATTAACCTTCAATATTGTTTCCCTGAAAAGTCGTTTGAAGAGCGGGAAACCATGTTACGACACAGTTTGGAAACCGCTGCTCAATTCTGCTTGGCTTATGGAGAGTTGTTTGTCCGCAGTGAGAAATACAAAAAGAGCCGTAACGAAATCATAGGTGGAGAACACCTCTTTCCTCTTCTCGATAAAGGTGAAAATGTCATTACCCTTGTTCCGCACTGTTGGGCGATTGATTACACAGGCTCACTGATTGCTTCTTTAGGTTATACCCTGACAACCATAATGAACCCAAGCAAGAATCCTGTAATGGATTGGATAATGCATGTTCAGCGCAATCAGTATGGTAATGGCGTTGTGTATCCAAGAAGCGTTGGTGTGAAGCCGTTCTTACAATCTGTAAGAAAAGGCTGTGTTGGTTATTACCTACCAGATGAAGATTTGGGCCTGAAGCATTCAGAGTTCGTCCCTTTTTTCGGCACTGAAAAAGCGACTATTAAAGGGTTGGGGAAATTAGCGAAACTGTCAAAAGCGCACATCGTTCCTATGTTCCAAGCGTACAACGCGAATTCAGGAAAGTATGAATTACATATATTTCCTGCATTAGAAAACTTCCCTACTGGCAATGATAGAGAAGATGCGATCATCATGAACAAAGCATTGGAAGCGATGATTGAACCGAATACGGAACAATATATGTGGATATTGAGCTTGTTACGTAGTCGACGACCTGATGGTAGTAAAGCGTATCAAGGTAAAGTAAGTTAATTCCACTAGCTATTTATAAGGCTTTTTAATTATGTCTAACACTTCCGCATTGCCAGACATTCAAGCTGTTAAAGCGTATTTATTGTCACTGCAAGATCATATTTGCACATCATTGGAAACCTTGGAGCCAACGACTCGTTTCACAGAAAACGCGTGGGATAGACCTAATGGTGGCGGTGGCCGAACTCGTGTTATCGCAGGTGGTGAGGTGATAGAAAAAGGTGGTGTGAACTTTTCACACGTAATGGGCGATAGTCTTCCTCCTTCTGCTACGGTAGATCGTCCAGAATTAGCCGGTGGCCGTTTTGAAGCCATGGGCGTTTCTTTGGTGATTCACCCTAATAATCCGATTGCTCCAACGTCCCATGCTAACGTGCGTTTGTTTGTTGTTTATAAAGACGGCATGGAACCTGTTTGGTGGTTTGGGGGCGGTTTTGATCTGACGCCTTATTATGGCTTTGAAGAAGACTGTATCCATTGGCATGAAACGGCTCGTGACGCAGTGGCACCTTTTGGAGACGACTATTACAGCCGCTTTAAGAAATGGTGCGATGAATACTTCTACCTGAAGCATCGAGGTGAGCCTCGTGGAATCGGTGGCTTATTTTATGATGACTTCAATGAAGGGTCATTTGAGCATTGTTTTGGCATGATGCAATCCGTAGGTGATGCGTTTACCAAAGCTTATATACCAATTTTAGAGCGTCGAAAAGATTCGCCTTTCACTGAAAAGCAACGTGATTTTCAATTGCATCGTCGTGGTCGTTATGTGGAATTCAATTTGGTTTTCGATCGAGGCACACACTTTGGCTTACAAAGTGGCTTAGGCCGCACAGAATCGATTTTGATGTCATTACCACCCGAAGTTCGTTGGACCTATGAATACCAAATAGAGCCAAACAGTGAAGAAGCGAAATTGACAGATTACTACCTCACATCAAAAGATTGGTTAACGGTTTAACTGTCTTGTTTTTGGTGCAAAGAATAACGAATTAAGAAGAGAGAAAACGTCTTGGATAAGTACGCTGTATTTGGAAACCCTATTGCTCACAGTAAATCGCCTGACATTCACATGCATTTTGCCGACCAAACGCAACAAGATATCAGCTATACGCGTATTTTAGGCGACGATGTTGAATTTGAGAATCAGGTTAAAGACTTTTTCAAACAAGGTGGACACGGCTTAAACGTCACCTCTCCTTTTAAGGATCGTGCTTACGCCATGTGTGATGTATTGAGTCAGCGTGCGCAAAAAGCCGGTGCTGTGAATACCTTGATGATGGGCAAGAACGGCGAATTGTTTGGCGATACAACCGATGGCGTTGGCATGGTTCGGGACATTGTTGAGTGTCATGGCAAAGCGATCAAAGGCAAACGCGTTCTGATTATTGGCGCGGGTGGCGCGGTGCAAGGCATTCTTGATAACGTACTCGCCGAGCAACCAGAATCTGTGACCATTGCCAATCGTACGGTAGAGAAAGCACAAGCACTTGCTGAGAAGTTTGGTTGTCTTGCTTCGTCTTTTGAGGCACTAGAAGGCACATTCGATATTATCATTAATGGTACTTCTGCCAGTCGTAGTAGCAGTTTGCCTCCACTTAAAGATGAGTTAGTTAATACTCACTCTTGGTGTTACGACATGACTTACGGCAAAGGCACAACGGTGTTTTTACAATGGGCGATCGATCATGGCGCAAGCGGTGTCGATGGCTTAGGCATGTTAATTGGTCAGGCAGCAGAGTCTTTTTATATCTGGCGACAAGTTCGACCAGATATGGCGAGTTTAGTCACTTCGATGCGCCAAGAAATGGAAGCGGCTAATTAAACGAGGACGGCGAAATGAAGGCGCAATGGTTTAATTCGGTGGATCAAATAGGCGAAGCCAAGTGGCAAGCGGCGATTGGTGACACTCAATACCCTTTTGCGCAATACGCTTTCCATAAAGCATTAGAGCAAAGTAACAGCGTTGGCGATAGCACAGGCTGGTATCCTGAATACCTGTTCGTCATGGACGATGATGACGAACCATTGGCGATCGCCCCAACCTATTTGAAAACCCATTCCCAAGGGGAATTTGTGTTTGATTGGTCTTGGGCCGATGCTTACCACCGACATGGTATGGAATATTACCCAAAGCGTATTTGGGCCATTCCTTTTTCTCCTGTCACTGGGCCGCGAATCTTCTCTCACCTTGATCCAAAAGGCGACGACGCAGGCTTTGCTCATTTGTATCCAGCGTTAGCGGAACTCATGACACAAGCAAACCAAGAGCGGCACTTTTCCAGTTGGCATTTGTTGTTTACCAAAGCTGAGCACGGTGAGCTTTTTCTTCAGAACAAAGACTTATTGCATCGTATTTCTTGTCAGTTTCATTGGTTCAATCGTGGCTATAAAAGCATGGATGATTACCTTTCCTACTTTTCCAGCCGTAAGCGTAAAGTCGCCAGAAAAGAGCGAGAGAAAGTGGCTAAACAAGGCGTGACTTTAACTCGAAAACTCGGCAATGAATTAAGCGCAGAAGAGATCGATTTCTTCTATTTATGTTATCAATCCACTTACGCAAAACGTGGTCAGCAAGGTTATTTAACAAGAGAGTTTTTTGGTTTATTAGCAGAAACCATGGGCGAGCAAATTCTTTTAGTACAAGCTTATAAAGATGGCGAACCGATTGCGGCTTCGTGGTGTTTCTTCGACGATCATTCACTTTATGGTCGTTATTGGGGTTGTATGGAAGAAATTGACAGCCTGCACTTTGAAGCCTGCTATTACCAAGGAATCGAATTTTGCTTGGAAAAAGGCTTACAGCATTTTGATCCTGGTACTCAAGGGGAACATAAAATCGCCCGAGGGTTTGAGCCCGTGTTTAGTCACAGTATCCATCACATCGAACATGAAGGCTTTCGCGAAGCGATTGGTAACTTCTGTCAGGAAGAAGCGCAAGCCGTGCGCGAATATCATCAAGACACCCACGCACTTTTGCCGTTTAAAAAAGACGATTAAATGTCCTGGTGCGGGCCAAATAATTCATAATGAATGCGGTCAGACGACACGCCTAGAGTGACCAGTTGTTGTTTTGCAAACATCATAAAATTTACCGGCCCACATAAGTAGAAGTCACCATCCGTAATAGGTAGGCTGTCTTTGATTGACTCTAATGCCATTTTGCCTTCATAAATGCCTTCTTCAGTTTCGTCTACCTTTTCATACCAAGTATGTACATTCAAGGGTAAAGCCCCTTTCAGGCTATTCACATGGTCTTTAAAGGAATGTTGGTGTGAACCGGCACAAGCATGCAAATAGCTAATCGGCTGTGAGTAACCCTGCTGGTTTAAGGTGTCCAACATCGACTGCATAGGCGTTAAGCCAACACCACCAGAAATGAGAGTCACTGGTTTTTGTTTGTCTTGGAAGGTGAAGTCGCCCGCTGGTGGCATTAATTCCACTTCATCATCTACGTTAAGGTGGTCGTGTAGATAGTGAGACATAACACCAGCAAGATCACCCTCGCCATCACGTTTCACACTGATGCGGTAGGTTTTACCATTTGGTGCGGTAGACAAAGAATATTGGCGGATTTCATCGTATTCATTGCCTTTAGGGTGAACTTTAACACCTAGATATTGACCTGGAAGATAGTCAATGACATTGCCGCCATCGACAGGGGCAAAAACAAAGCTAGTGACCAACTCTGACTCTGGTGTTTTAGAAATGACTTTGAAGCGACGGAAGTCTTTCCAGCCACCTGCTTGTGCAGCTCGTTCTTCGTAAAGATTGCTTTCTACCTTAATGAAAATATCAGCCAGTTGCTTATAAGCCGCTCCCCAAGCTTCTTCTACTTCTGGTGTAAAAGCGTCTGGTGCGAGTTCTCGAAGTGTTTCGATCAAATGGTGACCGACCACATCGTATTGAGCTGGATTGATGTTAAAGCTGGTGTGCTTGTGAGCAATGCGCATAACCGCACTGGTGAGTACTTCTAAGTTATCAATATGCGTTGCGTAGGCTGCAATGGCATTAAACAAAGCGGCTGGCTGGCGTCCTGTGTTTTGGTGTGTCATGTTGAACACATCTTGTAGCTCAGGATGATGGGTAAACAAACGATTGTAGAAATGCTCTGTAATCGCTGTTCCAGCGGATGCCAATAATGGAATGGTCGCTTTTACCGTATCTATATGTTGTTGAGATAGCATGCTTTCCCCTTAATAAATAAGCCCTTAATGAATAAACCCTTAATGAGTTTGCTATCTTTGTTATTGCTAAGTTTGTGCCAAATAAAAATAACCAATAAAAACATATGTTTATGATTTTTAATTTATTTTCAGAGTCAATAAGACCTATATAAATAAAGTCGATATGGTATTTTTGTGTCATTATGACTCTAGATAAATAAACGTGATGGATCTCTTCTATGAATAAGGTTTCAAGTAACGCCCTACTTAGCTTTGCACTTGATCTTGCGGGCTCTGTTACTCATCCCAGTCGTTTTGAAGAATTGGTGTATGCAATACGCTCCATCATTGATTGCGATGCAGTTGTATTACTGGTGAATCATAATGACGTGCTGACACCGATTGCTCAGCGGGGCTTATCTGATGATCTGATGGGAAGACGCTTTAGCATTGAAGAGCACCCTAGACTGAAAGTGATTTGCGAGAGCAATTACCCTGTCCGTTTCCCTGCGGATTCCACATTACCAGACCCATACGATGGCATGGTTATTGGCCATGATGACCATCTAAGAGTGCATTCCTGCATGGGCGTGCCCTTGTATTTAGAAGGCAAGCTGATTGGCGCGGTAACCTTAGACAGTATTACTCCAGGTGTATTTGATGACATTAATGCAAGAGCGTTAGAGATCATTGGCGCCATGTCCGCTATGACCTTGAATACAGCTATGTTGATGGAGCAATTGGAAGACAAAACATGGCAAGCTCAACAGGAACTGCAAGCCATCAATGAACAAGCCCAAGTGAAAGATGGCGGTGAGATGATCGGCCAGAGTGATCTGATGAAAGCGCTAGAGCAAGCCATTAAGCTGGTGGCACCTTCTGACTTTGCGATCTTGATTGAAGGGGAAACAGGCGTTGGTAAGGAGCTTGTTGCCCGTATGCTTCATCAAACATCCCTACGTTCTGCCTCTCCTATGGTGTATGTGAATTGCGCGGCCATTCCTCATCATTTAATTGAAAGTGAACTATTTGGGCATGTGAAAGGAGCGTTTACCGGTGCAGACCGTGATCGCCAAGGTAAGTTCTTGCTTGCAGATGGAGGTACCTTGTTCCTTGATGAAATCGGTGAGTTACCGCTGGAAGTGCAAGGCACCTTACTAAGAGCCATTCAAAACCAAGAGGTCCAAGCGGTTGGTAAGGATCAAGTTCGTAAAATTGACGTGAGAATCATCGCCGCCACCAATCGTCATTTAGAAACCGAAGTGTCAGAACAACGCTTTCGTGCTGACCTTTTCCATCGTCTTAGTGTGTTTCCTATTCAAGTCCCTGCCTTGCGTCATCGACAAGGGGATATTCCTCTATTGGCCGGTTTCTTTGCTGAACGATTCCGCCGTAAATTAGGCTTACAACAACTTACTTTATCCAGCTCTGCCATAGGGTTATTAGAAACGTATCATTGGCCAGGAAATGTACGCGAGCTGGAACATGTTATCTCTCGTGCGGCTTTGTTTGCTAAGGCGGATATTCCATCTGGGATTACTGTCATCTCTAAAAATCATCTAAAAGGGTTACAGATAGATAGAGGTGAAAAAGAAGGGATGCAAAACACAGTAATGGCTGAACGTCACAGCATAGCCAAAGAACCCATTAATTTTCGTTTAGAAACAGAGGCTTATCAACGAAACTTAATTTGTAGCACATTGGACGAGATGAATGGTAATTGGACAGAGGCTGCTAAGTTTCTGTCTATGGACAGAGCGAATCTAGCGCGCTTAGCTAAGCGACTTGGTATTAAGGTGGTGAGAGAAGTTAAGTCCAAAAAGACTTAACTTCTAGGCTTTACAACGGTCTTTAAGGTGAATCCTGTTACCTTCATAGTGCCTATAATGACTAAAACAGTACCGATTAGCGTATGCCAGCCGACAGTTTCATCTAAGAAAATGACGCCCCAGAAGACACCAAAAATAGGGATTAAGAAGGTGACGGTTAATGTGGACGGCATGCCGATATCGTCCACCAGTTTGTAGAAAATCAAAAAGGCGACACCAGTGCAAATAACGCCTAGAGCGATAACCGAAGCGACCACAATCCAATTAATGTCTTCCGCCGAATTCGGTGGAATAAAGAATAACAATGGCGCAATGAACAAGGTTGCCATCAACATGGAGCCATAAGAGTTGGTAATAGGGTCTACTTTTTTCGCTTTTTGCGTGTAAACACTGACAATGCCGTAGCAAATTGGAGCACACATCACCACAAAGACAGCCAAGAGATTGTTCTCTTTGACGATATCTGGATCGAATCCGACAATGACTGCAACGCCAATTAATCCAAGTAACAAGCCAAATACTTTGTTTGCCTCCAGCGCTTTACGAAAATAAAGAGCACTGATCGCCGTACCAAAAATCGGCGTTAATGCATTCACTACAGACATTAATGAAGCGGATAAATACTGGGCGGCATAGCCATAACAAAGAAACGGCAGTGCAGCGCTTAATAGGCCAATAATGGCGTAATGCTTTCCGTTTTTTCTAAAATGAGTGCGTTTTTTTAAGAACGCCATGACTAAGAAAAGAAAGACGGCACCAAACCCCACACGGCCTTCAATAAGCCATGCGCCACCTAATGAAGGTGCGCCAATGCGCATAAATAAAAACGAGGCTCCCCAAATCGCGGCTAAAGAAACAAGGTAATACGCGCTTTTTAAACCCATTTCGGAGTCCTTCCAGGAGTGACCATCTTTTGCAGATGACGGTGATTAAAGGTTGTGCTTTGCTGCACTGACTTGACGAATACGTTCAGCGGGAAATTCTAGCTGAGGTAATAAATACCCTTTTAGTTCTTCTGAATACTTGAGTTCATCTAATGCAGCGGCCATGCAATTGAGCCACATGGCTTTTTCTTTTTCAGTGACGATTAAATGCGCATGGGCTTGGGGAAGGTGAAGGCTACCGTATTTCTTGGAATATAAGCGCTCTCCGCCCATCCAACCAGACAAGAAGGAGGTTAACTTATCAATCGTTGTTTCTAGGTCGCCAGGGTGCATATCAAACAAAGGTCGAAACTCTGGCGTGTTTTCCATGATTCGATAAAAGGTTTCGACTAAGCGTCGTAAGCCAGTTAATCCGCCAACGGCCTGCAATGTGCTGTCACCTTCACCGTATTTGATTAAGGGAGGCTGTGACGAATTAGACTTGGTCATATTATTCGGAATCTCTCGGGCCATTTTGAGCTTTTTTCGCGGCTTTCTCATTATCCATTTTAATGGAATTTCGGTAGCCACCTAAAGCTGCCAATGCACCAATAATAAAACTCATATAAAGCGGAATTTCAAACAGCATCGTAATACTAATGAAGACACAACCTACTGCTAAACCTTCAATAAAAGGCTTCGCTTTTTGACTGATAAACTTAGGCATACTGTTTCTCCGATAGATAAAAATAAGCGCGAGTTTAGCAAATTTACTGAACGATGTGCGCTAAATTGTGGAAAAAACCACCACTTATCCAATATTTTTGGTCTCATAAAAAATTGCTTTAGAAAGGGCTAATATGTGCACAACTTCCTCAAAAGTGAAAGAAATGGTCAACCAGATCCCATCTTGGTATGAAATTCGCACATAAACATGAAAAACTGCCGTTAAATGTGAATAACTGCTATTATTTTCCACAAAGATAAACAAACCGAACAAATCGGCTTGGTTGATTTTTATCCACAGCGAACAACATACCCACAAGAGAGACAGCCTTGTCTAAATTCTCCATAGATTCCCTTTCCAGTGCCTATCGAGCAAACATCACGCTGAACACTAAAATCTGGCGTATGGCTTGGCCACCAATGGTATCGAACATCACTACGCCACTATTAGGTTTAGTGGACACTGCCGTTGTTGGACATCTAGGAACCGCCACACATTTAGGTGCCGTCGCAATCGGTGCGAGCATCTTCAGCTTTCTGTTTTGGGCGTTTGGCTTCTTGCGTATGGGATCAACTGGATTAACCGCACAAGCTTTAGGGCAAGACGACGACAGACGAGTGCGAGAGCTTTTATTGCAGTCCATTTTAATGGGCGTTCTTATTGGTTTAATACTGATTCTATTTCGGGCGCCGTTAATTGATCTCGCCATACATTTAATGCAGCCCAGCGCGGATGTAGAGCCTTGGGCGAGAGTCTATTGCGAAGCTCGGATTTTCAGTGCTCCCGCAGTATTGGCGGGTTACGCCTTAATGGGATGGTTCTTCGGTGTGCAATATTCTAAGGGCGCTTTATGGATGCTCTTGGTGATTAATATTGCCAACATGGTGTTGGATTATTTCGCGGTGTATGGCCTTGGAATGGCTAGTGATGGTGTCGCTTGGGCGACGGTTTTCGCCCATTACATCGGTGTTTCTGTAGCGGGTTTATTGGCATGGAAAAAGCTAAAAGGCTTTTCTGGGCATGTACCTATGAAGGCACTGGCGAAGTGGCGGGAATATGTGGCTTTGGTACAGGTCAATCGCTATCTGTTTGTACGCACGATTTTACTGCTATTGGTCATGTTATTTTTCACAGCTCAAGGCGCGCGCCAAGGTGACTCCATTCTTGCTGCAAACGCCGTATTACTGACATTCTTGATGATTATTTCCAATGCTTTAGACGGTTTTGCCTTTTCTGTGGAAGCCTTATGTGGCGAATACTACGGACGTAAAGACAAACAGAACTTCCGTAAAGTGGTTCGTCTCTCAACTTATTGGGCGCTGATTGCTGCGTTTGTTTTGATGCTGATTTTTTGGCTTTTTGGTAATCAAATCATCAGCTTATTAACCAATGTCGAAAGCGTTCAAGAAGAAGCAAAACTGTACCTACCTTGGCTAATTTTCTTTCCTCTGTTGGGTATTTGGTCTTTCATGTTGGATGGCGTTTTCATCGGCACAACCAGCGTAAAGCAAATGCAAAACACCATGATCATCTGTGTGTTAGGTGTTTTCTTTCCGGTTTGGTTTATGACTCAAGGCTTAGGGAATCATGGTTTATGGCTCAGCCAAGCCGTGCTATTCCTTGCCCGAGGTGCCACTCTGTATTGGTGTTATCTGAGAAACCTTAAACAAGGCGTTTGGTTTAAGAATACTTAGTCAGTTGCTTTAAGTGTGCTAAGTAAAAATATTGATGGTGAGTTATAAAACAAAGACCAATGCCTCTTACCTTAAATTAACAGCGGCGCTAAAGCGATAACGTCCATTATCTGTTTTCCTGTGCTCCCGTTTGCATAACAAGGTCAATACCAAGCGTATGTTTGCGCTTTAGCGCCGAAGCGAGGTATTGATCTTGTTATGTCTACAATCACCTGTATCCTAAAATTTTTAAAAATAAAAAACTGAGTCTTTTTTAGTCTATAGAGCCAAGCTTGTGTAAATCCCAAATACACAGACGATGAGTAATGCAGCGCCGATGAATCGGAAGAAGATGGCGGTTTCTGCTTGTTGGATGCGGTTGTAGAATTTTTGTCCGCAAATATGTCCAATGAAGGCACAAGGCAGTAACCACAGCTGATGAATGAGTTGTAGATCCACGCCAGCGATAAGAAACGAAGACATCTTGATTAAGACGAGGATAAACCACAAAACAAATAAGGTGTCGCGGAGTTGGTAACGAGACACTTTTGTCGCAAAGACCGAGACAATCAGCGGTGCGCCAATTAATGAGGTTCCGCTAACGTAGCCGCCTAGCATCAGAAAAATGGTATCGAGTATTTTATTGTTGCTGTAAAACGGCTTGTTCAATATGTAAGAAACGGCGAAAACGGCGACGATTATGAAAATGACGCCTGTGACTATGTCACTTGGTAAGGTTAATAAACCAAATACGCCGATGAGCTTAGGAACAATCATGATGCCGAGTGCTTTTTTGAGATAGCGCCAATCAATGTTGCTCGGTGTTTCCGTTGTTTCGCCCTGCTCTGCTGCTAATTTCGCTTTTGCCTTTGCGTCTCTTGAGCCTTGCCATGCAATCCAGCTAGAAAACACTAATAAATGAACGGAAATAATAGGTAAGAAAATCAGTGGAGAGTTTTCAACCAATAATAGAAAAGGCAGTGAGAGAACGGCTCCACCGAACCCCAACCCGCTACGAACAAAACCACTCCAAATAAAAATGACGCCGATTAAGGCAAACTGCCACCATAGTAAATGTTCCATGTTTATCCCTTTGGTTGAAAGTTCGAGAGTGAAGTACGAGTGAGTGGCGCTTAGTGTAACCAAGTTTTGATCATGAAACTAAACTGAAAGCAGAGAATTTGCTTTGTTGGTAGTCTTTCTCAGAGTGATGAAATATCGCTATGTTTTATGAGGCGGTTTTTGCTAATATTAATAAAATCTAATATATGGAGAGATTCAGTGAAACATAGAATTGTTTTTGCCGTACTTATGTCGTTTACCCTGTCATTTTTTATGTCTGCGTGGATCACTTACATGAATATCGGGCTGCCTTCGGATTTTGTTTCATTCTGGATGCATGCCTGGATTTTGGCTTGGCCAGCGGCGGGTGTTATTTCGTTTATTGCAGGACCTTTTATCAATAAATTGTCACACACGATCGCGAATAAACTTTGAGAGCTCAGGAAGAGTTTTGAATAGAGAAAATTAGAATGCGGCCTAAGAAACACTAAGTTGTGTTCTTAGGCCGCAATTTGATGTTGTAAATGACGCTTTACCCATCAAAGGATTGGCGATTTACTGCTTCGGTTTTTCATCCCAAACACTCAAATCAATGTCTTCTCGTACTTCTGGGTATTCATCAGAATTGAAAACTGGCGTATGCGTTTTTAATTGAGCGAAATAGTCTTTCGTTAATTTCACAACCAAACCTGACATCATAGTAATGGCGATTAAGTTGATTGTTGCCATTAAGCCCATTGCTGCATCCGCAACGTTGAAGACCATTGCAACACTCTCGTAAGCTCCCCAAGGAATCATAGCAAGCGCTAGAATGCGAAGAACGAAAATGCCCGGCTTATTCGCCCATTTTAGGTAAGTCAGCGCATTTTCTGCATAGCTGTAGTTACCAATGATGGAAGTGAATGCGAAGAAGAAAATAGCAATCGCAACAAAGTACTGACCAGCGCTACCAACATGTGTTGTCAGTGCCGTTTGTGTTAGTGCAATACCTGTTTGACCATTTCCTAATGCGCCGGAAAGAAGAATCATCAAGGCTGTTGCGGTACAAATCAGAATAGTGTCGATGAAAACACCTAATGATTGAACCATGCCTTGTGACGCTGGGTGATGTGGGTTTGGTGTTGCTACCGCGGCAATGTTTGGAGCGGATCCCATACCGGCTTCGTTAGAGAATAAGCCACGTTTCACACCGTTTAACATCGCACCTAAAACACCACCTGCCGCTTGCTCAACACCAAATGCGCTTTTGAAAATCAATGCGAATGCTGCTGGAACATCGCTGATGTTGATGCTGATCACATACAAAGCCAACAAGAGGTAAAGAACCGCCATAAATGGCACCACGACTTCTGCAAAGCGTGCGATCTTTTTGATGCCACCAAAAATTACCACTGCTGCTAACAGCATAATAGCTAAGCCAGTTATGCTCGTATCAACGCCAAATGCACCTTCCATTGCGCCAGCGATTGAGTTCGCTTGAACGGCATTGAACACAAGACCAAATGCCAAGATAAGCGCCAGCGAGAAAACCGCTCCAGCCCAAGGTGCTTTAAGACCTTTGCTGATGTAGAACGCAGGGCCACCGCGCAATTGACCATTTTGGTCGCGCATTTTATAAAGCTGAGCAAGTGTGCTTTCAGCATAAGCCGTTGCCATACCAATGATTGCGACAACCCACATCCAAAAAATGGCACCTGGGCCACCTAGATACAGAGCAACCGCTACACCCGTCATGTTACCTGTGCCTACTCGAGAGGCGAGACTTGTACAAAGGGCTTGGAAAGGAGAGATGCCGCCACGGTCAGATTGTGGGGCTTTAAGAACGGTGCGGATGAATTCTGGGAAGCGGCGGATTTGAATAAAGCCTAGGCGTAACGTGAAATATACGCCAACAGCTAACAAGCCATATATGAGGATATAACCCCAGAAAACGGTATTTAAGAAGTTTACAATAGCTTCCATTTAAAGTTCTCCAATTATTCGATAGTGTCGATTATTTTATTATTTCGTAGGTTGAATGTTAGGCGTGCGATTTGATAAAAAGCACACCTAAAGAACGCGTAGAAGCGTAAAAACGGTGCAAGATTAGCGAGATTCTTGAAAACCGCAAGGAAAAGAGGGGCAAAAGGTGCATTAAATGTGCATAAAAAGTGGGTTTACTTATTTTCTGTGCTTAGCGTTTTTAATCAAGGAAAGCGAAACGCCAAAAGGTCGTAAAAAACGACCTTTCTAAAAAATGCTTAAAAAGCATTTGGCGGTGTGGCTGGAAGATATTCTTCCTGCTGAATTGGATCTGTTTGCGGGCTTCCCCAAGAGCGCTCCAAAGGAATAACGCCAGCCCAAACTGGCCAGTTATTGTCATCTGGATCGTCAATGGGTGGTTCATCTCGAAATTTCACTGAAGCTTCCTCGATTTTGATTCTAACCAGTCCTGTTGCTTTGATTTCATTGTCATTGATAGGTCTTAGTTGCTCCCAACGGCCTGGGCTGACTTTGTCTAAGAAAATCTTAAACTGACGGACTTTTTCGTCTTTGTCTTCAATTAATTCCGGCACGCCAAAGAGGGTTACGGAACGATAGTTCACCGAATGATGCATGGCAGAGCGCGCCATTACTAAGCCGTCTAACAGGCTGATGTTAATGCAAACCTTTTGTGGCTCATCGATTGGCCCTTTTACATTGCGAGCTTTGGAATGCGCGTGCCAATAAAAGTAGTCCCCTTCTCGCCAATGACAGGTTGGTGTGACGAAAGCTTGGCCATCTTTTACCTGTGCTATATGACACATGAGAGACGCATCAATAATGTCGAGCGCTTTTGCTTTGTCGTAGTTTGCTCTGTTTGGTCCTCTTTTTACTTTGCTGAGTGGTGTTTCAAGTGACTCGCTCATGGGTTATTCCTTGTCTTTGAGTTTGGCTGGCGATATAACAAGAGATTAGAAGAATCTGGCATTCTTAAAAATATCCAGAATGCATATAAAAAAGCAGGCCAGTTATGAAATATGCCATGGGCAGTTTGCGTTTCTCTTTAGACGAAGATGGCGAGCCTTATTACCAGCAGTTGATCACCCAAATTCAGCAAGGCATTGTCTCGGGTGAATTATCGGTTGGGGATAAATTACCTTCGACACGTTTTCTGGCGGAGTCTTTAGGTGTTTCAAGAAGCACAACTTCACGCGCGTACGATCAGCTTCTTGCGGAAGGCGTTTTAATAAGCAAGGAAAAGCGAGGCGTGTTTGTTTCTTCTTTGCCTATGGTTGGCCGCCGGAAACCTTCTTTGGATGACAAAAGGACAAGCCAATTTAAAAGTCAGCGCCAACAAGCGAAGAAATTAAGCTTTGATGCTGGCGTTGATGTTTCTGTCTTTCCGACGAAAGAATGGGCAACGAGTATGCGCCGCAGTTGGTTGAATCCAGACTTGGACTTGCTGCAAGGTGGTTATCCAACGGGTTATCCGGACTTAAAAGAAGCAATTGTCGATTATTTGTATCGTGTGCGTGGTTTGGAATGTACGGTAGAGCAAATTATCGTCACCGCGGGTAATCGAGATTCATTGATTCTATTGCAACACGCGATAACGTCTTTGCTTGAGCCTCAACTATCAGAAACAGCTAAAAAGAGAGCGGTCACTTGGTGGCTTGAATCCCCTACTTACCCTCCAATGCGTGAAGTTCTCTCGCAAAATAATATCCATAATATTGTTATTGATGAAGATGGCCCTTGTTTACCAGAAGATGCCGCTATAAATGTGGGCATAATCACCCCTAATCGTCAGTATCCTTTAGGAACCAATATCAGCTCGAAACGTCGGCAAGAATGGCTGCAAAAGCTTCAACAATCGTCTTCTGAATGGTGGCTGGTGGAAGATGACTACGATAATGAGTTTGTGTACCAAGGTCGCAGTGATGTGCCCTTTATGCAAACAGCGAGTATTCATGAGACAGCACGAGATCGTATGTTTTTCGTCGGGAGTTTTTCAAAAGTATTGTTTCGCGGCTTGCGGTTGGGTTTTATTGTTGCGCCTTTAAAGCACCTTGATTTGGTTCGACAAAGCCAAGCGACTCTTGGCTCTTCCTCTTCTTTGCCGATACAGCCAGCGGTCGCGGACTTTATGCTGCAAGGCAGTTTTGATCGTCATATCAATCGAATGCGCCGACATTATCGAATCAAACGGGACTTCCTTCTGGCTTTATTAGACGACAAATTAAGCGAGTGGTTTGATTGGAAAAAGCCTCGCGGCGGTATGCATATCCTCATTGAATTCAAAGCGGATGTGCTGAGAGCTTTTCCTAAAACCTGCCTTGATGCACGTATCGCCTCGGAGTTACAGCTAAGAAATGTATGCTTCTTTACACTATCTTCCCACTATGTTGATCAGCCTTCTCCACAACAAGGTTTCTTGCTTGGCTTTAGTGGGCCAAGCGAATTGACTATGTCAAAAATGGTCGATGAGTTAGAAAATTGGTTACGGAATAGCCTTTAGTAGGGTTTTAACTTTTAGGTTAAATAAATGACTTAGATCAAGTTTTTCAGGAAATGGGCAGGAATGGCGCTTCAATGGACAGGGCTTTCAATAGTTTTTTAAGGTCGCGTAGTGTAGTATTCCCCCGAAAAATATTGATCTAAATTATTAAGCTGAGCGTAATAACCAACTAGCGAATTGTGCAAACAATCGGCTAGGGGGTATTTATACGCCCTGACTATTGTAAAAGCCCTAGTGCAAAAATATAATTGTCAGGCTTAACCTAATTCCGCAAATTGTCTGTGGTTATTGGGTGGTATCTACAAGATGCTCATGATTTAACTTTATTAAGCATTTAATCGGGTTTTCTTAACCGCTGATTCAATGTTTATGAATTCTATGAGTTTACATTAAGCGCCTAGTCCACTCGCAACACTTGCTCTAGGACATTCTGAGGTTACAGATGAAGAAAAGACTGTTCCAATCAACCATGCTATTTTCACTTGCGCTGCTTTTAAGTGGCTGTGACTTAGCTTTGTTCGATTCTAGTGGTGTCACAGGTAAAGAAATTGGTGACACTATTCTACTTACTATGGGATTGATGCTTATTGTAGTTATTCCAACTATTTTAATGTCTATTTGGATTCCCTATAAATACCATGCAAGTAAAGCTGATGAGTCTTACGACCCGGAGTGGGAACACTCTAGTAAGATCGAATTTTTTGCTTGGGGTGTACCAGTTGTAATCATTGTTATCCTAGCAACGATTACCTACTTTACATCTTACTCCCTTGATCCGAGAAAAGAGCTTGCTTCTGACAAAGAGCCTTTGACTGTTCAAGTGGTTGCAATGGATTGGAAGTGGCTTTTCTTATACCCAGAAGAAAAAATAGCGGTAGTCAACGAAGTGGCCTTCCCTGTTGACCGACCTGTTGAATTCTTGGTGACCTCTCAATCGACTATGAACTCCTTCTTCATTCCTAAGCTTGGTGGGCAAATTTACGCTATGGCCGGTATGGAAAACCGTATGAACCTAATGGGTACGGAAATAGGCGAATACCGAGGTATTTCTGCAAACTACAGTGGTTTTGGCTTTGCTGGGATGCGCTTTAAAGCGAAAGTTACGTCAGAAGAAGATTTTGGAAAATGGGTAGAAAGCGTTAAAGCTTCTGGCCAAGTACTAACTGATGCTGAATATGATCGCTTAATTGAAAAGACACGTGATCATAAAGTGGAGTATTTCTCATCAATAGATCCTCTACAGTTTAAGAATATTATTGAGTCTTTCATTGGAGCCCAAAATGGTTCAAACTGATCTAATCAAAGACCCTCATGTGCTGACTGGTAAGTTGCACTGGGGCGTAATCCCTTTCCATGATCCTGTCGTTGCGCCAGTGATGTTTGCCGCTATTTTAGGTGGCTTGCTATTGGTTGCTTTTGTTACCTACAAGAAATTGTGGGGATACCTATGGAACGAATGGTTTACTTCTGTAGACCATAAGAAAATCGGTATCATGTACTGTATTGTTGCTCTGGTCATGTTGGTACGGGGCTTCTCCGATGCAATTCTAATGCGAACCCACCAAGCGTTATCGACGTCCGATACCTTTGGTGAAGGTTATCTACCACCAGAACACTACGACCAAATCTTTACCGCTCATGGCGTTATCATGATTTTCTTCGTAGCAACGCCTCTGATGATAGGTATTATGAACGTCATCATGCCGTTGCAGATCGGTGCTCGTGACGTAGCTTATCCTTTCTTGAACTCGTTAAGTTTCTACTTGTTCTTAGTTGGTGCTCTACTTGTAAACATCTCTCTATTTGTTGGCGAATTCGCTGCAGTAGGTTGGTTGGCTTACACACCTCTTTCTGGTATCGAATACAGTCCCGGGGTCGGGGTCGATTATTGGATCTGGGCATTGCAGATCTCTGGTATCGGTACGACTTTAACCGCGGTTAACTTTGTGGCGACGATTCTGAAAATGCGTGCTCCTGGCATGACAATGATGAAAATGCCTGTGTTCACTTGGACTACATTCTGTGCCAACGTAATTGCGCTTGTTATCTTCCCTATTCTAACTGTTGCGATTGCTCAGTTGACGCTTGACCGCTATTTAGACTTCAACTTCTTTACGAATGATGATGGCGGCAACCAAATGATGTGGGTTAACTTGATTTGGGCCTGGGGTCACCCTGAGGTGTACTTCTTGGTATTGCCAGCATTCGGTATGATTTCCGAAGTGACGGCGACCTTCTCAAGAAAACGTCTATTCGGCTATGTTTCCCTTGTCTGGGCGACAATTGCCATCATGTTATTGTCATTCCTAGTATGGCTGCACCATTTCTTCACTATGGGATCTGGCGCAAGTGTCAATGCCTTCTTCGGTATCATGACAATGATCATCGGTATCCCAACAGGTGTGAAACTCTACAACTGGATCTTTACTATGTATAAAGGTCGCGTAGAACTTACCGCTTCTATGTGGTGGGTAATCGCCATGCTGATCACCTTTACGGTGGGTGGTATGACAGGTGTAATGCTTTCTATTCCTGCGAACGATTTCGTACTGCACAACAGTATGTTTGTACCTGCTCACTTCCATAACGTAATCATTGGTGGTGCGGTATACGGTTACTTCGCTGGTTTCACTTACTGGTTCCCTAAAGCAACTGGTGTGAAATTGAACGAAACACTAGGCAAGTGGTCTGTAGGACTTTGGTTCTTCGGTTACTTCTTCGCTTGGGTTCCTCTGTACTACACTGGTTTCGACGGTATGACTCGTCGTCTACAGTACATTGATAACCCAGAGTGGCAATTGCCTATGTACATTGCGCTTATCGGTGTTGCTCTGATTGCTGCAGGTATCGGTACTCAAGTTGTCAATATCGCGTGGAGCCTATACAAGCGTAACGATCCTCAATACAAAGATGTTACGGGCGATCCATGGGATGGTCACACTCTAGAGTGGTACACAACATCTCCACCACAGTTCTACAACTTTGGCGATGTTCCACACATCAATGATCGTGATCCGTTGCTTGATATGAAACAAAAAGGCATCGCTTACAAGCGTCCTGAGAAGTACAGCCGCATCCATATGCCGAAAAATACGTGGGCTGGTCCAGTGTTAGGTTTACTAACATTACCTATGGGATTTGGTTTTGTATGGCATATCTGGTGGATGGTTATTGCATCTGTAGCCGCTATCTTCGCTTGCTGGGTCAAACTCAACTTCGAACGTGATAAAGATTACTACGTTGAAGTTCCTGAAGTTGAAGAGATCGAAGGTGAATTCTTGAAGAGTAATGAAGGTCGTAACTATTACTTTGAGAAGAATGCTAAGTACTACAAAAAGTGGACACCATCAGATCAAAATGACAGCACGGTTGTTTAAGTAACCAATAAACCGTAGTTACAGCGTTATCCAAAGATGGCGCTGTAACTAGAATTTAAATTTTGGAAGATATTTATGACTGCATTAACTAACGATCATGATCTTCATGACCATGACGATCATCACCATCATGAGGCGGAAGCCGCTGATCGCTACGTGTTCGGGTTTTGGCTATACATAATCAGTGACTGTTTGTTGTTTAGTACTTTGTTTGCAACTTACGCTGTAATGGGTCAAAACTTTGCAAACGGCATTACTCCTGATGAGTTGTTCGATTTAAGCTTTGTTGCCGTTGAGACAGCTCTACTGTTGTTGAGTAGTTTTACCTTCGGTATGGCAATGTTAGGCGCTAATGTTGAAAACATGGCTAAAACTAAGTTCTGGCTAATTATTACAGCCATCTTAGGTCTTGGCTTCCTTGGCATGGAAATCTACGAATTCGTACATTTCAGCCATGAAGGTGCGACACCACAAACGAGTGGCTACTGGACATCTTTCTACAGCTTGGTAGCGACTCACGGTTTGCACGTAACAGCTGGTTTGATTTGGATGTTCTTCTTGTTCATTCACTTTAACCGCGATGGCTTTAGTAACGAAAACAAAATTCGTTTGGCTTGCTTAAGTTTGTTCTGGCATTTCCTAGACATTATCTGGATTTGTGTATTTAGCTTTGTTTATTTAAGAGGAGCTATGTAATGTCATCAACAAAAACTGGTCCTGGCGGACAAGCCCACGGTAGCGTTAAAGAATACGTTACGGGTCTGATTCTATCTATTGTACTAACGGTTATCCCTTTTTACTTAGTGATGACGGATACTGGCAGCGATACCTTTGTCGTAGTAACGATTGTTGCAGCGGCGATTGCTCAGGTTCTTGTTCAAATGGTTTTCTTCCTACATATGAACGGTTCTTCTAAGCAAACTTGGTTAACTGTATCGGCTGTCTACGCACTATTTATTCTACTTTTCGTCATTGTTGGTTCTATGTGGATATTCGAACACTTGAATCATAATATGCTGATGGGTCACTAACCTAGTCGAGAAAATTATGTTTAAAGACTATGTTTCGCTGACCAAGCCAGGCATTATCTTCGGAAATCTTATAGCCGCTGCAAGCGGCTTTTTCCTTGCTGCTAAAGGCAATATCGATTGGTTTTTGTTCTTAATAGTCATGGTGGGCACAACATGTATTGTTGCTTGCGGATGTATTATTAATAACTATGTTGATCGTGATATTGATCTAAAAATGAGCCGCACGAAAAATCGCGCTTTGGCTCAAGGGCGTATTAGTGTGAGTTCTGCACTCATTATGTCGGTAGTGCTTGGTGCTATTGGCTTTGCCCTGCTATACATTTTCACTACAGTGCATGCTGTGCTATTCGGTGTTATCGGAATTCTAGTTTACGTTGGTTTGTATACTCTTAAGTATAAACGTAACTCTGTATACGGAACGCTTGTTGGTAGCTTATCGGGTGCTTGTCCTCCGGTGATGGGTTACGTCAGTATCAGTAACGGTTTTGATATCGGTGCTGCTATCTTGTTGTTGACCTTTTGCTTTTGGCAAATTCCTCATTCTTATGCCATCGCTATTTGTCGTTTTGAAGACTATAAAGCGGCGAATATTCCTGTCTTACCTGTGAAATACAGCGTACAAACAGCCAGATATCATATGTATGTTTACATCGTAGGCTTCGCTGTGGCGGCTTTGATGCTGTTTGAAAGAGGCTTTGTAGGAGTGGTCTACGCATTGGTTGTCAGCCTAATGAGTCTGTATTGGATTTACCTCGTTAAGGTTGGCTATAACGTGGAAAATGAACAAGCTTGGGGAAGAAAGTTATTCGTCTTTTCTATTCTTATCATCACGGTATTTAGCGTTCTGATCTCGGTTGATTATGTGAATCATGGACAAGTAGAGGTTGCTTCATTGCAACCTTCTCAACTGGCAGTGCAATCATGAATGAATCCAAAATCGTAAAAATCTCAGTCTTCGCGGCTCTTTTTCTCTCTATCTCTATCATTGTTTTCTATGTGGCAACAACGACTCGTCCGATTGGAGAGAAATACAAACCACTGAGTGAATTAGGCGGACCTTTTACTTTGGAAACAAAGCAAGGCCCCTTTTCACTGTCTGATATCGAAGGCAAAGTGGGCGTTGTGTATTTTGGATTCTTAAGTTGCACTGAAGCATGTCCTGCTTCTATTGGCGTTGTTCAAGCCGCCTACAAACAACTGACTGATGAAGAACGAGACAATGTTCAGTTCTTATTTATTAGTGTTGACCCAGAGAGAGACTCTTTAGAGGATCTCTATGACTTTGGTGACTATTACGACAATGATCTTTTGGCGCTGACTGGAACAAAAGAAGAAATCGATAAAGTTACCTCTGATTACGGTGTGTTTTTCGAATTAACAGACCTTGAAGGCTCTGCACTTGGCTACACTGTAGATCACTCATCTCGCTTTTATATGATCGATAAGCAAGGCAAATTGTTTACAACAATGAGCCATAGTACGACTCCGAGTGAGCTGGCTGCTCGAATCAAGCAGCTTCAAAATATGGAAAGCACTTCTTCCTAACTTTCTATCCATTGTCACACCTAAATGAAAGGATGTGTTATGTATATTACCCGTCATTTGTTTTTGATCTTTAGTACTATTTCTTTGTTCACTGTATCCCTAAATGCACATGCAGAAACCTCTATGTCTGTTATAGCGGAGGAGCATGAAATCGAACAATGCAAACAGCCTTTAATCGCTATCGCCGATGAGCTGATTGGCAAAAATGAACACAGACTTTATGTGGATCAGCCTAAGCATCATGCGAATAAATATCCATTCACTGTCATTGGTGTTATTTCCTATAACGACCAAGATGCTCAGGTGCAGTTTAATGCGGCACCTATGGTAAATGGCGAATGTGAAGTGTCTTACCAAGAAGTGTTTGCACTACCTGAAACTTGTTTAGCCGTTCGTGAACAAGTTTTTAAGAAGTGGGAATACGTTGGTCGATTAAGCAAAGACAGTTTCTTCTTACGTCATAAAGAGCGTCTTACAAGAAATGCGACATTAACAAGCATCAAGTCTGGTTCAGAATGCTTAGTGACTCGACGCCACAGTGGCATTTAAAAGGAAAGCATTATGAAAAAAACAATCGCAGCCATTTTGATGGCAGTTACCCCATTCGCTTTTTCTGCCCAATTAGAAATCAGCAGAACAAACCTAAAAGCCAATATTCCTGGTAGCGACAACACCGCTGCTTACATGCTTGTTGAAAACTTAACAAAAGATGATGTTCGCATTGTTGGTGTTGAGACAGATGTAGCGGAATTTGCGGAATTGCATAGTCATAGAATGGACGGTGATCGAATGATTATGCGCCATGAAAAGTACATTGATGTCGATGCAGGAGAGTCTGTTCGTTTTGCGCCAAACGGCTATCACATCATGCTAATTGGCCTTAAGCAGCGTGTTAAGCATGGTGAGCAAGCTAAGATCGTATTGAAATACGATGATGGCACTTCACAAGCGTTTAAATTCGATATTATCGATCCGCGAAAAGCGGCTAAGTAATTGAGAAGCATGAGAAAGCTTATTCAGCTTTCTCATGCTTAGCGATCAAATTTTTAATCCCTTCTATTGTGACTTTTCCGTGTAGGACATCAACAATCTCTCCATTTGGGGAAAGAATATAAGTTGTTGGTAGCACCGCAGGAATTGAGACTGGCAAAGACTCCAGAGAGGAAGTCTTTAATACAGGAAACTGGATGTTATAACGATTAATCAATCCTTTAATTTCTTGGTCAGACAAGCTGTCGTAACTGATTCCAAAAACGCGTAACTCGCCTTCCAATGCTAGCTCATTCAGTTCAGGAAGTTCTTCCAAGCAAGGGCTACACCATTCTGCAAAGTAATTAATCAGAGTCCATTTATCACTTTTCCAATCGTATGATTCCCCCGAAACAGCATCAAAAGAAGGGGCTTTTTGTAGCCCTAAAATAATGATCAAGGTAAATACCGGAAGTAATGCGCAGGCTAAAAGTTTGATGAAGAGTGACTTATTTTTTATAAGCATAAAGAAGCTCGAATGAATTAATTTAAACGGCATTATCGCAAAACGGGCTTATTAATAAAATGTCATCCATGCTTTGAGCTAAGGTATTCTTTTTTATTTCGTTTTCCGCTTTAACGAAACTTTCTATTTATCTCATTATTCGTTATTTTGATTGTCTGCTTGTTGAATCTTACGTGGAAGTATTTACTGGAAACTTTTGCGATTATTTCAAAAAATGAGTTGGATTCGACACTCAAACCAAAAAGGACGATGTAAATGAAAACGCTTTTAAGCTCGGCAATCATGGCCAGCGTAGCTTTTATTTTTGGAGCCAGCCCCGTTTATGCTGATGAACTCCGTTGCCAAGCATTATTAACTCATGGGCTTGAAGGCGTTGAGATTAAAAGTGCCATGCATCGCTCTGATAAAGAAGTCCGCAGCCCTTATTGTTTGGCTTCGGGCGTGATGTCTCAGTATTTAGGAAAAGATGGCAGGTTCTATTCAATCAAGTTTGAGTTGCGACTCCCTGATTTTTGGCAAGGACGTTTTGCTTACCAATTTAATAGTGGCTATGGTGGTGAAGTAAAACCTGCATTGGGGGTAATCACTGGGCTTTTACCTTCTGAATATGCAATCAACCAAGGCTTTGCTGTTGTTTCTAGTGATGGCGGCCATGATGCCAGCGCGTATCCTGAAGCGGGCCTTGCTTCAACAGTGGCCTTTGCTCACAACCCTCAAGCACGTCGTAACTATGCATACGAAGCGGTGGAACAATTAAACCCCGTCGCCCGTTTTTTAGTTGAGCTTTATTATGAGAAGCCTATTCGATATTCATATGGCATCGGGCAGTCGAACGGTGGGCGCTTAGCCATGATCGCGGCAACTCGTTTTCCCAATATGTTTAATGGCTTGTTAGTTGGCTCTCCCGGTTTTAATGCCCCACGAGCGGCATTACAGCACGCGTGGGATGTTCAAGCTCTGCATCGAGTTAACGACGACATCAGCCAATCTTTAACACAGCGTGACCTCGACTTCTTCGCTCAACATATTTTGAACGCGTGTGATGGTTTGGACGGCATAAACGACGACATGATTTTTGCCTCTGAAGCTTGTCAGCAAGTGTTTAAACCAACCGCTTTAGTGTGCAAAAGCAATTTTGACCGAGACTGCTTGTCTTTAGCAAAAGTCTCTGCGCTTATGAAAATGCATCAAGGGCCACACAATTCAAAGAACCAAGCTTTATACACTAGCTGGGTTTATGACTCCGGTATCCGTTCGGATAATTGGCGTGCATGGAAAGTAAAAAGTGATGTTTCAGCTTGGAACTATCAATCTGCAGGTTTGGTAAAAGGCGGTGCATCATTAGCGCATTTATACACTACGCCTTATGCTGAAATTAAAGGCGATGTATTTTCCCTAAAAGAATATTTATTGGCGTTCGACTTTGATCGAGACGCCCCTAAAATATATGCCACGAATAGTGAGTTTACAGATTCTGCCATGACATTAATGACGCCTCCGGATGCAGCAAAGCCTAAATTAACAGGCTTTAAGCAGAATGGCGGCAAAATGATGGTATTTCATGGCAACAGTGATCCTGTTTTTTCAGTTAAGGATACAGTTAGATGGTATGACTTCTTAGATTTTGGCTTGAGTGGCCAAGCAGATGAATTCGTGAAGTTTTATCGCATTCCTGGTATGCCTCATGGCCAAGGTGGTGCCTCGACAGATCAGTTTAATATGCTGCGACCTTTGATGGATTGGGTGGAAAGACAAAAGGCACCACAAGACGTTATTGCCGCAACTCGGTTGGACAATCCAGAAATTACATCTCGTATGGCAGGGTTAACTCGTCCCTTGTGTCCTTATCCGTCTTACGCCAAATATCAGAGCGGTAACTACCGTGATGCCAAATCCTTTGTTTGTGCTACTAATCAATAGAATCTGCTCGTGCTGTAAAAGAGAAACTGAGCTGGCACTGCCTAAGGGCAAAGGCTATCATGCGTGTCATTCTAATTGTTCCATGAATGACAGCTTGCTTGGAGGCTAATATGAGCTCATCAGATCGACATTTTATTTTAGGCTACGGCAGTCTGATTAGTAGCGAAAGTCGTGCGAAAACCGGTGAAACAGGTCAGGTTTGGCCAGTTAAATTGCATGGCTTTGAGCGTCATTGGTCGGTCATGAGTGATGAGTTTGGTATGAGCTCGGTCGCTGTCATTAAAGCGTCAGATAAAGCCTGTAACGGTGTGCTGGTTGAAGTGCCTTTTGATCAGTTTCCTTTGTTTGATGAGCGTGAACGAGGTTATCACCGAGCAATGATCCAAACGGATCAGTTAAGCGCTTATCAAACCACGCCTTTACCGGAAGGAACCTACTGGATTTATTATACGGACGATATTGTTGAACCAACTCAAGGTTGCCCTATAACGCTGAGTTACCTTGATGTTATTTTGTCTGGTTGCCTAGAGTATGGTGATGCTTTCACTCAAGATTTTTTGATGTTGACGAAGGGTTGGACATCACCTTTATTGAATGACAGAAAAGCGCCACGTTATCCGAGAGTACAACCTGATATTGAGACAGAGCGTTTAAATACTTTATTAGCGCCTGTAACCACCCTTTCTATAAAAGAGCTATCTGTAACTTATGAATCTTAACTCAACGAGCCAATTGCTGGCACGTAATGAAAATGAACTCTCAGGCAAGGTTTTGTTTGCCAACCCAGAAGACACTTATCCTTTGGATATCAGTCGGCAGGCCGATGTGTATGCTTGGTGCCAATCTAAAACTTCTTACGATGCACTAGATCGTGTTGGTTTTGCGGAAGAAAAACTGCTGTTGTCTGAGCAATGGACTACTGAAAATGGCACAGACTTCGACTACATCATTGTTTATCAGCCTAAAGCCAAAGATTTGTTGGATTATTTATTGGCTGCAGTTTTGCCGCTTCTAAAGGACGGCGGGCAAATTTGGTTAGTGGGTGACAATAAAAGTGGCGTCAAATCCTCCGCCAAGCGTTTAGAAGCAGGTTTAGATGAGGTTGGTAAGCTAGACAGTGCGAAACATTGTTTGCTTTATGCGGGCTACAAACGTCGCCCAGCAAAGCCTTTTGTATTTGAAGATTGGATTGTCTCTTGGCAACAAGAAGTAGCAGGACAGACTCTTACTTTATGCAGTTTACCTGGTGTATTTGGTCACGGGAAACTGGATAAAGGAACAGAGCTATTATTGAAGCAGTTAAACGAACATCGTTTTATGAGCGATGCCGCCAATGCTCGAATTCTCGACTTTGGCTGTGGCGATGGCATTATCGCGCTTTGGTTATACAACAAAACTGGCGCGCGCATCACGGCGTTGGATGACAGTGCATTGGCTCTCAAAGCAACCGAGCTAACTTTCGCAGCCAACCAAGCCAGCGATGCTCTGACAACGTTGGCTTCAAACGGGCTAGATGAAGTGAAAGGTCGATTTAATTACGTTGTAACAAATCCGCCTTTCCATACTGGAATCAATACGGATTACAGTATTGCAGAAAGCTTTTTCATGACGGTTAAGCAGCATTTAACCTTGAACGGTGAACTGTTTGTTGTGGCGAATGACTTTTTGCGATATCCGCCGATTTTGGATGCGGCGCTGGGTTCACATACTCGTCTTTTCCGAGATAAAGGCTTCGCTATTTATCATGGACGCCAGCCGAAAAAACGCTAACGACATGAGCTGATATTAAAAACGCGCAGACTTCTTCAGAAGATGCGCGTTTTTTTATGTTTAGGTCTCCATTATTCTCGCGATGGTTTTAATCACAGTAATCAAATGTCTCATCTGTTAAACTGGCGCCTTATGAATCTTTAAGCCCATTATATTGATGGCGCTAACCCTAACACTAGGAATCCATTTTGAATAACAACGATGTTCTACGACGCCTTCGCTACACCTTTGACTTAAAAGAATTAGCGATCGTGGAGATATTTTCTGCGGCAGATTCTTCTGTATCTCAAACTCAGGTTTCGGCTTGGTTAAAGAAAGAAGAGGATGCTGGCTATGTTGAGATGATCGATGTCGAAATGGCGAGCTTTCTTAACGGTTTCATTAATACCAAACGTGGTAAGCGAGAAGGCCCTCAACCTATTCCGGAAACGCGTTTAACAAATAACGCTATTTTTATGAAATTGCGTATTGCTTTGAATCTTCAAGCTGAAGCGATTCTAGATATCATGTCATTGGCTGAATTTAACCTGAGTAAACATGAGCTTAGCTCCTTTTTTCGTAAGCCAGATAATCGCCACTATTGTGAATGCAAAGATCAAATCTTGCGTAATTTTCTGATGGGGCTGCAAAAGCATTATCGTCCTTGATATTGGAAAACAGACATAAAAAAAGAGACGGCAAGCCGTCTCTTTTTTGTTTGTGCTGAACAATCTAATTAATGTAAATCAGACTCGTATTCAGCTTCTACTTTTTGTTCTGCTTGTTTCGCTGCATCACTCAACAAGTTAAACCACTTGTCACCGTCTTCAATGCTTTCTTTAAACCAGCTGTATACAGGTTCAGCCGCTTTAGCGAACTGTGCCTTTTCTTCTGGCGTTGGAACGTATAAATCACCGCCAGCTTTGTTAAAAGCTTCATACGCCGCAATTGATTTACGTTTTGGAGAAGCAAAGGTTGCTTGCTGTAGCGCAGAGAACCCATCGACAACAACACGGCGAAGTTCTTCAGGCATATCTAAGAAAGTATCGTTATTCATGTACCACAAAGCAGACATGTAAGCATGGCCATCAAGTGTCACATATTTTAGGCCAGCGTCTGTGAACTTCATGCCCATAATATCCGTGATACCGTTTTTAGAACCTTCAACGACACCTGTTTGGAAAGAGGTGAAAAGATCTCCCCATGGAATTGGCGTTGGACTAGCACCCAAAGAGCGAACCAATTCTTGAGGTAAGTCTGAAACCACGGTACGGATTTTCAAACCTTCCAAATCTTCAGGAGATTTAACGGTACGCTTGGTGTTGGCAAAGTTACGCCAGCCGCCTGTGTTACCTATAGCCATTAGGCGAACAACATTGTCTGAGTCTTCTAGGATTTGCTTGCGCAACTCGCGAGTAAAGTCGCCAGTGAACACTTCTTCTGCAATGCGGTCATCACGCAGAACATAAGGCAGATCCAAAACTTGTACGTAAGGATACATAGCGGAAGCGCCACCTGACGTAGAAATGTAGATATCAATGGCACCGTCTTCTAGGGCTTCAAGACACTCTACACCGTTGCCGCAAAGCTGAGTGCCCATAAAGATGTCGACAGCGATTTCGCCATTAGAATGAGCTTCTACGAAGTCTTTAAAGACGACCAAGCCATCATAGTCTTCATCGTTTTCATTTGAGTTTGCAACCGCACGAATATTAAACTCAGCTGCCTGAGCGACATTGCCAAGCATGATGCTTGCGCCAATAAAACCTGCTGCAATCACACTATTTATTTTTGTTTTTGTGAACATGAAAAAATCCTCTTTTATGGTTTTTCTTTGCATTTCAAACTATCCAGATACCAGACCGAGCAGTCTCGGTAACGTCATGGATAGAGATGGGAAAAAGGTAATCAAAAAGATCACTGCCACTTCCACTGCCAAGAATGGCAATATCGCTTTAGAGATGCTTTCGATACGTTCGCCAGAGACACTGGAGGCGACAAAGAGCACCAGCCCCATGGGCGGTGTTGCTAGGCCGACCGTCAAGTTAACACTCATAATGATGGCAAAATGAATTGGGTCAACGCCAATGTTGATAAAGATAGGCCCTAAGATAGGCCCCAAAATAATGATGGCTGGGCCCGCATCCAAGAACATACCAACTACGAACAATAGAATGTTGATCAAGAACAACAACATCAATGGGTTTTCACTGATCGTCAGTACCCAGTTCGCTAGAATTTCTGCACTATGCGACAAACTAACAACCGTCTTAAATGCAATCGCCGAACCTACTAACAGAAGCACCACAGCGGATGCTTGCGCGCCTTTGATGAAAATATGCGGCAAGTCTCTTAGCTTAACTGTCTTCATTACCCAGACACTGATAATCAGCGCATAAGCGGTAGCGACAGCAGAAGCTTCAGTCGGTGTGAAGATACCGCCAATGATGCCACCTAAAATGATAACCGGGGCAAACAAAGGGAAGATGGCATTTTTAGTTGCTTGGCCGCGCTCTGTCCAAGTGGATTTAGGGCCAGCAACAGGGAAGTCGTACTTCTTCGCCATTAAGGCAACCATGGCCATTAAGCCAACACCGATTAATATACCTGGCACAATGCCGGCTGCAAATAAGGCGGCGACAGACACTTCCATTGTGTAGGCATAAATAATCATAATGCCAGACGGTGGAATGATTGGGCCAATGACCGATGACGCTGCCGTAATTGCCGCGGCGAATTTTCGGCTATAACCATTCTTTTCCATCGCAGGAATCATCATAGAACCGATTGCAGACGTATCCGCAACGGCAGAGCCAGATAAACCCGCAAACAACATGCTCGACATAATATTTACGTGAGCCAAACCACCGCGAACGTGACCGATAAATGATTGGGAAAATTGGACCAGATTCATGGTGATGCCACCACGGTTCATCAGCTCACCTGCGAGCATGAAAAAAGGGATCGCCATCAATGGAAAGGAGTCAATTCCGTTATAAATATTACGAAACAACAAGCCGACATCACGTTCCATTCCGGTGGCATAAAGCATCAAACCCGGCGCCATAAGCATGGCAAAGAATACGGGCATACCAACCAGTAACAGAACGAGGAATAAAGGTAAAAATAGAGCTAGCATATTTTCGTCTCTCTTTTTTATTATTATTTTCTGCCTTGCTGTTTAAGATGCGAGGCAATTCGCAAACCTCAGAGGTTAGTCTGGATTCGCATCGGCACGAACTTCCATAGCAATCTGAAACTCTTTTTTATGTCCCAAGAAGCAACCCAACTCGCGTAAGCAGAGTTCAATATTGACCAGTAACATAGTGAAAAAGCACACAGGCATCGCCAGATAAATCCAAGCACGAGAAATATGAATAGAAGCAGCGCGGCTACGAAAGCCACGTTCAAAGAAGTCTATTCCCATTGATGTCAGCTTCACTAATGCGATGCCAGCCATCAACAATAAAACCAACTTCAATAAGCTAGAAGCCTTTTCAGGCAAGGCCTGTAAAAACATATCGATAGCAACGAAAGAACCGCGGCGATAGGCTTCACCAGAAACCATCGCCATCATCCAAATCATCAGCGCTCTTGCGGCTTCTTCTGGCCAAGGCAGTGCGTCGCCAATAACGTAGCGGCAAAACACCTGCAGCAAGATCACAGAAATCATTGCCGCTACTAACACCCAAGCAACACTTCGGCCGATACGGCTTAACAAAAAGTTGATGGTCGCTATGCCAGTAACCAATGTTCTAAGAATGACCATTTTCTACTCCCTCAATAAACATTGTTATTATTTTTTCTCGTTTAAAGGGTAACGAATTAAGGCACTTCTTGGCCTGCAGCGGCAGTCCAAAGTTCGAACCAAGTTTCACGGTCTATCGAGATGTCTAAGATTTTAGACAAGTCTTTAATGCGCTGCGTATTGTTTGTTCCGACAACAGGCAGAATATTTGCAGGGTGCGCCAATAACCAAGCAAGTGCAACATGATCAGATGATGCGCCTTGTTCTTTGGCTAGGCGTTCAAATAATGGCGCTAAGCGACGAGTTTCTGGTGTGTCGGCAAACAATGCGCCGCCAGCAAGTGGTGACCACGCCATTGGTGTGAGTGAATCCAGTTGCATTGCACTTAAATTTCCATTGGTGAACGCATTTCTTTCTAACAGGCTCATTTCCACCTGATTGACGACCAAAGGATGCTTCATGTTGTTTTGCAGTAAGCGCCAATCCCAAACTTCGAAGTTAGATACACCAACCGCGCGAACTTTACCGCTGTCGATCAAAGCATCAAGCGCTGCGCCTGTTTCGGCTGCGTTCATGAGTGGGTCTGGACGGTGAATGAGGAGCAGATCTAGGTAATCTGTAGAAAGGTTTTGTAAGCTCTTTTCAACGCTCGCATTAATGTATGCAGCACTTGTATCGTAAAGCTTCACACGACGAGCTGGGAATTTATCTGAGATAAGCCCGATGTCGCATTTGGAAATAAGTTGCATTTTAGAGCGTAAAGAAGGGTCTTGAGCAAGCGCTTGACCAAATAGTTGCTCACATTCGTAATCACCGTAAATATCGGCGTGGTCAAAAGACGTGATGCCTTGATCTAGGCACAAATCAATTTTTTCTCGAACGTGCTGTGTTGAAACATCTGCTGCATCCGCAAGACGCCACACTCCATAAACTAAACGGCTTAGTTGTACGTCTGATTTTCCGAGTTGAATCATTTGCATTGTATTTTCCCTAAGACTGTAACCTTCATTTTTTGATGGAGGTTGTCTGTATCTTATTATTGTTTTGATTTACTGGCTCAACTGAGAGATGTCGTTGTTAATACCAGTAGTTGTATATTCACATTATCAGTGTATTCTAATGATGTAAATCAATGGTGAATGAATTTTTGTGAAAAGTATCGCTAAATGAAAAAATAAGCCTAACAATAGAAAAATCAGGTGTTTCAAATGCGAATGATTAGCAAGAAAGCTCAGGAGACAGAGTGGAAAAACAACACTTGGAAAAAAAGAAGCAAGCGAAGCAATTGCCTTTGTTTATTCAGATCAGTGAACTGTTGAACAGAGAAATTGCGGCAGGGCAATGGCTTCCTGGTGATCGCTTGCCTATTGAAGCTGAGTTAGCCACGACGCTTGGAGTCGCCATTGGGACATTGCGGAAAGCTTTAAAAAAGCTTGAAGAGGATGGTTTATTAGAGCGTAGACAAGGCTCGGGAAACTATGTGAAACGAGCGCCAAGTGGACGTGCTGTTTATCAGTTCTTTCACTTAGAAACTCTCACAGGCGGCGGAATTCCTACAGCGGATATTTTGTCTGTTACGGTCGATGATGACGCCTTTGTTAAACAGCAGTTAAAAGTTGAAAGTGATGGAAAGCTCTGGTGTGTTAAGCGGGCAAGATATTTGAACCGAGAACTGGTTGCGATGGAGCAGATTTGGTTCCGTCATGATCATGACCCAAAGCTCAAACCAAAAGATCTACATGAATCCCTTTACCTTCATTACCGAGAGCAATTTTCTTTTTGGATTAGCCGAGTAGAAGACGAAGTGGATTGTGGCGAGGCGCCTGAATGGGTTTCTGAGGCGTTGGGCTTAGAAAATAAAGCCATCATGCCGAAGGTGCATCGTCGTAGTTGGTCGAACGAAGGCAAGGTCGAGGAATTTTCATTTACTTGGTATGACCCAAGCAAATGTCGATATGTTGCACGTTGGCATTAAAAAAACAATTTAAAAAAACAAAACTAACATAAATAAAAACAAGAGGTTAGATATGGAAAAGCGTGTTCGCTATGGCATTCTTGGCTGTGGAATGATGGGACAAGAGCATTTGAGAAACCTTGCGCTTATTGACGGCGCTGAGGTGGTTGCAATCACAGAGCCAAATAAAGAAATGCAAAAACGTTGTGCGGAATTGGTCCCTGATGCGCATTTCTTCAATCATCTGGATGACATGCTGAATGCTAGCCTTGAGCTTGAAGCCCTTGTTATCACAACACCAAACTACCAACATGCCGATCAGCTATTACAGTTGTTTGAGCAAACCACACTGCCAATTCTTGTTGAAAAGCCAGTCGTTACCAGCCTAGAGCAAGTTGCCAACATTCGAGCTGCTGCCGCGAAGCACCCAGCACCAATTTGGGTTGCGATGGAATATCGTTACATGCCGCCTGTTGCTCAATTTAGAAAGCAAATTGTAAATGGCGATATTGGCAAATTCACCATGCTGAATATTCGAGAGCATCGTTTTCCATTCTTAGAAAAAGTGGATGATTGGAATCGTTTTAACAGTAAAACGGGCGGTACTCTAGTTGAAAAATGCTGTCACTTCTTTGATCTAATGCGTTTGCTAACAAAGAGCGAAGTGAAGCGTGTTTATGCATCCACTGGACAAGACTGTAATCACCTTGATGAAAGTTATGACGGACAAACGCCTGATATCATTGATAATGCGTTTGTGATCGCGGACTTTGAAAATGGCCAGCGTGCTTGTTTGGATCTCAATATGTTCGCAGAAGGTTCGCGCTACCAAGAAGAAATTTGTGCCATTGGCTCAGATGCGAAACTCGAGTGCTTTGTGCCAGGCCCTGGCCGTTTTTGGCCAACAGAAACTTTAGGTCCTGCACCTATTCCTAAAGTCGTATTAAGCCCACGTGCTCCTAAAGGGCCGATTGAGGCAGACATTCCTGTAGACGATAAGTTGTTGGATGCTGGTGATCATAATGGCTCCACTTTTTATCAACATCTTGGTTTCTTCAAAGCCATCACAGAAGGTGCGCCCGTGGATGTTTCTCTTGAAGACGGTTTGAAAGCGGTTGTGATTGGTTTAGCTGCTCAACATTCCTCAAAAATGGGGCAGGCTATTTCTTTGACAGATGAAGGTTTTAGCTTTTCTGAATAAATTTTTTTAAAAAATATAAGCAAAGTAAATCAATGGCTTAAATGATTTTGTGGGATCTTTCAATTCAAATTCATTCACTATTGATTTACTTGTTGGTTGAATCAGATTAGAGTGACTTAAGAATTCATCTACTATTGATTCACTTGATGGTAGAGATTTATTAAACACTATTACTTTCATTAGGAGTAAATAATGAGTGTCGTAATTTCCAAACTAGAAGAACAAAAACAAGTAAATGGGTTGGATTTTCCTTTGCTAGTAACGCCTCACAATGACGAAGTGAAAAAGGATGCGTCTACCTTCTTTCATTGGGTCGAAGAGAACAAAGCGGAATTGCATGAAAAACTGATTAAGCATGGCGCGGTTTTGTTCCGAGATTTTCCAATTGCTAATTCTGACGACTTTGAGCAAATGCTTAACGAGACGAATTACAAAAACATGCCTTATGTTGGTGGCGCGGCACCGCGTTCACAGGTGACAGAATCTCGTATTGTGACGGCGAATGAGTCTCCTGCTTCAGAAAAAATTCCTTTTCACCACGAGATGGCACAAGTACCAACGCCTCCTGGTTATATCTTTTTCTATTGTGAGACAGCGGCAGAGAAAGGCGGCGCAACGTCTATTTTGCATTCGGGAGAGATCTGCAAGACCTTCTTCGACATTGCTCCTGAATTTGCGAAAAAAATTGAAGACCAAGGCGTGCGCTATATTCGCGTGATGCCTGAAGTCACAGACACAACGTCTGCGATTGGTCGTTCTTGGAAAGATACTTTCTTAGTGCAAACTCGTGAAGAAGCAGAAGAAAAAATGCGTGAAGCGGGAATGACTTGGGAATGGTTAGATAACGGTAATGTTCGCACGGAAACTCGCGTGCTTCCTGCCATTCGTTATGATGAGGAAACTCAACAGAAGGTTTTCTTTAATTCCATTGTGGCTGTGTTTACCGGTTGGAATGACAGCCGTAATGAAGGTAAAAAAGCGGTTGCTACAGCGAATGGCGAATTCATGGATGAAGAACTGCTTAATAAGCTGGTGTCTGCTATGGATGAGCAATGTGTGAATTTTAAATGGAAAGATGGCGATGTATTGTGGATCAACAATCACACAGTACTTCATGCTCGTCAGCCGTTTGAAGGCGATCGCCGTATTCTTGCTTCTATTTCATTCAAAGAGTAAATAGCTTTAGTTAATAGAGCTTGGTAGGCCGTTGTTGATCAAAAAACACCATCTAGCACCTTTAGATGGTGTTTTTTTATATAGAAACAGGTACTTTTTTATATATGGTGCAGAAGGTTACTAAATTATGAATTTTGTAAGCATGACTTGCATTATGAATTTTATATATTATTGTATTACGAATATTGGTTTGCTGAGTTTGATAAATAGCCTCCGGAGAGGTTCTAAATCATTACTCATAACTTGAAGTGATAAGCTTGTTTTTAAGTTTAGCTCGTCTATTCTTAAGCGCGGTATTTATTGAGGTTGGGAAGGAATCACCTAATAAATAGTAGGCTTTATCTATTAGTCTGAAAGTTATTAGTATAAATATCATGCACTTAGAGGCTGATTGAGTAAAAAACCGAAATCAAAATTAAAATAATAGGTGTCATCAATATGAAAAAAATTATAAAAAATACCCTAATGGTTGCTGCCGTTGCATTTGCTGCAAGTGTTTCTGCTGCTGACTACCCTTCTAAGACAATCCGACTTGTTGTTCCATTTAGCCCAGGCGGTGGTACCGATTCCGTAGGTCGCGCAATCGCGAACTCTACTAAAGACATTCTAGGTGAGAATATCATTGTAATGAACAGAACTGGTGGTTCTGGTGCTGTTGGTATGAGCTTCGGTGCTCAGCAACGTCCAGACGGTTACACAGTTACTGTTGTTACGCGTGAGATTGCTTCTCTACCTCAAATGGGTCTAATGCAAAATGACGCAGACGATTTCAAACTGATTCGTATGGTTAACTTAGATCCAGCTGTTGTTCTTGTTAGTAAAGACAGCCCATTCAACAACATCAATGACTTGATCGCTGAAGCGAAAAAACAAAACGGTAGCTTAAAGTTTGCTTCTACAGCGAAGCCAAACTTCTACTTGATGGCGCTAGAAAACAGCCAAAATATCAAGCTGAATGCGATTCCTTACAACGGTTCATCTGAAGCGATTCCAGCCGTTCTTGGTGGTCACACAGCTGTAACTATGGTGACGCCTGGTGAAGCTCTTTCTCAAATTCAAGCGGGTCAATTGAAAGCGCTTGGTATCATGTCAGAAGAGCGTATTGCTTTCCTTCCAAACGTACCAACGTTGAAAGAGCAAGGTGTTGACGTATCTACAGGTACTTGGCGTGGACTTGGTGTTCCTAAAAAGACACCAGATGAAATCGTTGAAATTCTAGGTGCTGCGTTTGATAAAGCAATGGCATCTCCTGAGTTTGTCGAGTTCATGAAAAAGGGCGCTATGACTATTCATAACTTGAACGCAAAAGAGTTCACTGAATTTGTTGCTCAAGATACTAAGAACCTTGGCGTTCTAATTAATCAGTAAGTTGCAATGAACGATAAAGTGCCCCTAAATTATTTAGGGGCACTTTTTTACTAATTAGGTTATTGATATGAATGGTAAAAACCTTGTTTTTCCGATAGTAATTATTATTGTGAGCGCTGTCTTTTTGTTTTTTGCCAGCCAGTTTCCATCCCCTAGCTTCCAAGACTCCAGTGTTAGTTCCAAATTTTTCCCAAGTGCCATTGCGGTTATACAAATAATTATTTGTTTGTGTCTGATTGCTGGCGAGCTTCTTAAACGAAATAAAGCATCTGAAAATACGGCCGTTTTTAGTAAGTACTCAATATTTGGTGCCATTTTCATTATCGGCTACGCCGTTTTGATTTACCTGCTCGGTTATCTTCCTTCTACTTTGATTGCTTTTCTCGCTTATCTAGTTTTCTTTAGAAGTAAAAATGTTTGGTACTACGTCACGGGCTTTGTGTTCACCTGTGTCATTTATTATGTTTTTGCGAACGTGTTTTATGTTGCTCTCCCTGAAGGGCTTATTACAGGGCTAATTTATGATTGAACATTTACTCAATGGGCTTTTAACAGCTTTAAGCTTTGATGTTTTACCTATTCTAATATTTGGTGTTGTAGGGGGAATCATCCTCGGCGCTATGCCTGGTTTAACAGCCACAATGGGAGTAGCGATATTGCTTCCATTTACATTTGGCATGGACTCTACACCAGCGCTTGTTATGCTGATCGGTGTTTATATTGGTGGGATTTACGGCGGATCTATCGCGGCGATACTTCTTAATACACCAGGTACGCCAGCTTCCGCTGCCAGTGTATTAGACGGCTACACCTTGACCAAGAATGGTCAAGCGGCCAGAGCCTTAAGTATTTCAGCTGTTTCTTCTTTTGCTGGTGGTTTAATCAGTACTATCATTCTGATTGCCTTTGCGCCTATCTTGGCGGGCTTCGCATTGAAGTTTAATGCGCCTGAATATTTTGCTCTCGCTCTCTTTGGTTTGACGATCATTTCCAGTATTTCGGGTAACAACCTATTGAAAGGTTTGTTAGCCGGTACGATTGGTTTGCTAATTTCTACCATTGGTCTTGATCCAATTAACAGTGTGCCACGTTTCACGTTTGACGTTTTGGACTTGTACAGCGGCATTAACATCATTCCTGTGCTGATTGGTTTATTTGCCTTGTCAGAAGCCTTGTCACAGCTCGAGACTATTGTTAACGATAAGAAGCATGTGCTGCGCAGTTTCAGCTTGAAAATGCTGAGCAGAAAGGACTTAAAAGAAATCACGCCAACGGCGGTGAAGAGTGGTGTTATCGGTACAATGATTGGCAGTATTCCTGGTGCCGGTGCGGATATTTCCTCTTTCGTTTGTTACAACGAAGCGAAGCGTTCTTCTAAGAATCCTGAAGAGTTTGGTAAAGGCTCTATTAAAGGCTTAAGTGCTGCTGAAGCGGGTAACAACGGTGTAACGGGCGGTGCATTGGTTCCTTTGCTTACTTTAGGGGTTCCTGGTGATGCGGTAACAGCAGTATTACTTGGTGCGCTTGTTATTCAAGGTTTGAGCCCAGGTCCTTTGCTGTTCACTTACAGCCCAGACCTTGTATACGGAATCTTTAGCTCCATGCTTGTGGCTAACGTCGTGATGCTACTGGTTGGCTTAATCGGTATTCGCTTCTTCTGCAAAATCATTGAAATCCCAAGAATGTTGATGATTCCTATCATCATGTTCTTGTCGATCATCGGTGCATACGCAATCAACAACTCTATGTTTGATATTGGTGTTGCGGTGTTCTTCGGATTATTAGGCTTTACACTGATTAAATTTAGCGTGCCACTGTCACCTATTTTGATTGGTATGATTCTTGGACCGATGGCAGAAACGAACTTAAGAAAATCACTGCTTTTGTATGAAGGTTCATGGTCATTCTTATACGAAAGACCGATTGCTCTGTTCTTTTTAGTGCTAACTGCTTTCTCTGTATACACGGCGCTTAGATTTAATAAGAAGAAAGAAGCTTCTGTTGAAAGCTAATTGATCTCCAAAAAAGATCAATGAAAAAAGGTGAGGTAAGATAGACCATTTGAAATGGCTTTCTTTCTCACCTTTTTTGTTTGTGATGAGAGAGGGTTAAATTGAGGCGAAAAAAAGCGCCCTTGCGGACGCTAAAAAGCTCTCTGTGAGCAATTCTGTCTAAGCAACACTCTGCGTGTAGTTCTCTATACGATTTTCTTCTACTGCATGACATGCAATTAGGTGGCCTTGTTCTTGGCTGTCACTATTGTCTAATCTCAATGCTGGTGTTTCGCTCTTACAGCGATCATTGGCATAACTGCAACGACCGTGAAAAGCACATCCAGATGGTGGGTTCAGTGGTGACGGTAGTTCACCCTCTAACTTAATTCGTGTCCGACGTTTCTCTGGCGAGAGTTGAGGTGTACTAGACAGCAAAGCTAAGGTGTAAGGGTGCTGAGGATTATTAAACAATTGTTCTCGAGTGCCTTGTTCCACTACTTTACCGAGGTACATCACCATAACATCGTCGGCGATGTGCTCAACTACGGACAGGTCATGGGAAATGAACACATAACTCAGACCAAATTCTTCTTGCAAGTCCATCATCAAGTTTAAAACCTGCGCCTGAACGGATACGTCGAGCGCTGAGACTGGCTCATCCGCGACGATGACATTTGGATCCAGCATCAAGCCGCGAGCGATGGCAATCCGCTGACGTTGGCCACCAGAGAACATGTGTGGATAGCGATCATAATGTTCTGCCTTCAAGCCAACCTTCTCCATAATAGAGACGGCTTTTTCTTTACGCTCTGCTTTTGACAAATTGGTGTTAATAACCAAAGGTTCTTCCAAAATTGCGCCAATTTTCTTACGTGGATTCAAAGAACCATAAGGATTCTGAAAGATGATCTGGATCTTCTGGCGAAGTTTCTTTTGAGCATCTTTCGTTAAGGTTAGTAAGTCTTCACCTAGATGTGCCAAGCTACCACTGGTTGGTGTTTCAATCATAGTTAACATACGACCTAGAGTTGATTTACCACAACCAGATTCACCAACAACCGCCAGCGTTTTGCCTTTTTCAAGCTGAAAGCTTATGCCATCAACGGCTTTTACTACAGCGTTTGGTTTCAGTAAGCCTTGCTTCACCTGATAGTGCTGTTTTAAATCATCCGCTTTTAGAATGAGTTCGATGTCTTTTTGATTCATGCGGCTGGTCTCCCTTCGCTGTTCAATGGCGTGTGGCATTTTACTTGGCGGTTAAGATCACCTTGGTTTTCTGGTTCCACTTTACGGCAATGATCTGTGGCATAAGGGCAGCGAGGGCTTAATAAGCAACCAAGAGGCCGGTCATATTGACCTGGCACCACGCCAGGAAGCGCTTCAAGTCGTGTCTTGCCAGCAGATGACTCAGGCAAAGAGGCAAGCAAAGCTTGAGTATACGGGTGTCTTGGTGTGCTAAAGACTTCTGATGCAGGGCCGGACTCAACAATTTGTCCTGCGTACATCACAATAACGCGATGAGCCACTTCCGCCACAAGTGCCAAATCGTGAGTAATCAGGACTAACCCCATTTGTTTTTTGCGTTGTAGGTCAATTAGTAGATCAATGATTTGAGCTTGTATTGTGACATCTAAAGCCGTTGTTGGCTCATCAGCGATCAAAAGTCGTGGATTGCACGCGATAGAAATTGCGATCATCACACGTTGGCTCATACCACCAGAAAGCTGATGAGGGTAATTATCCAAACGAGATTCTGGTGCTGGAATACCAACTTGGGTAAGCAGCTCAATGGCACGAGCTTTTAACTCTTTCTTGCTGCCGCCTTGGTGCGTTTTTAGCGCTTCAATAATTTGATAACCCACGGTAAAGCATGGATTCAAACTCGTCATTGGATCTTGGAAGATCATTGCAATGTCTGAGCCTGTTAGCTTACGACGTTGCTTTTCTGGCATGGCTTGTAGGTCTTGGTTATCAAAAGTAAGTTGGTCTGCACTCACTTTGCCGGGGAAATCAATTAACCCCATGATAGACAAAGAGCTGACACTTTTGCCTGAGCCTGATTCCCCAACGATGCCAAGGACTTCCCCTTCCTCGACCTTATAACTGATGTTATCTACGGCGCGAAAATTGCCGAAGGTAACGCTTAAATTTTCCAACTGTAACAGTGACATCTGAACCTCTCTTACTGTTTTAACTTGGGATCGAGGGCATCGCGTAAGCCATCGCCCATGAGGTTAAACGCCAATACGGTGATCAAAATCATCAAACCTGGGAAGGTTACAACCCACCATGCGCGTTGTACGAACTGCAGAGCATTAGCCAGCATTGATCCCCATTCAGGGGTTGGTGGTTGTGCGCCAAGACCAAGAAAGCCCAGCGCTGCCATATCAAGAATTGCCGTTGAGAACCCTAATGTGGCTTGCACGATTAAAGGTGCTAAACAGTTTGGTAAAATACACACAAACATCAGGCGCAATGGGCTGGCACCAATAACCCGCGAAGAGGTTACATAGTCACGAGACATCTCAGCCATGGTCGCTGCGCGAGTTAAGCGCACGTAATGAGGCAATGAGACGATGGAAATCGCCAACGCCGCATTAACAATGCTTGGCCCCAAAATCGCCACAATCGCAATGGCTAAAAGCAAGCTCGGCATAGCCAGCATGATGTCGACGATTCGCATGATTGCCGTGTCTATCATGCCTTTGAAATAGCCAGCCACAAGGCCAAGTAAAATCCCCATCACCAAAGAAGCCGTTACCGCCACAATACCGACAGCAATCGACAAACGAGAACCGTGGATTAAGCGCGACAAGATATCGCGGCCAACGTCATCCGTTCCTAATACAAAAGACCAGTTTCCGCCCTCCAACCAAGCTGGTGGTAGCAACAAAGCATCACGGTATTGATCAGACGGAGAATGTGGTGCAACAAAATTCGCAAAGACAGCCATGAAGAAAATTAAGGTAATCACCACAAGGCCACCTAAAGCACCTTTGTTGCTGCTGAAATAATGCCAAAACTCTTGCAGCGGTGTCATAGGAACTGGTGCGGTAAGTTCGTTATTTTCTGTGGACGTTTCGATAGATGTAGTCATAAACGCCTCCTTATCGGCTATGTCGAATACGTGGATTTACAATGCCGTATGTAATATCAACAAGAAGATTCACGACAATAATAATGCAAGCGACAATTAAGATACCGCCTTGTACAACTGGATAATCACGGCGCCCGATGGATTCGATCAGCCATTTGCCAATGCCAGGCCAAGCAAATACGGTTTCGGTCAGAATAGCCCCAGATAACAAAATACCAACCTGTAGACCAATGACGGTAATCACGGGAATCAGCGCGTTACGCAAAGCATGAATAACAATGACTCGCCAAGGCGCGATGCCTTTAGCTCGGGCGGTACGTATGTAATCTTCGCTTAGTACTTCCAACATGGAAGAACGCGTCATACGAGCAATGACAGCCATTGGTATGGTGCCAAGAACGATGCTTGGCAAAATAAGGTGAGAAACAGCGGAGGAAAATGCGCCTTCTTCATCAGATAAGAAAGTGTCAATTAACATAAAGCCAGTGACATCATCTATCCAATAAGTGACGTCGATTCGCCCAGAAACGGGTGTCCAACCAAGGTTGACAGAAAAGACCAACATCAGCAGTAAAGCCCACCAGAAGATGGGCATTGAATAGCCTGTCAGAGAAAAGGTCATGACAGAATGATCAACAATTGTGCCGCGTTTTACCGCTGCAAAAATACCTGCAGGTAAGCCAACGAGTATGGCAAAAATCGCCGCGCAGGTTGCTAATTCTATTGTGGCAGGGAATAGGGTTAGGAATTCGCTCATGACAGGTTCTTTCGTAACCAGAGAGTTACCTAAGTCACCTTGTAGAACGCCTGCCACATAACGAAAGTATTGAATATATAATGGCTTATCAAAACCTAGTTGAGCGCTTAATTCAGCGTGACGTTCTGCACTGACACCACGTTCACCGGCCATAACATCAATAGGGTCACCCGGTATTAGGCGAATAAGGGTAAAGGTCAATAAGGTTATTCCGAGAAACGTCGGGATAACGAGACTTAAACGACGAAAAATAAATTGAAACATAAAGGACTGATTCTCTTACCGTGTTATAGGAGCACATCACTGGGATTCGAACAGTGGTTTGATTAAAAATAGGTTTAATCCGGTTTGCTCTATGAACAAAATGCCTACTCACGTCCCAGCGAGTAGGCATTTTATAAATGTCCAATCAAGGACGGCTTTCTAAACGTTATTTACTAACGTTGTAGAAGAAGTGACCACCAAGAGGGTCTACTTTGTAGCCTTTTACTTCTTTACGAATTGGCTCGTAAACAACAGAGTGAGCAACGGTGATCCAAGGCGCTTCACGCTTGAAAACAACCTGAGACTCTTCATACAACTTAGTACGTTCTGCTTTATCTGCTGTGCGTTTTGCGCTTAGCAATAAGTTGTTGAACTCTTCATTACACCATTGTGCGCGGTTAGAACCACCAACGCCTTCACAGCCAAGTAACACATACAGGAAGTTATCTGGATCACCATTATCACCAGTCCAACCTAGTAGAACTGTGTCGTGTTCACCTTTCTTAGAACGATCTAGGTATTCACCCCATTCGTAAGAAACGATTTCTGCTTTTACGCCAATTTTTGACCAATCTTCCTGCATCACTTCCGCCATACGGCGAGCATTTGGATTATATGGACGCTGAACTGGCATCGCCCAAATATTGGTAGTGAAACCATCTGGATAACCGGCTTCCGCTAACAGTTGTTTCGCTTTTACAGGATCGTATGGGTAATCCACAACGTCTTCATTGTAAGACCACATTGTTGGTGGAATCGGGTTTTTAGCCGCTTTACCAGCACCTTGGAAAACCGTATCAATGATGGCGCTTTTATCTGTCGCTAGGTTTAATGCTTGGCGAACTCGAACATCATCAAATGGTTTTTTCTGAGTGTTAAATGCTAGGTAACCAACGTTTAAGCCTTCTTGGCTTAGTAGGTTGATGTTTGGATCCGCTTCCATTTGCTGAAGGTCTGCTGGATTCGGGTAAGGCATCACATCACATTCGCCTGCTTTTAGTTTTGCATAGCGAACAGAAGCATCTGGCGTGATAGAGAAAACAAGGCGATCAACTTTTGCTTTGCCTTTCCAGTAGTCTTCAAACGCTGTGTAGCGGATCAAAGAGTCTTTACGGTACTGAACTTTTTGGAAAGGACCTGTGCCAACTGGGTCGCTGTCTAGTTTTTCAGGCGTGCCAGCAGCCATTAATTTATCTGCTTGTTCTTTAGAGAAGATAGATGCGAAGTCCATTGCCATGTTAGCAACAAAAGGCGCTTCTGGTTGGTTAAGAACAAATTTCACCGTGTAGTCATCGACCTTAACGATTTCTTTGATCAGGGTGTCCATGCCCATTGCTGTGTAATATTCGTAAGAGCCGCCAGAAACCATGTGGTAAGGGTGACTCTTATCGCCTTGACGATTGAAAGAGAAAATTACATCGTCCGCATTAAAATCGCGTGTTGGCTTAAAATCTTTTGTTGAATGGAATTTAACACCTTTACGTAGGTGGAATGTGTATTCAAGACCGTCACTTGATACATCGTAGCTTTCAGCAAGACCAGGCTCTGTTTCTGTGGTGCCGAGTTTGAATTCTAGCAAACGGTTAAACATGTTTTTTGATGAAGCATCAAAAGTGGTGCCAGAAGTATAAAGTGAAGCGTTAAAGCCTTCAGGGCTACCTTCTGAACAGTAAACTAATGTGGTTGCTGCATGAGCAGATGTACTGATTGCTCCAGCGGCCATAAGTGCAAGCGTCAGTTTTCCTAACCCTTTTTTCATTGTAACTCTCCAATTAACATAATTATTTATCGTGCGAACACGTGGGAAGTCGAATCAAGGTATTCGTTACTTTTGTGATTTTTAATAGTGGGGAAAGTGTCTATGGTGTACTTATTAGAAATACAACCTAGCTTAAATACTTGTTTAAACTAGGTTGTTCTATCTCATCCTTGAGCCCCCTTTAGCCACTTAAACGCCCTTGAATAATCAAGGTCGTCCGAAAGTTGCCTCCTTGAAGATTACTGAAGCGTTATTAAATGACCAATCGAAATAACGATATGCGCTATGCATCTAATGAATAAAGAATGTGTATAAATTGTGTAGGGTATTGTTATATAAGGATTTTGGTTTGGCTTTATATAGGTCAATAATGAGCTTTATATGTGTTTTTTGTGAGATAAAAAAATGAGATAGGCAAAATTAAGGTCTTTTTGCATTCTAATTAGTGATTGAGGTGAAGAATAGATAGCTTGATCATAGGAGGATTATGTTGGACAGCAAAACTGAATAGTTCCCCAAAAAAGCCCATAACGTGAAAGTCACTGGGCTTTGAGTCATAACCAGAAAGCTTCAGTATTAAGCTTTTTTATCGAATGCTTTGACTAATACAGATGTATCTTGGCGACCTCGGCCTTCCTGTATTAAATCTTGGTAATCCTGATCAACCGCTTCTGTTAGAGGTAACGTGATACCCATTTTTTCGGCTTGAGTTAAGCAGAGGCTCAAATCCTTATGCATCCATTCTATCGCGAAGCCAAAATCAAACTCGTCTTTCGCCATGGTTTCACCACGGTTTTCCAGTTGCCAAGAACCTGCCGCGCCATACTTTAATGTGTCGACCAAGGTTGCAATGTCTAAATTAGCTTTCTGTGCAAAACGAATACCTTCTGATAAACCGGATAAAACACCGCCGATCAGAATTTGGTTCACCATTTTTGTTAGTTGGCCATTACCGACTGGCCCCATCAGAGTGGTGGCTTTTGCATAGCAGTCCAATACAGGTTGCGCTTTGTCTAAGTCGCTTTGCTCTCCGCCGATCATGACGGTTAATACGCCATTTTCAGCGCCTGCTTGGCCGCCAGAAACCGGCGCATCCATAAATAAGAAGCCTCGCTCGTGTGCTGCTTGCGCTAGCTCTTTGGCGACTTCTGCAGAAGCGGTTGTGTGATCGATAAACATGGTGCCTTTTTGGGCATTTTGAAACGCACCGTCATCGCCTAAATATACCGCGCGCAAATCATCGTCATTACCAACACAAGTTAAAACAATGTCTGCTGCTTGAGCTGCTAATGCAGGTGTTGGTGCAGACGTTCCTGAATACTGTTCACACCAAGTTTGGGCTTTTTGGCTTGAGCGATTATATACAGTGACATCATGGCCTGCTTTGCTGACATGGCCTGCCATTGGGTAGCCCATTGTTCCTAATCCGATGAAGCTGACTTTCATTGCATTCTCCTCGTTGTTTTGCTCAATATGTTGCTTTTTGATCACTCAATAATACGTACTTGTTAATGAATTACGAGGCACAAAAAGCACAGAAATTGAGCATACAGAAGGAAAAACGCAGAATATTCTTAGAAATTAGTCGGTTACCTTATAAGGAATTGCGGCACCCACATCCTGTGGATAACTTTGTGTAAGAAAATTCTTACGCAAGATTATTTCGAAAAAATAGAGATGTTTTTAAATAATCGTGCATATTTCATACAATTTCAGCTTTTTTACTTTTGCGCTGCAATTTCTTCTTTACAAAGTCAAGAGTGAAACAGACTTTTATTTTATAAAAATGACTTCTTAGATTTTCATGATTAATATTAATTCTTAATCGACGGTTACCTCTTTTATTAAGAGATCCCAATAAACCTCTTATAAAACAATATCCTAAGAACTAATATGTGGCTTTATTAAATCAAACAAAGCACGAGCCAGTTGCTCGTTCGCAGATGAATCCAAGTGTACGCCATCGACTTCGCTTGGTTGCAAAATACCAGCAGAATTCAGGAAAAGACAATTGTTGTGAATGGCCATATCTTGGTAGTGTTGGTGAAAATGTTGAGACTTTTCAATGGCTCCGTCGAAATTGGCGGCCAAAGTCCCCATTGGGGATAAAATATTTGGTGGTGCGACGACGACAAGTGTTGGATTTGGAAATCCGTGAGAATTTGGCATTCTTGACCTTTCTATCAACTTTTCGATGCCTTTTGCGGCTTCGTAGGCTCCAACATTGAAATGACGCTTCAAATCGTTCGTGCCTAACATCAAGATTAAAATATCAACAGGTCCAAAGGTTTCTAACGCTGCTTGCAGGTAAGCCAAGCCATTTCTGCCCTCTAAAAAAGGGTCATTCCATAAGGTAGTTCGGCCAGGTAACCCAAAATTAATGACGTCATGGTGGTGGCCTAATAGATCATTCAACATGGATGGCCAGCGCAGGTGTTTGGGATAGCGTCCACCGTTTGGAATACTGCCCCATGTGAGAGAGTCGCCGTAACATAAAATAGTCGCCATAACTTACTCCTTGTAATTTCGTCTAAGTCACTTAATAGTGTAGTCAATAAAACAACAACAAATTCAAAGAAAGAGGCCATGATGAGTAATGCACCTTTTTACACCGAAGATGAAATTCATACTGCGTTTGGCCGATTAAAGTCACTGGCTCAACAAGCGCCTTTTCCTACAAAAGAAGAACGTCTGGAATGCTTAACGAGCCTACAAACCGCTTTATTACGTCATGAGAAAGCCTTGTTAAGAGCCTTGAATAAAGACTTTGGTTGTCGCGCTCATGAAGAGTCTCGCTTGATTGAGTTGATTCCATTATTGGGTGAAATCAAGCACGCTAAAAGCCACCTTGCTAAATGGATGCGGTCATCAAAACGTCGAGTGCATATCAGCAGCTTTCCTGCCGCTGCTAAAGTGATGTATCAGCCCAAAGGCGTTGTTGGTGTTGTCTCACCTTGGAATTATCCCGTTTTGCTCTGTTTAGGGCCTTTGGTTGGTGCTATTGCAGCTGGCAACCGAGTGATGATGAAAGTGTCGGAGTTTTGTCCGGAAACGAACAAAGTATTGCGAGATATATTGCACGAATCTTTAGGGGAAGATTGGGTTGAGCTGGTGGAAGGTGAAGCGGATGTTGCAGTTGCAGATGCATTCAGTCAAGTCGCGTTTGATCATCTACTGTTTACAGGTTCAACCTCTGTTGGTCGTATCGTGATGCACAATGCGGCTAAAAATCTAACGCCAGTGACTTTGGAGTTAGGAGGGAAATCACCATTACTTGTTGCGCCTTCTGCTGACTTAAAGGATACAGCGAAAAAGCTGATTTTTGGGAAAGCATTAAACGCAGGACAAACCTGTGTCGCACCAGATTACGTGCTGTGTCATCAGGATCAGAAGCAGGTTCTTATTGATTTCATGAGAAAGGAGCTGGTTCGTTATTATCCAAAAGGCATTCAGAGTTCAGATTACACAAGCTTAGCAAATGAACGTCAGTTGAATCGACTGAAAGGGTATTTAGACGAAGCGTTGGCCGCAGGCGTGCAATGTGACAATTTAATGGCTGAGACAAGCGCTGCAGAAGAGCAAGCAGGTCAAACCAATAAACTGGCGTTTCATGTTTTGCATCAGCCAGACGATACCTTAGCGGTTATGCAGGATGAAATTTTTGGGCCTTTGTTGCCTATCCTGACTTATTCAAATATAGATGAAGCCTTTGATTATATTCATCAACGTCCTCGACCATTGGCCATGTATATTTTTACTCAAAACAAAGCCGATGAAGCGCGTTGTGAGTTACAAATTGCCAGCGGCAGTTTGGTTGTTAATCAAACTATTATTCAAGTGGCGCAGCCAGATTTACCTTTTGGTGGTGTCGGCGCATCCGGTGTCGGGGCTTATCATGCAGAAGAAGGCTTCCGGACATTTTCACACGGGAAATCTGTGCTACGTCAGCGAGGGCCAAACACTGTAGGTTTATTCCGCCCTCCATATAAACGCTTAATACATCGAATGATTGAAAAATACTGGCCGTTTTTGTAAATACCGATTAAATCAGTATGACTAGTATAGAATTTCAACGCTCTGATAATTGAGGCTGCTTAATAGCGACTGGGTAGGTTCTCTGTCTGTAATAACACAATCATAGTCGCTTATTTTCCCCCATAAGCAACGTGATTCTGTTTCGAATTTTGTACTATCAATAACCAATATTCGATAGTGACAGTGATCCACTAAAGCTTCTCTTGCCATGACTTCTTCATCGGTAAAGTCGAATAGGTGGCCTTGCTTATTGATAGCGGCAACAGAGAAAATACCTATGTCAGCTCGATATCGTTGGAAAAACCGCATCGCATCTCCACCAATAACATCTTGATCTCGCATTCTTACTTTTCCGCCTGAAATAGTCAGTTCACAATCTGGGTGTTCACATAAATTTCGAGCCGCATGTAGGTTGGTTGTCATTACTTGTAGGCCTTGAAAGGTGTTTAGTTGACTGGCGACTTCTGCCACGCTTGAACCACTTCCAAGGAAAATAGACTGATAATCTGCAATTTTGCTAATACATAAATCTGCGATACGTTTCTTTCCTTCCGCATTGCGAATTCGCCTTTGGTCAAAGCTAATATTTTCTCTATGGGGAAAAGGGATGACTTCCCCATGACTGCGTAATAACAAGCCTTTTTCAGCCAACAGTCGGATATCTGAACGAATTGTTTGTACTGATACCGCAAATTCGTCAGCAACGGCTTGTAATGTTTGTCGCCCTTGCTCGTTAATCCATTGAACAATTTCGTGATGACGCTGATTCATTACTAAACCCTTTCTGATCATGTTTTTTAAATAGATTTTCGAAACGAAAGTAACGAGTCGTTAAACGAAAATATTTTGTCACTATAGTGTCAAATTATGTCGGTATTGTTGCAGCTCACTTATCAAAAAGAGAGTTTCCCAATGACCATGAAGAAGACTTTATTGATATGCGCAGCAGCCCTTGCTTTCCCATTATCCGTGCAAGCTCAAGATATATTGACTCTGTACACGAGCCAACCAAATAAAGACGCACAAATGACGGTAGATGCTTTTGAAGCAGCTAACCCTGATATTAAAGTTGAGTGGGTTCGTGACGGCACGACTAAATTGATGACCAAACTACGAGCAGAATTGTCTTCTGGTGTTGTGAAGCCTGATGTTCTGCTAATTGCGGACAGCGTTACTATGGAATCTATGGTGTCAGATGGTTATCTGGAATCATACTTAAGCCCCAATCGCACAAAATATGAAGATAGCTTGTACAGTGACAAAGGCTATTATTATGGAACTAAACTGATTACGACTGGCATTGTTCATCATAAAAATGCACCGCAATCGCCAACGGATTGGTCTGACTTCATAAAACCGGCCTATAAAAATCAAGTAGCAATGCCAAGCCCTCTATATTCTGGTGCCGCTCTCATTCATCTTGCGACGTTAACAGATGAAAAAACGCTAGGTTGGAATTACTACGAGCAATTACATACAAACCAAGTGAAAGCTCAAGGTGGTAACGGCGGTGTACTAAAAGCGGTAGCTTCAGGTACTAAGCCTTATGGCGTCATTGTTGATTTCTTAGCCATTCGAGAAGCGGCTAAAGGCTCACCAATCGAGTTTGTTTTCCCTAAAACCGGTGTAAGTATGGTGACTGAGCCCGTTGCCATTATGAAGGGCGCGAAAAATAAAGCTGCCGCAAAACGTTTTGTTGATTTCCTCTTGTCGCAAGAAGGTCAGCAGTTGGTGTTGGAGCAAGGTTACTTGCCTGCTCGTGGTGATATTGGTGTTCCAGCCGGTTTTCCTAAACGTGAGGCAATTCGTTTAATGCCTTTTGATGCTGCGAAAACACTAGAGAACAATGAAGCAAACAAGGCACGCTTTAGTAAGATCTTTGAAGGTTAAGCGATATGACCTCTTCTTTGATTAAAGCGCGTTTTATAGATGGACCTTCTATGGATAGTCAGCTTCGCTGGTTATCCATAGGATTGTTCGTCTTAATTGCAGCCTTAAGTGTTGTGCCGAGTTTACGTTTGCTTGTAGAGGCGCTAAGTCAGGTTACCTTGTCTGCGTCGCCACCTTTGGCAGAAGTTTTACGTAGTGGACGAACTTGGATTGCGCTAAAAAATAGTTTTTACACTTCAGGTTTAGGTACCTTAATTGCTGTTGTTTTAGGCTGTGGTTTCGGTTTTGTTACCACGTTAACGAATATTCGAGGCCGTGCAGTTTGGGTATTCTGCTTTATGTTACCTATGATGATTCCGCCTCAAGTAACGGCATTGAGTTGGTTACAGTTGTTTGGGCCAGCAAGCCCTATTTTAAATACATTTGGTATTGCGCCTGCATTAGGTAGCCCTCAGCCAATGTACTCTGCAGAAGGCATTGCCTTGTTGTTAGGGATTCAAAGTGCACCATTAGTTTATCTTGCTCTTCGAACTCAGCTTATTGCTTTACCACAAGATTTATTGGAAGCAGCACAATTATCAAAAGCCTCTCCGTTTCGTGTTTGGATTGATATCATCGTACCCCTTTGTCGTAGTGCGATTGTTGCTGGTGCAGCGTTGGCGTTTGTGTCTTCGTTGGGGAATTTTGGTATTCCCGCAATGCTCGGAATCCCTGCTGGTTACATTGTTTTGCCAACCTTGATTTATCAGCAAATGGCAGGTTTTGGTAACGACATGCTGAGCCAAGTGGCTGGTCTGTCAATGATCATTGCCTTATTAGTGTTGGCGGGTATGTGGTTACAACAGTGGTTACAACAGCGCAGTCGTTATGCTCTGCTAGGACACACCGCTAAGTCTATTTCTTTCCGCCTACAGCGCTGGCGTTTACCCCTTGAGTTATTGCTTGCTGTGATTCTGTGCTTCATTCTAGTTGCGCCATTATTCGCTTTGATCGTGAGCTCTTTGGTGCCTGCCTTAGGTATGCCGCTAACGCTAGATACACTGACATTTTCAGCTTTTCACGAAATGATCAGTCGTCAAGGAGTAACCAAACGAGCTTTTGAAAACAGTGTTTTTCTTGCCTTCGTGAGCGCTTTTGTCTTGATGGTCGTTTCTCTGCCATTAGGTTATCTCTTAATGCGTTTGCCAATGCGTACAAGAGCAGTGATTGCTAGCTTGATCGAAGTGCCTTATGCCATTCCTGGGATTGTTTTAGCGATCGCCTTTATTTTGTTATTTGCCAAACCTCTGCCATTTATCGAAGTCAGCCTGTACGGCACTTTAGGCATTATTTTCTTAGCCTACCTTTCTTGTTTTTTGAGCGTGTGTTTGAAACCAGTGTTAAGTGCGATGTCGCAACTTGATCCTGCTTTAGAAGAAGCGGCTCAATTAGCGGGCGCACGACCACTTAAGCGACTGGTCGATATTATTTTACCGCTCACAGCACCTGCTTTTTTTGCAGGAGGGTTATTGGTTTTCCTTATCTCGATAAATGAGTTGACGGTTTCAGCTTTATTGTGGAGTGCAGGAAATGAAACGCTAGGGGTACTGATTTTCAATTTAGATGAAAGTGGTGACAGTGTACTTGCTTCTGCCATTGCTGTGCTGGTTGTCATGCTGGTGGCTGGGTTAATGAGTTTACTGAGCCTATGTGCCCCTCGACTGCCAAAAGGAGTTATCCCATGGCACGATTAATATTAGAAAATCTTCATAAGTCATTTAACGGCGAAGCTGTTGTCAAAAATCTAAACCTTACCATTGAACCGGGTGAGTTTGTTGCATTACTTGGTCCAAGTGGTTGCGGTAAGTCCACTATTCTAAGAATGTTGGCTGGGTTTGAACCTGTTTCTGATGGACAAATTACTCATGGAGAAATTTGTCTTTCGAGTAACAAGCATCATGTGGCAACGGAAGACAGAAACTTTGGCATGGTCTTTCAATCCTATGCTCTTTGGCCACATATGAGCGTGAAAGACAATGTGGGCTATCCGCTTAAGGTTCAAAAAATCAAATTGGATGAGCGTGATAGACGTATTCAAGAGGCGTTAGAAATTGTCCAGCTTGCAGAATATGCCGATCGATTACCTGCGCAGCTTAGTGGTGGACAACGACAACGTGTAGCACTAGCCCGTAGTTTGGTTACAGAACCTGATGTGGTGTTGTTTGATGAGCCACTTGCTAATCTAGACCGGCATTTACGTGCAAAAATGGAAGAAACTTTTCGTGCTTTCCATAAACGTACTGGCGCGACTATCGTGTATGTGACCCATGACCAGTCCGAGGCCATGTCACTTGCCGATCGCATTGCCGTATTGAACAAGGGTGAATTAGTGCAATGGGGTACGCCTCAGGCGCTTTATGCCACGCCGAAAAATACTTGGTTAGCAAATTTTATCGGCCGCGGCTCTGTATTGAAGGTGAGTGAAATTGCCCCACAACAATATGTTAATAGCACTGACCTACATGATCTGATTAAAAGATATTCTTCTGAACAGGTTTTTAGTTCAGTGCTTGTTCGTCCTCAAGATATTCGCTTTGTACCTGCGGATGCTTTCTCCATTGTTGTGACAGTAGATAACTGCATCTTTCGTGGAGAGAGATATGATATTGAGTTAACACTGGAAGATGGACAGAAACTGCTTACTTACAGTGATGTGCCTATGACAATCAATAGTCCACATCATATTCGTCTTGAGCAAGCTTGGTCGCTTGAGAGTGAATCATGAAGGTTAGCATTGATATTCTCAGCGGAGCAGGTCGCAAAACAGCGGCTGCAATTTTAGTCACTTACCAAGCTTCCCATGAGTCACGCGAAATACGTCTTTTATTAGATGCGGGTGGCTCATTAGAAGTGGGTGAAGACAAAGGCTGGAATCAGCCGAAAAACCTAGACGCAATTTTAATATCTCATGATCATCAAGATCACATGGGAGGCTTGCTTGATGTTGATGGCAACGTACCCGTTTATGCCACTCAAGAGGTACGAAAATTATTACCAACACATCTTAACCTTCAAACGTTACCCGTTGGTGGCATGACCTTAATTGAAGGTATTGAAGTGACCACAGGATCTGCAGGGCATTCTTTTGGTGGTGTGTGGTTACATTTAAATATTGGGGAAGGTGTTTACTACAGTGGAGATTTTTGCTTGGAGTCAACCTTATACCCTTTCACAATGCCACCCAAAGCAAGAATTGCTCTACTTGATGCGTCTTATGGCTTATATGACAACAGCTTAGAGGAAGGTAAGCAGTCACTACTGAGTTTTTTAAAGGAAGAAAAGTCCTTGGTCATGCCAGTTCCTCAAACTGGGCGGGCGTTAGAGATAGCTTGTTGGTTAACGTCTTTAGACTTTCATGATTGGACTTTGGGTGAAGATTGTTTGTCAGCAGAAACGGCCCTGGCGTCACCAATAGAAGGAATATGTGCTGACGCTAGACCCGTATTAGAGTGTATTAAAGGCAGACAGTTTGACTTCAATACGAAAGTTATTTTATGTGGTGACCCTGATGGTGTTAGTGGTTTAGCTGCAGATTTATTACTTCAACCAGAAACCTACTTGCCTATTTATACAGGCCATCTTCCTGAGCATGCTCGACAAGCTATTAGTGAAGATAAGGCGCACTTTGTACGTTGGAATGTACATCCACGTAAACAAGACTTAAAACGCCTTATTAATCATCTAGGCTGTGATACGTGCGTTCCTCTTTTTCATGGCATGAAAGACCTACAAGAGTGGCAAACAGCGCTTGGTCCAAGTGTCACGTCACAAACTTATATTGAGAAAACGTATGACATTAATTCGTAAACCATTCGTGTTTGCCCGCCATGCCCAAAGCACATTCAATGCAGCTCATCTTATTGGTGGTTTTACAGACAGTCCATTGAGTGAGCAGGGCATTGAACAGGCAAAAAATGCAGAGTCGGTTTTAAGTGACGTTTTAAATAACGACTTACATAGGGATAAATGGAGTGTTGTAGCGACGAGCACTTTGCAACGAACTCAGAGAACCGCTTTCTATGCGGTGCCTAATCAGGCGATAACCCCTTATGAACAGCTTAAAGAACGGAATTGGGGGGATTTAGAAGGTTGCCCGATAGAGCAACAGTTACCTTATGAAGTGACACCACCGAATGGTGAATCTTGGGATGATTTTGAGGCTCGAATCATCAGTGCACTAAACGATATTTTAGAACAATATCCGCAACCGCTCATTATTGCTCATTCAGGCGTTTACCGAGTGTTGAATAATGTGATTAACGGTACCCCTTATTGCCCAAGAATTGGCAATGTCTCACCTATATCTTTCATACCCAACCAAGATGATGGTGGTTGGAAAATAACTCCTCTTAAAGGAAATTCAATATGACCAAACACGCCGTTATTGTTGACTTAGATGGCACACTTGCAGAATTCGACCACACTCAAGTTGCCCATTGGGTACTGGGTGCAGAGAAGCATTGGGACCCATTTTTTGAACACATGAAAAATGCCCCAGTGATCGAAAACATACTGCGTTTAGTGACTATTTTAAAGCAACAAGGGCAATCTATTTTGATTTGTAGCGGTCGTCCAGAGTCCCATAGACAGCACTCTATCGATTGGATGCAACAGTATAATGTGCCTTTTGATGGCGTTTACTTACGTCCTGAAAATGCAGATGAAATGCCAGATGAAGAAGTAAAAAAAGAGCTCCTACAGAAGATTCACGACGATGGCTTTTTGCCTTGGCTTGTTTTGGATGATAGAGATGCCGTTGTTGCTGGGTGGCGCAATTTAGGTCTAACATGTTTGCAGTGCGCACCGGGGGACTTTTAGGTCGATATCGTCATTTCTTTTGTCTAAGTCAACATGGGGTCACTTTATATCCGAAGAAGCTCCATGTTTCACTATGCTTAGGCGCAAATAGCAAAAGTAGCCTGCTTATATCTAAGCAGGCACAGCTTGCCCGTAATGAGGCATTTCTTCCTGTTTGTAAGTGTTGTTGGCTGGCTTGGGTTCGTTATCTTCTCGGGTGAAGCGCTCCCAGTCGCCTGCTTCCATGTAAGGTGCGCTGCTTAATGGTTGGTTGTAAATGTATATCCAGCCTTGCCCATAAGGAGAAAAGACGCGCTTGCGAAGATAGAGTGAGGTTTGTAATGCATCTGGGTCAAATTCTTCAAGACGATCAAGTTCTACTAAAACATCATCTGGTACGTCGTACCATTCCACTCGAATGCGGCCGCTTTCATCGTGAGTCGGAATAACGCCAGGGTATTCGCCTAAATTGTACATACGAAAACCTGTTAACCAACCTAGCCCGATACGTTTGCATCCAGCAATTAATTTATGGTTCGTTAAACCCTCACGAAGAGTTCCGTAAACAGCGACAATGTTAGTAGGCATGGCGTAATTCCATATTTAGACATTTAGTGAAGTGCACAAGATGGCCTTGCTTGAGATTCATTTCAAGTACATTTTGGGCAATTCATCAGTAAATTACAGAGCCCTGACACATCCTTTATAGATTCAATAGATTACTTGCGTCTAGGTGCATCTAAGCTAATTAACTGAGAAATGAAACACGAAATAATTAGGAGGAAGAAGTTTTGTCGTTGAGATAAGCAAAGCCTTCTCGTAACTGAAACATGAGAAGGCTTTGTTGAGATAAATCGCTTTATTTGCTTTCTAGAGAAAATGCGTCAAAGCGTCCTTTTCCACCATTATAAGCACCAAAGATGGTGACAGAGGAGCTTGAACCTGAATTAAAGGTAACCGTTGCCTGTTGCCAACCGGAAGAGTCTACGTTCGCTGTTTTGGTATTGGCACCAGCTGTGACGCCAATCGTTCCCTTGCCTTTAACCCAGGCTGTTAAGACGTAGTCTGTGTCTTCTTGGACGGAAACAACTTGTGCAGCTTTTGCGCCTGCACCTTCTAGTTTTGCAGATTTTGAGCCTTCGTACGCTTCACCTGAAATAGCGGAAGGGTCTGTGTCTTCCCAGCTACTCCACTTTTGTTCAAAGCTAGCGTTTTCAATAGGCACTGACGCCGCCTGTGCTGCAGAAATGGCAATCGTGCACACAGCAGTTGTCATCAAAGTTTTTAATAATGTCATTTTTATCCCCTTATTTATCTTTATTTTAGGGTGTTATAAACAGCCGAATTACCTTGAGTAATAGGCCAACTCACTTAATGAAAAGCGAGTATTAATATAGTTTTGTATTATTTTAATATCAATAGTGAGAAATCGATTTGAGGACGGGTCAGGAACAACAAAAAAGCCACTTCAGATTGAAGTGGCTTTTTATTTTGATAAATAGTGTTGTTAGAAATCTAAGTGCTTGATTTAAAACGCGCTACCATATCTTGCAATTCATTCGACAATTCATTTAATGCAGTAGCCGTTTGTGACACTTTTTTAGATAAATCGTCTGATTTAATTGTGCCATCATGAATGACGACCACATTGCTGTTAATTTCCTCAGCCACAATATGTTGCTCTTCTGCAGAGGCGCTGATTTGGATCATCATATCTTTGATATCGAGAACAGATTTCAGAATGTTTTCAAAGACTTCCGCTGTTTGAGCAGCAAGGCCAACAGAATCTTTTACGACATTTACGCTGTTGTTCATTTTGCTTGCAGCGTGACTTGTTTGCTGCTGCAAGTTATTGAGCATTTTGTCGATTTCATCTGTAGATTCAGAGGTGCGTCCAGCAAGTGTTCGTACTTCATCTGCAACAACCGCAAAGCCTCGACCTTGTTCGCCTGCTCGCGCAGCTTCAATAGCAGCGTTGAGTGCCAATAAGTTTGTTTGCTCTGCAATCGCTTTAATCGTATCGAGAATACCGAGAATACTCTCAGATTCTTTCGCTAGGTCCAGAATCGTTTCGTTTGAGCTATTTACTTCACTTTCTAAATTTTTCAGAGATGACATGGTTCTCTGAATAAGCTGATTACCTTCCTGAACTTGGCTTTCACTGTTTTCAGCGGCTTGTGCTGCTGTTGTGCAGTTGGATGCCACTTCATTTGAGGTCGCCACCATTTCATTGAAGGCTGTGGAAACATGGTCAACAGAATTAACTTGATGAGAAACTACACCGCTTAGTTCTGATGAAAGATCTTCTGAACGATGTGCGACACCACTTATTTGATTACAAGAGGATTTTGTGTGGCCGATGATTTTATCAATGGAAGAGACAAATTCATTGAATGCGATGGCCATTTGTCCCGCTTCGTCTTTTGATTTTACCTCAAGGCGCTGCGTTAAGTCGCCCTCACCTTGACTAATATCAGTCAAGCTGTCCGCCATTTCTTTGATTGGACGAATGACAAGGCTTGATAGAATAGAGCCAATGACCATAAAGATCACAATCATGACAATGGCAATAACAACTGTCGTGACAATCAGGTTGTTAGCATTGGCAAATACCACGCTTGTTGGTACCAAGCCAATAAACTTCCAACCGAGTTCTGGAGATATATAAACCTTAGCGAACCAAGTTTCTCCATCAATGGTTATCTCTTGAACATCGGATCCTTCATTAAGCGTTCCATAAGGACGGGATGCTTCGTCTATTTTTTTAAAGTTATTCTCAGGTGTTGAAGGGTCGGCAAGGATGTTTCCAGTATCTTCGACCATGACAACATAGCCTTCACCGCCAAACTTCACCTTGGCTAACATTTCTGTCAATTTACGTAGAGTGACATCAACACCAACCACGCCGTAATAACCATCTTTACCTTCAAAGCGTTGAATGTAATCCACCAAAGGTGCACCAGTACCACTATCAACATAGGCAGGAATACGAACCGGTTCAGTGCTGTTGATTGAGCCGGTATACCAGCCGCGAACGGTTGGGTCGTAATTTTCATTATTGTTGCCTATTGGCCATTGTAGATAGCTGGAGTCACTAGCACCCAACCAAATATAAGTTAAGTCAGGGTGCGTCTTACCAAAATCATCCATTAAGGCGAATGCTCTTTGCTCCGCTGGAGAGTTTTGATCGGGAGTCATCATAGCTTTAGGTTTATTCTTATAGATTTCAATATCGCCAGCCGTTAATTCCGTTAAGGCATTTGCACGAGCAAAGAAAGCTGCATTCTCAGCTAAGTTATTAAGAAACATTGAAAAAATGGTGTCGACGTGCGTTATTTCTGTTTGACTCTGCTGGTCGAAGTTTACGATCGCATTTGAGCGGATATTGTTGATAACAACAATGGATATGATTAATACGGGGAGTATGACTCCTGCCGCTACTAGTGCAATGATCTTGGATTTAATCGTCATAGTTCCTCTCTTAAAGCTATGTCAATAAGCAACAGTGTCAGTAGTGGTTTAGCACCAACTACTTTTACGTCCGTGAATAGCCAATGAATACAGGCCAATGAAATCGATCATAATTGAGTTTAATTTGAATTGGTAACATAAATTTACATCTAATTGACGATAACTCCATTTTATGGATTTTTGATTATAACGCAGCATTATGATTCTTTTGTCAGGTAGCGGCTTTGCCTATATTATGCGTCCATTTTTACGAGCCAGAATCAGGATATATTAGATGGACTACAGCTTATTTACTGTGACTTTGTTGATTGGTACAGGATTTGTTGCCGGTATTATTAATACGCTAGCTGGCGGAGGCTCTAATTTGACCTTGCCTGCTTTAATGGTGATGGGAATGCCTGCGGACATTGCCAATGCCACCAACCGCGTTGGTGTTTTTCTACAAAATGTCTCTGCCACATTTGGTTTTCGAAAAGCTCAAAAGCTAGACACTGTCGATATTTTACCTGTGATGATTCCTTCGTTGCTCGGTGGTGTGGTTGGCGCTTTTGCTGCCAGCTATGCGCCAGAGGCATGGCTGAAACCTTTGTTACTCAGTGCGATGATAAGCATGACACTCATTATGATTGTTCGTCCTGCCATGATTGCACCGCCAGAAGGTACAATTCCATTTAAAGTAAGAGAAAAGCCGAGTGCGTGGGTCGCTTTGTTTATCGCCGGTATTTACGGCGGTTTTGTGCAAGCGGGTGTTGGCTTTATTCTGATTGCCGCTTTGGCTGGAACTTTGCGTTATGACTTGGTGCGAACTAATGCACTGAAAATGGTTTGTACGCTGGGTTTCACTGCTTTGGCATTGGGTGTGTTTATTTGGAATGATCAAATTCTGTGGGTTCCAGGTTTGATCCTCGCTTCTGGCACCATGTTAGGTTCATTTCTTGCAGTAAAAATGGCTATTAAGGCTAACCCGAATCATCTGAAATGGTTTCTTTTCATTATGACGGTTTGTGGTAGTGCCGCCGCTTTGTTGAGTGATTAAGCTTATAAAGGAGTCATCGTATGCAAGAAAAAGAATATTTTGGACGTTGTCATTGTGGTAGCGTGCAATTCAAAATCATTACAGATGCTCCTGAACTCACTACTTGCGACTGTTCTATCTGTATCAGAAAAAATGCCTTAATGGTAAAGGTGCACGAAACCAAATTTGAGCTCATTAAGGGCGAAGATTGCCTCACTGAATATAAATTTCACACCCATACTGCGCGACACTTCTTTTGCAAAACTTGTGGTATTTACCCTTTCCATAGAAAACGCGTCTCACCCGATTTCTTTGGCATTAACGTCTATTGCCTAGAAGGCTTTGAAATCGAAGGCATACCTGTTCGCGCAACGATTGGCGCGGGAATGGAGTGATGGCTTTAGGAAGGCCTTAATTACTTTGATTAAGGCTTTTGAGCTTCTTATACGGTGTTTTTCATTGGCTGATTGTAGTTAAGAATGAAAATCTTTTAATGTATGTGCAAATTTCTTGCACAAAATCGGTGCGTATGAAGTATGATAAAGGCTGTGTTGTGATTTAAAAGTGATCACGCAAAGGAAAAAGCGTAGAAAAACAGGTAGTTATTACTGATTTTTGCTAAATCACATCTAAAAAAAGAGCCGTTTTAGAAGGTCATTTTTATTGAATTAGCCAATTTAATAGAAAAGACAGAGGCTACTTAATATAAAAGTGTCATGTGGCATGATTCTTTCATGGGGGTATTAATAAGTGCTCTGTAAATATTTATTCATGAGATGCACACTGGGACTTTTCAAAATTTCATACAAGGAAAAAAATATGCAAAAAATAAAAGCAGTTTTTATGGGCCTGTTTATGGCTCTAAGTACAAGTGCTTTTGCTGAAGAGGCAGGCTCCTTTAAGCAAACAATTAGTAGCTTTAGTGAGAGTGTCGATGGCTTTTTTAACGATTATACCGGTTGGTTTGTTGGGTTAATCTTTAAAAGCGTTCCAGTTGGTGAAGCAAGCTTCCCAATCATCGTTGGCTGGTTACTATTAGCTGCTCTTATCTTCACTGTTTACTTTGGCTTTGTTCAGTTTAAACGTGCAGGTATGGCGATTGATATCGTTAAAGGCAAATACACTGATCCAAACTCGAAAGAAGATGGTGAAGTATCTCACTTCCAAGCACTAACAACGGCTCTTTCTGGCACAGTTGGTCTTGGTAACATTGCTGGTGTTGGTGCTGCCCTTGCGATTGGTGGTCCTGGCGCGACTTTCTGGATGATTCTTTGTGGTCTTCTAGGTATGGCGTCTAAGTTCTGCGAATGTACTCTAGGTGTTAAATACCGTACGGTTTTGCCATCAGGCGCTATCTCTGGTGGTCCAATGTATTACTTGAGCCAAGGTCTTGCTGAGAAAGGTCTAGGCGGTTTAGGTAAAATTTTGGCTGTTGGTTTCGCTCTAATGTGTATCCTAGGTTCTCTAGGTGGCGGTAACATGTTCCAAGCCAACCAAGCTCACGCTATGTTGACTTACGCATTTGAAGTACCAAGCGAATACGGCATCATCACAGGTGTTGTTCTAGCAGCTCTAGTATTCTCTGTAATCGTTGGTGGTATGCCTTCTATTGCTTCTGTTACTGAGAAGATCGTTCCTTGGATGGCTGCTTTATACATTGGTATGGCAATCATTGTTATCGTAGCGAACATTGGTCAAGTTGGTGCTGCTTTTGCTGCTATCTTCGAAGGTGCCTTCACGGGTGCTGGTGTTGCTGGTGGTTTTGTTGGTGCATTGATTCAAGGTTTGAAACGCGCAACATTCTCTAACGAAGCTGGTGTTGGTTCTGCTGCGATTGCTCACTCTGCAGTAAAAACAAAAGAACCTGTTACTGAAGGTCTAGTATCTTTGCTAGAACCATTCGTTGATACGGTTGTTATTTGTACTATGACGGCATTGGTTATCACAATTGCTGGCCTAAACGTTGGCCCATTTGATGGTAGTGGTTTAACGGGTGTTACTCTAACAGCGGCTTCATTCACTGAAACAGCTGGTGTATTCAAATACTTGTTGGCATTAGCCGTTGTTATGTTCGCATTCTCTACTATGATCTCTTGGTCATACTACGGATTGAAAGCTTGGACTTACCTATTCGGTGAAAGCAAAAAAGTTGAGCTAGCGTTTAAATTGATGTTCTGCTTCTTCGTAATCGTTGGTGCAACTATTCAGTTTGGTGCGGTAATCGACTTCTCTGATGCGGCTATCTTTGCAATGTCTATCTTCAACATCATCGGTTTGTATTTCCTAATGCCGATCGTTAAGAAAGAATTGGCATCATTTGTTGCTCGTGTGAAATCTGGTGAAATTAAGAGTTACGACAAGTAATTTTTAACTAACGATTTCTGCGTAATTACATGATATAAAACAAACCCACTTCGGTGGGTTTTTTTATGTGAGATGCATTTGAGCATTCCTTAATGATTGAGGTAGCGGAATGATAGAGAACAACACAAACGGAAGTGACTCCTACGTTGTGGATTTGACACGTACTTTGCTTAAAGATGGCCCCAAGTTTCTTTCGCATACACTGGTTATAACGAAAAATAACGCCTATTTAAGACCGACAGTTGGCGCCATGATGTTTTGTGTTGTCTATATTGTTGTCGGCGGCTTTTTAGCGAGTCTGGCTGCGTATTTGTTAGTTGTTTCTGCTCACTATGATCTTTCAATATTTGTTGGTGGGTTTGGTATTGCCATTGGTGCTTTTGGCATTATGTTAATCCAACCGTTTTTGCGTCGCGCTCGTTTTGATAAAAAATTAGGTGTGTTTGAAAACCACAAAGATCGAAATGTAAAACTACAGCACATTGTATCTTTGCAAATAAATAACAAAATAATTAAGCGTAAAAATGCCTTGAGTTATGCCTGCTTTGAATTGAATTTACTGACTGAAGACGGTCGGAGAATCAATATTCTTAATCATAATAATGAAGACCAGCTTGAAAACGACGGAGTACTATTAAGTATGTTTTTAGGTGTTGAGCTGAAAGATTACCGTCGAGAAATCGTACTGTAGTAGGCATTTCTCTTGGGCACTATGATTGTCATAGTGTTAGGGCCTTTTAAACGCTTTTCTGGCTTGGTCTATTTTTGCTCGCATAAAACAATGTTCAGCGTGGTCGTTTATTAATCCCATAGACTGCATAAAAGCGTAAAGCGTTGTTGGGCCAACGAAAGTCCAGCCAAGCTTCTTGAGCGCTTTAGATAAGGCAATAGATTCTTTGCAGGTGGTTTGAGTCTCTGGTTGCGGTAACGAGCCTTCATCAGGCTCATAACGCCAGAAAAAAGCAGCAAGCGATCCTTCTGTTCTCACCATTTCTTGTGCGCACTTCGCGTTGTTAATAACCGCGAGGATTTTACGTTTGTTGCGTATTATGTCTTTGTTAGCTAAGAGCTCTGCTACTTTTTGCTCATCAAAGGTGGCCACTTTGTGGAAATCAAAGTGCTGAAACGCCTCACGGAAGCTTTCGCGTTTATTCAAAATAGTGCGCCAGCTTAAACCTGACTGAAAGGTTTCTAAGCATAGCTTCTCAAACAAACGTCGATCATCTGCAATAGGAAAGCCCCATTCTTCATCGTGATAACGAGGAAAATTCGGTGCGGAGTTTGTCCATGCGCAACGAGTTTTCTGGTCAATCAATGCGTTGTTTTCCTGCTTCATATCTTTTACGCCGTTGGCTTACGAGATTCATTGTGTGCGCTCTGTGTACTTTGTATGATATTTTATTAAGAATAATTCACAACATGACACCCTAAAAAGGCGGTACTAATATACTTTGTGTCAGGTGTGCATTTAGGCGCTTTTGGTCTAAGTGATAAATAATAAAAAGGAAGGCGGCTTGAATATCTATAAACACAGTACTTTGTTTGTCATTTTTTTCTTTTCCATGACGAACGCTATGGCTAAAACCTCTATCAATGAAATTCACTCCTGCTTGGCGTTGGTGGACTTCGTTAATAGCAAGCTCGAAAGTTCAGAGTCTGTGTACTCGCCAGAAGACAAGGAAATCATACATAAAGGCCTGTTTGGTTATGCCCGCTACCTTGAGAATGATGTGATTGATCCGAAACTGCTTAAGTTGTATGGCGGGAACCTTGCTCAAGCTAAATTGATGAAAAAGCTGTTTAACCGTCAACAGTCGCGATTTATAGAATATCTAGATGACCGCCACTCAGAGAAAAAGTTTGCCACAGACTACTTGATAGCCATCAAAGAGTGCTCTATCAAAACTCGCTCACAGGGTGATGTTGCCTTGTATTTGAGGCAAGCGCTCACCGCTATGGAAAAGTAGCTTCTCTAACCTTCTTGCCTAAAACCCGCTTGGCTGATCAATCAAACCTGCAGTAGATAATACATGCTGCTCATTTAGATAATTGAGAAGCTCATTATTCACATCGTGCTGAATGCTACTGATTCCTTGGTTCCCAAAAATACGATTGATCTCAATTACATAAGGAACAGAGCCGACCATCGCAACATCGAATCCAGCATGGTTAATGTCCAATGATTCCGCTAAAAAGGTCACTAAGTCTTGAGCTTCTTTTGGAATCAAAGCCACTTCCACTTGGCCGCCTTGGCTAATGTTATTGTGGAAACCATTGTCCGACTGTAAGCGCCAGTAACCATTGACGATTTTATTCCCGACCCAAATGATGCGCATATCGCGGTCAATGGGTAAGTACTCCTGCACATAAAGCACATCTGTCTGAGCGATGTAATCACGCCATTGCCCTAATGTTTCAATCAAGAAGACACCATTTCCCATGCTGCTGCGGGGAATTTTCGCCACGAAAGGCGATGGCATTTCGTCCCAGATTTTGTCTGCTTCATAAGGTGTGTTTGCTGCAATCACAGTATAAGGGTGATGTGCTGGCGCCACTGTACGAAATGTACGAGTCATTTCGATCTTGTCATGACCAATCATGTAAGAGGCTAAGCTAGGAAATATGCGCTTTTTAAGGCCAAATATTAAGGCGTTTAATTGCCAATACTGAGGAAAAAGCAGCCAATCCGCCTGTTTGATTTCATCTAAATGTTCATACATAGATTCAGGTTTTATGTATCGAACATTCGGTAAATGAAGTGTTCGTAATGCATCAAAAGAGATGATTTTCATTTAAGTCGTATCAGTGGCCAAAGAGGCGCCGATTGTGTGCTTAAGCGAGGAAAAAGGGAATAAAAATCTCACCTAAAATCGTAAAAAATCGACTTATCTGTATAAGCCGATTTTAGAGCGTTTCTTGGCTTTTTTGTAATGCGTTTCTTGCGCGAGTATTACGCATTCGACGAATAGAGTCGAACACCAGCATAGCCAAAGCTGCCCAAATCAAAATAAAGGTAATCAGCTTATCGATACTTAAGGGTTCGTTATATAAAAATACCGCCAAAATAAACATGCCGGTTGGACCAATATATTGAAAAAAGCCGAGCGTAACCATGCTGACGCGATTCGCCGCCGCCGCAAAACACATGAGTGGAATCATGGTGACAGGGCCCGCCGCGAAAAGTAATGAATTGGTTGTTGTGCTGTTGTCGAAAATATTCCCAGAGGAAGAATCCGTCAACATCAAATAAGTGAGCGCGAAAGGCAAAAGGATTCCTGTTTCAATCGCCATACCAGTAAAACTATCCACTGCGACTTTTTTACGTACTAAGCCATAAAAGCCAAAGCTGATGGCGAGAGATAAAGCAACCCAAGGCAAAGAGCCAAATTTGATTACCTCAAACGCCACTGCTCCAAAACATAAAAGAACCGCGGCCTTACGAACTCTATCTAGTTTGTCTTTGAAAAAGATCACACCCAATAAAATACTAATGAGCGGATTAATGTAATAACCCAAGCTGGCGCTAAGCATTTGGTCGTTTTGTACGGCCCAAATAAATGTTCCCCAGTTGATTGCAATCAGCACAGTAGAAATTGCCATAGCCATTAAGGTTTTTGGCGATTGAATCACGGCTTTAAGTGCTTTGCCGTAACCTAGTATTAGAATTAAGACTAAGACAATGAGACAAGACCAGATAATACGATGTGAAAGGATCTCTGTTGCAGGAAGAAACGACATTTCCTTAAAGTAAATGGGAGTAATCGCCCACAGAATAAAGGCGCTTAACGCGTAAAAAACGCCACTTCTTGAAGATGTTTGCACGTAAATTCCTTTTCATTCAGAGAATCTTAATGAGAGGACGGAAGTGTATAGCAATTTTTAGCTAAGATGCAGCATAAAATGGCTTTCTCGTGGCTGAGTATATTGCCTAAAAACGAGGATGGGTTTAGAGTTAGTCCATTACTTTTTACATTAATCGAACTTCGGGGCGGGGCGAAATTCCCCACCGGCGGTAATTTAATAAAATGCTTCTTTGGTATTGCATTAAAAAGCCCGCGAGCGCTTAGATTGAATAGCAATTGAAAATCTAAGGTCAGCAGATCTGGTGAGACTCCAGAGCCGACGGTTACAGTCCGGATGATAGAAGATCGACCAAGCAACAAAGGATCATTTCTCTTAGCGAGCAATGGTCATTTTTGTTGGCGCTTTCTACGCGTTTTTTCTTACATGCTTTGGTTATGTAAGTGTCTTGGTATATTCCTCATCACCCCTGTGCATCTTACTTATTGGAGAAACCAAGATGGCAGGAACATTCTTTATCATGATCGCGTGCTTTACGTGGGCGCTTGATACTTTAATTCGTTATCCACTTTTGGGTGCGGGTTATTCCACTCTGCAAATTGTTCTTATTGAACACCTTACTTTGGTGCTATTTGTTAGTCCTATGCTTTGGCGTGCACGCCATGTTTATCGCCACATGTCGATGAATAGCTTTCTGTGTTTGTTTTTCATTGGTGGCGTTGGCTCCGCTGTGGGAACCTTGGCATTCACCGAAGCGTTTCAATATTTGAATCCAACCGTGGTGATTTTGCTGCAGAAGCTACAACCCGTGATTGCGATCTTGTTGGCTTATTGGTTCTTGAAAGAGCGCATTGAAGGTCAATTTTTACGTTGGGCTGTGGTGATTCTTTTTGGTAGTTTTGTGATGATGTGGCCAGATTTACGCACCTTAGGAGAGGCTCAATGGCATTACTCTAGTGATAACATGAGCATTTTTAAAGGCTATGGATATACCTTAATTGCTGTTTTTGCATGGGGCGCGGCAACGGTATGTGGGAAGTACTTATCGCATCAAAACATACCTGCTAATGCGATTATGTCTGGCCGCTTTGTCGCAGGCCTGTTGGTATTATTGCCTTTAGCGCTGGCGCAGACGAGCAGCTTAACGGCAATGAAATCTGTCGATCTGAGCCTAGTGGTTGCCATGGCTTTGCTAAGCGGCTTCATTGGCATGTGGTTCTATTATCAAGGACTGAAAACAGTGCCTGCGCAATTGGCAACGTTAGCTGAGTTGTCTTTCCCTGTTTTCGCTGCGGCGATTAACTGGTACTTTTTAGATTTGGATTTAACCTTCTACCAAATTATCGGTGGATTTCTGCTTATCTTTGGCAACATTGGATTGCGCTTTAAAGAGCTTCGAAAGTCCGATCTTACGATTGTGACTCATCAGTCCTAATCAACTCAGTTGAATAGCTTAATGTGATTTACGTTAAGCTATTCTTTATATTTTCTCCTTTCCTATCCCCTAAAGCGGCGACTTTGATTTAGAATAGCGCGCCTATTTCTGCCCAAAAGATCAAGATTAGAAAGATTGCTTCTTTTGTTTTTCAATATGGACGCTTTCGATAAGGAAAATAAATGCCATCTGAGTCCCTTAAAACACACATTCCTGAAATAAAAACACAGTTTATCCCCGTCATATTTCTTTGGATTGCGGGTGTTTCTGCCGCCATGCAATTTGCCAAGTTCTCTATTTCCTATGACGCTTTGCTACAGCATTATCAAACAGGAGCAACATTAACAGGCGCTGCTTTGTCTGTTGTGGGTGTGGCTGGTTTAGTCTTTGGCGTATTTGGCGGTCTGATTGCGAGCCGAGTGGGTTATCTGAAAGTATTAATGGGCGCATTGTTTTTAGGCGGTATTTTGTCTTTTATCCAAGCGACATTACCGCCTTTTGAATTGATCTTTATTACACGAATTTTAGAAGGTTTTTCTCAACTGGGCGTGGTGGTTTCTGCACCGACGTTAATTGCCAAGTTAAGTTCGGACAAGCATCGATCTTTAACCATGGGATTATGGGGAACCTTTTTTGGAGTGGCTTTCGCAGTAAGTGGTGGCGTGGGTAAATGGACGCTGGATAATTATGGCATGCGTGAGTTGTTTTTTAGCCACGGTGTGTTGATCTCTTTGATGGGCGTTGTGTTATTTGTATTGCTACGTAAGAACCCGGTATTGGATATTGCGCCTGTGAGTGCCAATCAAGGCAGTTTTTTACGTCAAATGCTGAATGTTTACCGTAACCCAAGAGCGCTTTTGCCCAGTACAGTGTTTCTTTTTTATACCTGTACGCTAGTGTCCTTACTGACGTACATTCCTCGTTTAGTGAGTGACTCAACTATCCAAGCTTTGATGCTGGTGGTTTTACCATTAGTCAGTACCAGTGGAACCTTTATTGCTGGTGCGCTGGCGCAGTATGTTATGAAACCTCAACGTGTTGCCATGATGGCTTACTCCACCGTGGCGATGTGCGGTCTTATTTTGTTGTTTGTATATCAAGAGCCGCTTTGGTTTGCTTTTGTTGTTGGTGTGCTGATTTTGTTCTTAGGTATGATTCCTGGTGCATCGTTAGCCTTGATTCCTGTATTGGCAAGAAATCCGGCAGAACAAGCTCAGGGTTATGGGCTTATTGCTCAATTTGGTAATCTTGGTGCGACAATCGGGCCGCCAGTTTTTGCGACGCTTGTGACTCTGTTTGGCGTGAACGGATTAGTTTCTATGGTTTTAGTGATTTGCGCCTTAGGCTTATCTGCTTGCTTTTTAGTATTCCGCTTAATTGCTTCTTCTAAAATATCTAATAGATAAAGTTGGTCTTATTAGCCACATAAAATGGACGAATTGTGGCTTTTGAGAGTTTATCTCAGAAATAATTTTTGAATTTGTAACATTATTCTCCTTTTGACGTCTAATATTTATAACATCAGCTGCATAACGTGTTGATTTGCACTGGAATGATTGTATTGGAGTCTTACATGAAGAAAATTGGGTTACTGGTCATCATCGCGGTACTTGCTGCCGTATTTTTTTATTTTGATTTGCATAAGCTACTCACTCTCGAGGGTTTGAAGTCAGGTTTAGATACATTTGAAGCATGGCGTGCTGAAAGCCCTCTGTTGATTGGCGGTGCGTTTTTGGTCTTGTACGTGATTGTGACTGCCTTGTCTTTGCCAGGCGCTGCGATTATGACATTAGCCGCTGGCGCTTTGTTCGGTTTAGGTTGGGGTTTATTAATCGTTTCCTTTGCCAGCAGTATCGGTGCGACGTTAGCCTTTCTTGTTTCCCGCTATTTGCTTCAAGACACAGTGCAAAAGCGCTTCGGTGACCGTTTAAAAGCCTTTAATGAAGGCATTGAAAAAGAAGGTGCCTTCTATTTATTCACGCTTCGTCTTGTTCCTATTTTCCCTTTCTTCTTGATTAACCTGTTGATGGGTTTAACAACCATTCGTGCTTTCACCTTCTACTGGGCGAGCCAGTTAGGCATGTTGGCAGGTACGTTTGTATTCGTGAACGCAGGTACGCAGCTTGGTCAGCTAGAGAGCTTGTCGGGCATCTTGTCTCCTCCACTACTACTTTCTTTCGTTCTATTAGGTGTGTTCCCTTTGATTGCTAAAAAATTGATCAACATTATTAAAGCGCGTCGTGTTTATGCAGGTTATACAAAACCAAAAACATTTGATCGTAACCTGATTGTTATTGGTGGCGGTGCTGGTGGCTTAGTAAGTGCTTACATTGCAGCTGCGGTTAAAGCCAAAGTGACCTTGATTGAAGCCAATAAAATGGGTGGTGATTGTCTTAACTATGGTTGTGTACCAAGTAAAGCCATCATTAAAAGTGCCAAAATCGCCCAGCAAATGCGACATGCCGAAAACTACGGTTTGAACAGCAGTGAGCCCACTTTCTCCTTCAAAAAAGTCATGGCACGCGTTCATGATGTCATCAGCCAGATAGAGCCTCATGACAGTGTTGAGCGTTACACGGCCCTTGGTGTGGATGTTGTACAAGGTTACGGGAAACTGATCGACCCTTGGACAGTTGAAATTCAACTGAATGACGGCGGCACAAAACGTATGACTGCGCGCAGTATTGTGTTGGCAACAGGCGCTCGTCCATTCGTACCACCATTACCAGGTTTAGACGATGTGGGTTATTACACGAGCGATACGCTTTGGGAAGAGTTCGCTAAATTTGATGAGCCACCAAAACGTCTTGTTGTGTTGGGCGGTGGCCCGATCGGATCTGAGTTGGCGCAAAGTTTCGCTCGCCTTGGCTCAAATGTGACACAGGTGGAACGTGGCGAACGCATCATGATTCGTGAAGACGAAGAAGTGTCTGAATTGGTTCAGAAAAGCATGAGAGCGGATGGCGTGAATATCTTAACCTCTCATAATGCGGTTCGTTGTGAGAAAGAAGGTGATGTAAAGCGCTTAATTGTCGAAAAAGACGGCGTAGAAAGCGTGATCGAATTTGATGCCTTGTTGTGTGCTGTTGGTCGTCAAGCCCGCCTTGAAGGCTATGGGTTAGAGAACCTAGGCATCGAAACAGATCGCAATATCGTGACGAACGATTACTTAGAAACACTTTACCCAAATATTTATGCAGCAGGCGATGTGGCTGGCCCTTATCAGTTTACTCATGTTGCGGCACACCAAGCTTGGTACACAGCAGTAAATGCTTTGTTTGGCACCTTTAAGAAGTTCCGTGCCGATTACCGTGTGATTCCTTGGGCGACATTCGTTGACCCAGAAGTGGCGCGCGTTGGTTTAAGTGAGCAAGAAGCCAAAGAGCAAGGCATTGCGTATGAAATGGTGCGTTATGAATTTGACGAACTGGATCGTGCCATTGCAGAAAGTGCGACAAAAGGATTTGTGAAAGTCTTAACGGTTCCGGGTAAAGATAAGATCTTAGGCGTTACCATTGTGGGTGAACATTCAGGTGACTTACTGGCTGAATTTGTCTTGGCCATGAAACACGGTTTAGGTTTGAACAAGATTCTAGGCACGATTCACACTTACCCAACGTGGGCGGAATCGAACAAATATGCCGCTGGTGAATGGAAACGTGCTCACACACCAGAGCGTCTTCTGAACTGGATTGAAAAATACCATACATGGCGTCGAGGTTAAGCAAATGAAAAACTGGTTGATTGTTTTATGTGCTCTATTAGGTTTACAAAGTGTTAGCGCCAATGCTGCTAACGCTTTTGACCACTCCGCATGGAATGCGTTATTACAACAAAATGTTCATTTGCTTGAAGGCGGTAAGGCCAGCCAAGTAGATTACCAAGGCTTTGCTGATAATGAAGCTGCTTTAAATGCATATTTAAAAGCGTTAGAAGGTGTTAGTCAGTCTGAATTTGATGCTTGGCCAAAAGAAGATCAGCTGGCATTTTTGATTAACGCATACAATGCCTGGACAGTCAGTTTCATTCTGACGAAATGGCCTGACTTGAAGTCGATTAAGGATTTGGGAAGCTTTTTTAGTTCTCCTTGGAGCAAAGAGTTTGTGCCCTTGTTAGGAGAAACACGTTCTCTTGATAACATCGAGCATACGCTGATTCGTGGCTCAGATCGTTATAACGATCCTCGTATCCACTTTGCGGTTAACTGCGCAAGTATTGGTTGCCCTGCTTTGGCTAATATTGCCTTCCAAGGTGATAACTTAGACAGCTTGCTAGAAACACAAACTGAATTATTTTTAGCCGATAGCAGTCGTAACCGTTTGAATGGTAAGAAATTAGAGCTTTCTTCTATCTTCAAATGGTACCGAGAAGACTTTGAAAAAGGTTGGAAAGGCTACAACTCATTGGAAGCTTTTATTCACAACTATGCGTCTGCCATGTCACTACCTGAGAGTGTAAAAGCCGATCTTAGTAATGAAAAAGTAGACATCAAATTCCTGAGCTATGATTGGGCTCTGAACAAGAAACCATAAGACCTATTCATTAGGAGCTTATTTCACAAGGTTATCTGATGTATCAGAAAAGCGCTTCATTCTTTCCCAAAAGAGAGAGGATTGAGCGCTTTGAGTCTGATGGCGAAGGCGAATCATGAAGATAGGAACTTGGTTCTGAGACGTGAAGTTTTCGACCTCGATTGGAATTAACTGACCATTTTCAAGTTCTGAGCCAATGATGTGTTTCGGCATTCTCGCCCAACCAAGACCATGCAGCAGCATGGTTTTTTTTGTCTGAAAATCGTTCACGTACCAGCGTTTACCTGTTGGTAGCACGTATCTGTGGCCATTTTCTGCGGAGTTAGCTGCAGTATTGGAAACTAGAATCTGCGGTAAAGCATAAAGTTGTTGTTGCTTTATCTTCGCCCCATTTATCGGCATTTTTGATGGGTTGGTTTGATTCTGAGTAAGGGAAGCCAATACTTCAGGGTTCACAACAGTAATCATATCGATTCTATACAGCTCTACGAAGGCGTGACGATCATCTAATCCATATCTTGGTCCAATGGCAATCTCACATTTATTCTTCGTGAGCGCTTCCTGAACGCCGTACAAATGGTCTGTCATTATGTCTAAAGAAGTTTCAGGGTATTGTGATTGAAACGCCTTTATTCTCATCATGCAGGCATCGTTTACGCTCATTTGGCTCAGACAAAGGTGCAAGGGCGCTTCTATGCCTTTCGCTAAATCATGACCTAGGTTTTCAAGTTGCTGCGCTTGGGAGATCAGCTTTTTGCTTTGCTGGAAAAAAGCATGTCCTTCTGTCGTGAGTGTTGGGCGGTAACTGTCACGATCAAATAACGAAATTCCATATTGAGCTTCTAGTGCTTTAACTGCAGCACTGATGCCTGGCTGAGTTTTATGAATGGCATCTGCGGCGGAGCGAAAGCTGCCTGTTTCAACGACTGCAATAAAGGCTCTTAATTGATCTAGTTTCATAGTATGCCTTCCAATAATGATCACAAATTATTATCGTATTAATAATAAAACGAAATTATTTATTTTTCATTATTTGCCTTATTATTTCACTCATTGGACGAGCACTTGAAAGACATTATTTTTCATCTAGCCGTTATGTGATTGTTATTAGAAGAAGTAAGGAGGACTAAGTGGATTTACCGTTAGTCGTATTGTTTTTAGCGGGTTTGATTACCGGCTTTTCAAAGTTTTCAGTAGGCGGTATGGGCTTACTGGTGTTGCCGATCGTTATGATCGCTTTTCCTGGACCAGAAGCGTTAGGGATATTATTGCCGTTGTACCTTGTGACAGATTTAATGGCCGTCGCCAGTTACAGAAACAAAATAGCTTGGGGCGTTTTAGGTCGATTCTTACCGTTAGCCTTTCTAGGTGTTTTCATTGGTAGTCAGTTTTTAGCAAACCTAGATGCAGACCAGTTTTTAAGCTTTCTTGGTGCAACCATTGTCGCCATGATTGTATTGGGCTTGTACCTTGATTTTCGACCTGCTGCTTTCATGCGTAAACCAGTTACGGCTTACTTAATGGGCTTCTTTGGAGGAGTAATCAGCATGGTCGCTAATGCAGCAGGGCCTTTGTTTAGCTTATTTTTACTAGAGCAAAAGTTAGAGAAAAAGACTTACGTTAGCACCCGAGCATGGGCATTTTTCATCATTAATATATTGAAGCTTCCTTTGTACATGAGCATTGGCTTGTTGTCTGTCGAAAGTGCGGAAACCAGCTTGTACGCTTTACCTGGGTTAGCGCTTGGCTCTTATATTGGCTACCACTTTTTAAAGAAAGTGAACCCAATACAGTTCAAATGGATGATTCGGATTATGTCGACATTAGCAGCTTGTAAGTTGTTCTTGTTCACTTAAGAGTAAGCGTTAAGTGCCAAAGTAGAAGGTTAATGGCTTGCTATGAAGGTCGTTATCACCATTAAATAATGGATCTAGGCAATCCTATAAATTCAGTGGAAGTTATGAGCGAAAACAATCCTACTCAAAGCGTAAAAAATTATTTAAATGGCTACAGCGACCATGTTCAAGAGCAAGTTAAAAGTCTGTTAGACACTGAAAAGTCTGCAGAATGGTTATTGAAGAAGTATCCAACGGCTCATAATTTGAATGGTGTTCGTGGCTTATATGAATACGCTATGGATCTCAAAAATGAGTTTATGCGAAGCTCGCCACCAATCAGTAAAGTCATTTATGACGACAAAATCCACATCATCAATAATGCGCTGGGTTTGCATACTTATGTGTCTAGAAAGCAGGGAAATAAGCTAAAAGCTAAGAATGAGATTCGTATTGCAGCTTTGTTTCGGCAGTTGCCAGAACCCTTGCTAAAGATGATTGTCGTGCACGAGTTAGCACATTTAAAAGAGAAGGATCACAGCAAAGCCTTTTATAAGCTTTGCTGCTATATGGAGCCAGATTACCATCAGCTTGAATTCGATCTACGAGTCTACCTCAGTCATCGAGATCGATTTGGCGACCTTTGGTGTTAGCTTTCCAGTTTTGCTTCTGAAGCAGTGAACGATGGGTTAATTGTGGTGATTTTCTTGGTTAAGTAATTCAACAAAACACCATAAATTGGAATGAATAGGCCAAGACTAATAATCAGCTTAAATGCATAATCCGCAAGGGCGATTTCTTGCCAATGTTGCGCCATGAAAGGGTCTGGGCTCTGATAAAAAGCAATACCAAAGAAGGCTAATGTATCCAAGCCATTTCCAAGCAATGTTGATGCTGCTGGTGCAATCCACCATGCTTTCAATGCTCTCAGCTTATTGAATACTCTTATGTCCAGAATCTGACCTAACAAGTAAGCCAATAAACTAGCAAGCGCGATACGGCCAACAAAAGTGTTGAACGAACCCAGTGTTTCAAACCCTTGGAATACGCCATTTGCAAAAATCACTGACAACACATAAGACACAATAAGCGATGGAATCATGACTAGGAAGATGATTTTGCGTGCTAACGCAGCGCCAAATATGCGGACTGTTAAGTCTGTTGCTAAGAAGATAAAGGGAAAAGAAAATGCTCCCCAAGTGGTATGAAATCCTGCAATCGTGAAGGGGATTTGAACCAGATAGTTACTAGAAGCAATGATGATTAGGTGGAACATTGCTAGGTAGCGCAGCGCTTTCGCCTGTTGCGCAGGTGTGAAATTACTCATATTTTGACCTTTTTCGTTTGATTGGGGTGAGGGAACCCAAATAGAAAAAGCTCATCGTTTTATAATGAACTTTCTGCCGTTAAGTTTTAGTTTTGACTCAGTGGTCAAACACGAGGCGGGATTATACATAATTATTCAAGCAATTCAATTTATGTATAAATAATGATCAAAAAAGATTGGATATGCTTTAAATCGCGATCAATCAGGCTCATCTTCAGCGTGAATACGAGCAAGGCGCTCTTGCTCTTCTTGGTATGCTTCTTGGATTTCAGTCAGTACTGAGTCCACGTCTGCGGCTTCTTCAGGTTCATCAAAATGGCCAGTTAGCTCAGTAGTAGGTGTTAACTTACCTGCTTCAAATAGCGCCCAAATTTCTTTAGCGTATTTGGTTTCTAAAATCTCTGGTGCAAACATGCCGTAATAGTTACGCATGTTATTCACATCACGTTCTAGCATCCATTTCGCATTATTATTGGCGACGGCGTCGACCGCTTGGGGTAAATCGATAATAACAGGGCCGTGAGAATCAACCAGCACATTGAATTCAGATAAATCTCCGTGGATTAACCCTTCGCATAACATACGAACTATGTCTCGGATGATGGTTTCATGATCTCGCTTAGCTTGTTCTTCGCTTAATACGACATCGTTCAGGCGAGGCGCTACTTCACCACTATCATCCGTGACCAAATCCATTAAAAGTACACCATCAAAACAACCATAAGGCTTGGGAACTCGAACACCGGCCCCAGCGAGACGATATAACGCATCTACTTCGGCATTTTGCCAAAGGCTTTCTTGCTCATCGCGACCAAATTTTGAGCCTTTTTCCATGGCTCTTGAGCGGCGGCTATTACGGACTTTACGGCCTTCTCTGTATTGAACAGCTTGTTTAAAACTGCGTTTGCCCGCTTCTTTGTAGACTTTAGCGCAGCGGATTTCTGAACCACAGCGTACAATGTAAACCGTGGCTTCTTTGCCACTCATTAATTGTCGAAGTACTTCATCTATTAAGCCGTCTTCGATCAGTGGTTGTATTCTTTTTGGGATTTTCATACGGCTCGTTATTCGGTGGTTAAGTGATAATGGAAAGCGTCAATATTAGGCGGATTTGAACAAGAGAGAGAATGGTAAAATCCTTTTATATTGCGGAACGATTAAATCATTCGTTGATAGCGCGATTTTTAAACTCATTTTGTACCAAATACTCAATCATTTCATTGATTTTCATACCTTTTTCCTCGGCCATAGCGTTCAATTTTTGCTTAGTGTTGAGCGTCATACTGATGCTGTAGGGCTTTTTGCCACTGGATTTTTCTCTGAATTTCTTTTGGCTCCAAGCTTTCTTCATTTTATCTATGACTAAGGCTTTGCGGTCTACGTTATCAGATAAATCGAGAGTAGCAATAACTGCGGCTCTTTTTTCCACATCATTACTTGGTAGCCAAGCTTGTTCTAAAGGTCTTTGCGTGTTGTTTTGTAGGTAGGACCAAGCCCAAGACCAATGTGTTGGATTGTTGTCTTCTAGCCAATTGGTTACCGAGACATCTTGTCGAATCTCATGCCACTTTGCTTTCAATAGCTCCAGTATTTCTTGCTGCTGAGAGGCTGTGGCTTCTCCATGGTAAAAGGCATCCAGAATATCAACCTGTCTTTCTGCTGCAGTGTCTCTTTCTATTTGGAAAGCCTTAGCGGATAGAAGCAATAAGCTTTCATTTCTGACGGTTTCTTCTGGTTCTGTCTGGGAAGTTGCTTTCTTTAAATAGCACCACAACCAATTGCATAGTCTTTCATCCTTCTTATCAAGCCAGCGAAAATGTTGAATAGATAACTGAGTTGCTTTGAAAGCACTGCGCATTTGAGAGGCGAAGTTTTTAGGTGCTCGACTTTTCTTGATCAAACCCTCTAATTCTTCATTTAGCTTGATGACTCGTTCTTCGTGAGTATTTCCCCGTAAATTCTTAATTGATGCGCTTCTAATATTTTTGAGCAAATAATCAGAGTAGAAGGCGCATTCTCTTTCTGAGTTGGCTTCCAAAATTTCATCATTATCTCTCATTATCAAACAGCCCTTTCTGATAGTTAAAAGCGAAAAAATAATAAAAAACTACGGTGTAGTATTTGTTGTAAATGTTATGTGTATTTCTGTGGTTTTACAATAATTTTACAGTAAATTTGTTCTATATTGATGTGGTTTTCAATAAATATAGACACATTAATCCGTTTTATTTGATGGCTTTTCGGGTGATATTTAGTGCGAAAAAATAGCTAGGAAGTGGTGATTCTGTTTTTAAGTTTTTGAAAAATGGGCGTTTTTTATTTGGAAGTGATGTTTGTGATGGCGGGCTTTGTAGAGACAATCTTGACTGTGAATCATCGAAATAGAGGTATGACGCGGCATCAGCTAGATCTTTTAGATAAGCTGAGCTGCGTCAGTAGAGGCTGTATAAGTTGCAGAGGATGTGGATAAATAGCTTGTCGTATCTCGTTACGAGCTTCTGGGGCGCTTTTTTCTAGGCTTATTTTTAGTTTTATGAAGCCCAAGTGCTTTTGCTCGAAGCTCTTTTTTGGATGGCTCACGTTTTTTCTGTGAATTGTTCGTATTGTTTATGTCTGGCTCGAATCCTGGTAGCCATTGAAGAATAAATTGCTCATCAACGAGCTTTTCTATGTCTTTGAGTAAATACTTTTCTTTTTCAGACACAAGACTAATTGCCAACCCTGTTGCGCCCGCGCGGCCCGTTCTACCGATACGATGAATATAATCTTCTGCGTTATAGGGAAGTTCATGATTAATGACATATTGAAGTTGTTCTATGTCTATTCCTCGTGCGGCCACATCGGTCGCAACTAATGCCCGCACTTTGCCTGCTTTAAAATCAGCAAGCACTCGATCTCGAGCACCTTGGGATTTGTCTCCATGGATAGATTGGGTTGGAATGCCGTCTTTCTGCATTTCTTTGGCTAATTCATCTGCTCCTTGCTTGGTGCGAGTGAAAATAAGAACTTGTTGCCAATTTTTAGAGCCAATGAGGAAGGATAAAAGGCTGCTTTTACGATTATTATCGACAGCATAAAAAGTCTGCTCTACTTGGGGTGTTGTCGTATTACGGTTATCCACTTCTATGAGCACAGGGCTTTTTAATAATGATTTACTTAATTTGAAAATGTCATCATTAAAGGTTGCTGAAAAGAACAATGTCTGTCGGCTTTCAGGGAGTTTTTTTAAAATTCTTTGTATATCAATAATAAATCCCATATCTAACATTCGGTCGGCTTCATCAAGTACTAGTGTTTTTAATGAACTCAGATCAATAAGCTCTTTCATCAGTAATTCTAATAAGCGGCCAGGTGTTGCAACTAGAACATCACAGCCACATTTCAGTGCAGTAATCTGTACATTAATGCTGGCTCCGCCATAAGCCACAACAAATTTTACTGGTAAGTCATGGCTGTATTTAACAAAGCTTGAATGCACTTGTTGTGCAAGTTCTCGAGTTGGAGTAAGTACTAATACTTTAATTTTATCCGCATTAACTGAGTTTGTTTCTGAGATAATGTTATGAATTAGAGGTAAAGAAAATGCGGCAGTTTTCCCTGTTCCTGTTTGAGCACCAGCCATAACATCTTTATTTTTAAGAATCAGTGGAATAGTTGATTCTTGTATTGGCGTAGGGGTTGCATAACCAATTGAATTAACGACGGATACAATGTCTTGAAGCAAGCCAAGGTCAGAGAAGTTCATTTTATACTCTTTCTATTTGAAATTATTAACACTAAACCAAAAGATTATAACGCATTGTTTTAAGTCAAGGTAACGATTTAAATACAAAATTCCTCCACATTTAACTGGTATTTTCTATTAATTGTGAGCAATATTCATGTGCTTTAAATTTATGCTTCTAGGAAAGGGTAAAATGACACTTCAATCTAGGTTTTTAATCTCTATAACCATCATATTTTGCCTTACAGGTTTCTTTTCCTGGGTGTCGATGAAAGTTCTAGCCGAAGATATTATTTCGAATTGGGTTGAGATTTACGCAGAAAAACAACTTCGATATGACAAAGTGCGTACACTTTTACCTCTGATTCAAGAAGTAGAGCTTTCTAAAGAGTTTGCTGAAATTGACTCAATTAAAAATTGGGCAAATGATCCTAATAATCAAGAATTAAAAGAAACCGCATTAGGTGATGCAGAAGAATTTCGAACGAGATTCTCTGACAATTCATTTTTTATTGCCCTGAAAAAGAACAATAACTACTACTATCGTGACGATGAAGCCGAGAGGTTAGGCATGGATTCATACCGCTATACTCTTGATCCTAGCAAGCTTGAGGATGCCTGGTTTTATAGCATTATGAAAATTAACCTAAGCGTCCACTTGAATGTAAACCCAGATGTTGAGTTAGGCGTTGTTAAATTATGGAGTGATGTCTTAATACGAAAAGGGAACGAAATACTGGGTGTTGTTGGTACAGGTTTAGATCTTTCTGATTTTCTAGATCAAATGGTCGAAAAGCAAGATATTTACTCAGCAATATTTTTTACTAATTATGAAGGCTCTATACAACTCCATCAGGAAGAAGCCTTGATTGATTATGCTTCTATTACAAAGCAATCAGAAGATAAAAAATTAATATTTCAGATATTAGATGATGAAGGTTCAAAGACGCAGTTAAGAAATAGTTTCCAATTGGCAAAGGAGAATCCTAACTCTGTTAAAACGGCTGTTGTTTATAAAAATGGTATTAGAGAACTGGCTAGCGTTATTTATATACCTGAAATAGATTGGTTTCAGGTGAACTTTATTGATGTGGATTACTTCTTACCTTGGACAGAGTTTTCTAGTTTGTTTTTTGTATTTATTATTAGTTTAGTTATTGCTCTGATTGTAATTTATCTACTGATAAAGTTAATCGTGACTAACCCCATAAAAGAGCTTGATAACTCTGTTTGTGCTCTTAAAATAAATGAAATATTAGTACCGGAGATAAACAAAAGAGCAGGCTTAGAAATAAAAAACTTAGTATCTCACTATAAAGAAATGTCGGATTCAATTCTAGAATATCAAAATGAACTTGAGGAGAAAGTAGAAGAGCGTACTAAAGCATTGAGTTTATTGTCCCAATTAGATCCACTTACAAGTTTGTATAATCGAAGAGGTATTGAATTATATCTTAACGAATACATGCGTCAATGGAACGAGTCGAGACAAGCGTTTAGCATTATTAATATTGATATAAATGATTTCAAAATCGTTAATGATAAATATGGTCATGCAATAGGCGATGAAGTGCTTAAGAAAATAGCAAACTATTTAAAAACCACTCTTTTAGGAAAAGGTGAAGTATCACGTTGGGGCGGCGATGAGTTTATTATCACAATTAAACACCTTGAAAGTCATACGTTTTCTAATTTATTAGATCAGTTAATTAATGACAGTCGATCATTAAGTGTGAAATTAAAAAATCAGGAATTAATTATTAAATTTAGTGTGGGTTGTACATCAGTAAAAGAGAATGACACCATCGAAACTATGTTAAATAGAGCTGACAAAGATATGTATTCAATGAAGTTTTCTGATAATTAGAATGCATTAAACAAGACGGAGAAGTTAGTAAAGAAAGTGCAAGCGATTGATTTTCAACAATAAGTCCATATTGAGTACGTATTCTTCTTACTAGAATCAGATACTTTTTGGAGCAATTGAAAATGAATGCAACAGATAACTTATTATTTAACCCTGTGAAGCTGGGTGATTTAGATCTGCCAAATCGCTTTGTCATGGCGCCACTTACGCGAACTCGCGCGCCTAATCATCTACCAAATGCTTTAATGGCAGAGTATTACTCTCAACGTGCTAGTACAGGTTTATTGATCGCCGAATGCACAATGGTGACAGAAAACACGTCCTCTTTTGGTGCTGATCCTGGCATTTACTCTCCAGAGCAAATAGAAGGTTGGAAGTTAACTACAGAAGCTGTACATAAAGCCGATGGTCGTATTTTCCTCCAGATTTGGCACGCAGGCCGAGCTGCTCACCCATTATTAAATGGTGGTAAAGAGCCTGTTGCACCAAGTGCGATTGCCATCGAAGACGAAACTCACACACCAGAAGGTAAAAAGCCTTACACAGTGCCTCGTGCATTAACTGTTTCTGAGATCAAAGCCATCGTAGGTGATTTCCGCCAAGCGGCAGTAAATGCTAAAGAAGCAGGCTTTGATGGTGTAGAAATTCACGGTGCGAATGGCTATTTAATTGATCAGTTTTTACGAGACAGCGCCAATCAGCGTACAGATGAATACGGCGGCTCATTCGAGAACCGTGCTCGTTTCTTAAGAGAAGTCATTGAAGCGGTTACTGAGGTGATGGGTAACGGCCGAGTAGGCCTTCGTCTTTCACCATTAAATAGCTTCAACAGCATGAAAGACAGCGATCCAGTTGGCTTGATCCGTTATTTAGCGGATATGTTGAACAACTACGATTTGGCGTATTTGCACTTAATGCGTGCTGATTTCTTCGGCTTACAGCAAGCGGATGTCGTTCCTGCCGCTCGTGAAGTATATAAAGGTCACCTGATGGTGAACATGGGTTACAGCCCAGAAGAAGCACATCAAGTCTTGGAAAATAAGCAAGCAGACAGCGTGGCGTTCGGTACCAGCATTTTGGCGAATCCAGATTTTGTTGAGCGCGTGAAACAAGGAGCCGAGCTAAACCAGCCAGATCAAACCACTTTTTACACTCCAGGGGAAAAGGGTTACACAGACTACCCGTTTTTGAACGCGTAAATTAACTCTACTCATTACGACAAAGGCCAAGGCTCCATTAAAAGAGCCTTGGCCTTTTTGGTTGTGTGATCAATTCATTTCAATCTAGCCTGGCATTTTTTCATAGCAAGGAACGTCATTTATAACCTTGTCCCAGTTACCTTTGCTGTCTGTGAAAATATGCGCTTGCGGTAAAATCTCAACGTCAGAATCTAAGCATCCCGCTGGCACAGTGACGATGTCTCGTGCTTCCACATAAATAGGCACTAATGAGCTACAGATTGAACAAAACTGGCGAGCGAAGTTGGTGTCTGGATGTTTATAGAAACTTAGTTTGTCTTGGCTAGATAACCATGTCAGTGTTGCGCCAGGTGCGAATAAGTTTGAGCAATGGGCAGAACCTGAAGATTTTCGGCAGCGGCTACAATGACAAAGGAAGAACTTCTTAAATTCCCCTTTTACCTCAAATTTAACCGCGTTGCATAAGCAAGATCCAATGTGTGTTTGCTCCATGTCATTTCCTCTTCTGTGTCTTTTCTATAGATTCTACGGCTTAGCGCCATCATGGTTGTGGCAACAATATCTATGTACTTTATACATTTATTATCGATTGCAACACCAGCTTGATTTTTTATGCTAACTTGAATTACATAAAGAATAGTTATGCATTTGGGTATGCTATATTTAAGCACTATAAATACAGCCTTTGGATTCTTCAAATTGAGTAGAAAGGAAGAAGGATTTCGAAGGGAACATTCTTAGTATCTATTAGGTTATAGATACGGATAATTAGGCCAAGACCTTTAATGTTTAATACACTTGTTGGGCGACTGTACTTTCTTTCTGGGCTGGTTGTCGCCTCCTTTTATTTATTCATTTATCTGAGCTTTGACTACAGCCGAGTCATTGTAAAAGATGAACTTCTTAAAGCAGCCCAACTGGTTTCCCATCAAGCGGTGGAGAATCAGGAGCATCTTGTCGAATCGACGGAAGCTTTTCTAACCTCTTTGGCTTCTTTGCCTCAAATCCAAAACCCAGATTCCGAATTATGCCGAGAGTTCGTCAGTAACATTACGCCCTTATTTGAGCGATATGTGAACATTGGTGTGCCGAATAAACAAGGCATATTAACCTGTAACGGCACAGAGCTTAGCTCTCCAGTAAACGTGAACGACCGAGAGTACATTTCTAAAGCCATCACAGAACATCGATTTACAACCAGTGGCTTGCACTATGATCGAGCCATTGGTGCGCCAGCGATCAATTTCGCTTATCCCGTCAAAATAGAGTTATCCACAGAGGAAATCGCGGGCGCTGCTGTTGCTGTGGTGTCATTGGATTGGTGGAGCGCATTATTGAGCAGCAGTAAGCTGCCCGACCAAAGTGTGGCTTATGTATTAGACAGTGAGGGAAATGCGCTTGCGAGTTTTCCCGATGGTGTTGAGTTTGAGCAACCAAGCTCTTTCGATTCCATTTGGAAGGGAAGTGATGACGTCAACAGAGTATTTACCAAGCATCAAGTATTAGGTTCGGACGGTCTTGTCTTATTGTCCTTCATCACTGGTGTGGCGGTAGATGAGCCCCTTTCTCGCGTAAATAATCGCTATACCTTTATTGTTGTTGTCTTCTCGGCTTTGGTGGTGGTGATCTTATTGTTGATGAGAGTGTTTTTTGTGGGCGCCATTGCAAAGCCTCTTCATAAACTCTCAGACTTAGCATTACGCCTAGGTAGAAATGAGATTATTGGCACAGTGCAGCCGATTGGCATTAAAGAAATGGATGACTTGCAAGACAGTTTTGTGGAAATGGAAAAACGCAAATCGGAAGCAGAACGCAGGATTATATTGCAGGCGCAAATAGATAGCTTAACAGGTATCACAAACCGAGATGCCTTTAATCGCGCTCTAACAGAGGTCTTTAAAGTAAACGATGGTCGTGAAGAAATTGCCATTGTTCTGATCGATTTAGATAACTTTAAAGAGATCAATGACACTCGTGGTCATGAAATTGGTGACGAGATCTTGAAGGTGACAGCCTCTCGTCTGATTAATCAGCTTCTGACGGCAAAACTGCTTAGCCGCTTAGGTGGAGATGAATTTATCTTTATCTTAGAAGGTGATGAAGCGAAAGAGCATGATGCTTTGGCTTTGTGTGACAGAGTGCAAAACATCATCAAACAGCCGATTTTGTTGGAGCACGGTGAAGTCATGTTGACGGCGAGCGTTGGCGTATCTATTTACCCACATGATGGCCAAGACGTAAGAAGTATATTAGGCGCTGCTGATCAAGCGATGTACCACGCAAAACAGAGTGGTCGTAGTACAACTCGTCGTTTTAATAAAGAGTTAAAAGACGACCTGATTGCCAAAATGGAACTGGCTCAAGATCTTAGAGAAGCGATTCTCAACGAAGAGTTTTATCTGCTTTATCAGCCTATTCTCAATAAGAATGGCGATGTCATTAAGTTTGAAGCGCTTATCCGTTGGCAACATCCAACGAAAGGTTTGGTTCCGCCTGATCAGTTTATTACTTTTGCTGAAGAATCCGGCCAAATCATCGAAGTTGGTCACTGGGTGATTCAAGAAGCAAAACGTGCTTTGAAAGCCATTCAAGAAGTACACGGCAAACATGTTCAAATCAGCGTGAATGTCTCGCCAGTGCAACTGTCTCAATACCAAGGTGAAAAAGGCCAGTTATTAGAAGAGCTATTGGCAGAAAACTCTGATGAGCAAGGTGCGCAAGCGCAAAATGGCTTAGTAGTTGAGATTACTGAAAACCTATTGATGAACTCCGACGAGAGTACCCGCAATGCGTTATTGGCTTTCAGGGAGCAAGGTGTTCAGGTCGCTTTGGACGACTTTGGAACTGGGTACTCTTCTCTTGCTTACATCATGAACTATGATATCGACTACCTCAAAATCGACCAGAGTTTTGTGCAAAAGCTAGAGGACGAAAAAGCCTCACAAACCTTATGTGAAGCCATTATTTCAATGGCTCACGCACTTGGTGTTGCCGTGATTGCTGAAGGGGTTGAAACCCAAAAACAAGCGGATCTGTTGCTTGGTTACCATTGTGATTATCTGCAAGGCTTCTACTTCTCTAGACCCATTCCGTTGGATCAAGCTCTACGCTATAAACGAGAAAAATAACTTGGAAAAGGCGTGCTATTAACGAACAGCGCGCTTGACCAAAGTGAGACAAGACACAATGTATAACAGCGCGATTAAAGCGGACATGAGTGCTGGTGATGCGCCCCAGTGTAGGCTGATCGGACGAATCATAATCAAGCTAAAAGCCACCGGAATAATCAATAAAAACATACGCCCGATACTTAATGTCACCGTGTAGCCTTCATCGCAAGATGAGCAAGGTTGTGGGCGGAAAAAGCTTTTTTTGAGTGAAGAAAAAGGCAACTTAGATTGGCAGTGTGGGCACTTCATAAAACAAACCTAATATTCATGACAGAGAGACGTTGTACTTCAAAGTGTGCATGACTCAGTTAATGCATACAAGCGTGTATCGTCCTTTTGTAAGCCGCTTAACTATGAGCGATCAAATCATTGATCGCTTTTGAGATCAGGTCTGGTTTGACCAAGGTGTTCTCTACTGGTTGCTCGAACCAGAACTCCATTGGCTGATCAAAACCAATGCCGTGCATGTAGTTATAGAGTGCTTTGCGCAACCCTTCGCCTAGCATTTCATGATCTGTGCCCGTTGGGTCAGTAAAGTCCACGTCGTTTTCAGCGAATAAAATATCAGGGCGTTCAGCGAGCGTGATGCCATATTCATCAGGGTTAATGCCAATCGGACTGTGCGCCGTCGCTGCGAAGCGATGCCAAAACGCAGACTGAAAACAACCTTGTGCCATCATCTGGCGCACCATTTCTAATGCATCAATGGTTTCTTGCTCTGTTTGAGTCGGGAAGCCGTACATCAAATAGGCATGAACCAAAATGTCTGCGTCACTGAAGGCTTTGGTCACGCGAGCCACTTGCTCGACGCTGACGCCTTTTTTCATCAATTTAAGTAATCTGTCTGATGCCACTTCCAAACCGCCACTGACGGCCACACAGCCAGAATCCGCCAACAATTGACAGCGTTCTGGAGTGAAGGTTTTTTCAAAACGAATGTTACCCCACCAACTGATCACGACACCTCGTTCGATAAGGCGCTTTGCTAGAGCGAATAAGGCTTTTGGTGGTGCAGCTTCATCGACAAAGTGAAAGCCAGTTTGGCCTGTTTCTTCGATTAATTCTTCGATTCGATCCACCAAAATGTCTGCCCCCGCAGCATCGTAACGGTCGATGTAATCTAGCGTCACATCACAAAAGCTGCATTTTCGCCAGTAACAACCGTGAGCAATCGTCAGCTTATTCCAGCGTCCATCGCTCCAAATTCTGTGCATAGGGTTGAGCATTTCACACAAAGAAAGGTATTCGCCCAATGGCAAGCCGTCGTAAATAGGCGTGCCCACATCGGTTTGTGGAATATCGTGGAGTTCAGCGTTTTCATTGTAATGTACATATTGCTCGCCGTTTTCGTCTTCCGCGAGGAAGTAGGTTCGCACCAAATCGTCAATTTCTCGCTGTCCGTCGAAGTATTCCAGCAGGGTCATAAACGGGCGTTCGCCATCGTCTAAACAGATGAAATCAACAAACTCAAAGACTCTTGGGTCTTTCAAGGCGCGGAGTTCGGTATTGACGAAACCACCGCCCATCACAACAGGAAGATCTGGGTTAATCGCCTTACAGGTTTGAGCAATTCGTAAAGCGCCTAACACATTGCCTGGAAAAGGAACGGTGAGCGCAACAACGCTGGGTTGAGTTTCTTCTAAATACAACTCAACCAGTTGTTCTAGAATTTCAGAGCTAAAACTCGGCTCATCCATTAAGGTGTTGTAAAGATCATCAAAACTTGGGTTGGCGGCGGCAAGGCGCTCACCATAACGGCTGACTTCAAAGTAAGGGTCAACACCTTGTGTAATCACGGCAGACAAATCATTGATAAACAAGGTCGCCAAATACTTGGCTTTGTCTTGCAGCCCCAAACTGCCAAACGAGGTTTTTAGAATATCGCCAGACACGGCTTCCATCTGAGCGATAGCATCGAATGCAGGGCCTTCAGGCAGGAAACGACGGGAAACAATACGTAACGCAAGGCTTGGGTCTTTGCCCTGTAGAAAACGAATGACAGGCTCAACGCACAAGCGATAGCGGTCAAATTCCACCATAAAAGTGTAGATAACGTCTGGCAGCTCATCGTCTTCAAACGCCTCGAAGTTATCTTCCACATGCTGACGAATAATATCCAGCGCTGGCATAGTCATCATCTCAAGGAAAAGCTCAATGGCAGGATCACGCTGCACCGCTTCATAACCACGAGAGCGCAAAAAGCCGGTTAAATACGCGGTCGCTGGATACGGCGTGTTTAGCTGCGTCATTGGTGGCGTCATTAGAAGAACGGTCATGGCTTACCTTGGTATTAAATAGAAATTAGAATGGCGAGGATTCTAGCACTTTACCTCAAAAAGAGGGCAGAACCTTTTACTCTAGAATGGCTTTTAGGTGGCCGCTGCCTAATTGTTGCATTTGCCGCTCAACCCAAATCACCCTTTGTCCAAGATAAAAGGTCAATGCATTGGCTTGTCTCGTACGAGGGCTTGGCAACATAACGGCTAATCGCGCGGCTTGGTTCTTGGTTAAGCGACTTGCTGAGCGTTTGAAATAATACTGACTGGCTGCCTCGACACCATAAATGCCTTTGCCAAACTCTGCCACGTTTAAATAAACTTCTAATATGCGCTTTTTGCCCCAAATGACTTCGAGGCCGAGAGCTAAAGAGGCTTCAATTCCTTTACGAACAAAGCTTCGCCCAGGCCACAGAAAGATATTTTTCGCTGTTTGTTGGGTAATGGTACTCGCCCCACGAAGACCTTCGCCATCGCCGTATTTATCAAGAGCTTTACGAATCGAAATGAAATCAAGACCGATATGAGATGGGAAACGTTGATCTTCAGACGCCACGACGGCCAACGGCATGTGAGCTGGAAGCTCGTCTATACTGATCCAATCCTGTGAAACCGGATAAGGGCTTTGCAACATAAACGCCGTTGTCGGCAAAGGAACAAACCGAAACAAGAATAAAACCAATATCAAAATCAGTGCTGCGCGCCAGATGACAAACCATATCCAACCGAAAATACTTCGTTTACGCTTTGCCATTTAGAGTCTCTTCATCGATTTAACGAGGCTTGTGCCAGTGATAAACATAAGTATAAACAAAAACCGACTTATGTTGACTCAGAAAGTGCAATACAACTACAGGTCCTGACGCTTTCCTTGTCGTTTACATCGCTCAGAGCAATATTTTACCTGCGGCCAATCACGCTCCCACTTCTTGCGCCACGTAAACGGACGCTGACAGACGAGGCAAATCTTTTCAGGTAGATAAGGTTTTTTATGAGACATAAAAGCATTACGTAAATCATGGTCAATTGAGATCAATTAATAATAAGTCAGTTTGAAAAGGGATCTGGCCACCTTTTAGGTCGAAAGTGAAATAATGTAGCTCATTTTGTGGAATGTTAAAGAAAGACGAGGTAAGTATTATGCCCACAACAAGTCTCAGAATAGACCAATATCTGGTAGATAAAGCCAGTATTATGGCAAAAGCACTAGGTAGAACAGCGCTTAAGCAAATTGAGCATTGGGCAAGAATTGGTGAAATGATGAAAGATAATCCAGACCTTCATTATGAGTTTGTTAAGCAGACTATTATTGCAAAAGTAGAAAAAGAAGTAGGCAAACTGGAGCCTTACGACTTTGGCTAAAAGATTACATAGATTCTATAAACAGAGTTCTTAGCTTCTTACGTGTTCATAAATTTAAAATGATGAAACAGTTTACGTTATTAGGCTATAGCTATGCAGATGGCACAGTTACATTAGAATTGGTTGCACTTGGCTCACATGATAACTTTGAAAGAGTGTTTAATTTAACACTGCCCGAATTATTTCTAATTATTTTAAATAGTGTTGGGCTCTACTCTGATACTAATTATTTTGTATCGCTAAGAAAGGAATTGAGGTTCTAACAAAATGACATATTTTACTGATAAAAATCGTGTGGAGCTGAAGTCATAAGGTTCACTTTTCATCTGTTTTTTTTGTAGTAGAGGATATATGGTATTCCCATCGAAGAGTGCTCATTACAATGGCGTATGTATTAAAAATAAAAGTCTTCAGAGAGAGAAGGAGGTGAAATAAACTACAAACGATAATTGTATATAATATACATAATATAATATTCTTACTTATATATGGGGTTATAATGAAAATTAATTTTGATACCAACCCTCCACTTTGACCAAATGCTATTACTGATAAGTACAGGAATGTAAAAAAAATAAAGTGTATAAATACTTTCATAAATACAAATAAATTATATTTTAAAGTTGGAATTTTATATTTTTCATTCTGATGATTCATCATACTTAACATCATTTCAGGTTTTGCTAAAGTGGTAAATATAGTAAAGCCAGCTATCAAAAAACCTAATGTTGTCATGCCAAAATTAAAGCCAATTTCTGAAAGATGTCTTATCTGATCAGGAGTTATTTTTAGAAAATATGATCCTAAAGATGAAATAATGAAAATAGATATAATTATTAATTTATGAAATTTACTCACTCTTATTTTTATCGTTTTTTTAAAAATATCAAAAATGCTTTTTTCTTTAGTTAAGTCATTTGGGTCAAAATTGTACATTTTAAATCCCTTGTGTCATCCATTTTTTTCTCTCGAGAAAATCGATTATTTTTTCTTTTGTTTTGTTATCTTCTTTAGGCAATGATATAACATTTTCTTTTTCGAGTTTTTCTAGCTGTTGATATTTTTGACTAGCAGCCTCATATGGGTCGGTTGCTATTTCATCAATTTCACGAGAAAGCTTAAAATCATCATTACTACCACTTATTTTGTCACCACTTTTATCCGTGCCTGAACACTTGAAGTCAGAATTTCCTAGTCTTACAGCTGATTTAGTTTGCCTTAAAACTTCATCATGATTTAGCCCATCCTTACCACTAGCATAATCTACTTTAGCCGATGAGCTTCCCATTGCTATTCTACTTTCATCAATGCTCCTCCAATAATCATCATTATCGATTTCTTCACTATTTGTTTTAAGTAGTTTAATAGATAATTTATCAATTATATCAAGATTTTTTACAAAACTTTCTAATGAAACCTTATCTGAAAGAGGTGTGATTCTAAGGTTTGGAAGAGGGTAATCAATAAGTAGACTTTTTTTGGTTTTAATTTTTTGATGACTAGAGTTTTTAGTAATTTTTTTGAGCGATATGTATTCATTTTCAAGAAAAGATTTATGAGAGTCCTTTAGGAATTTTTCACTAGATATTTTGAAGCTATCTAAATCTGGTGCGCCTGGCATTTCTTTACAAAGAATTATTCTGTGGTTGTTTAAGCAAAGGAAAAAGCTAGAGCTTGGTGCAGAGTCAAGGGACTTTATATTACTTATTAACTCGCCTTCTTTATATATTTGCTCTCTTTTTAATTTTGTGTTTTTTACTATTTTTCCATGAATCCCAACTATAGGTAAACGATTATCTCTATTGATTTTTATTATTCTGGTATTGATGAAAAAATACTCTGTATCAGCATAAACTCTTTTATATTTTCTTTCCTTAAATGAAGGGAGGACAATTTCTTCAAGTAGATCCAGTAGCACTAGTTTACTTCCAAAATTCAATGTGTAATTTCCAAACTCTAATTTCTTTTGATACACAGCCTTAATCCTTTTAAGTTATGAATATATTATTATATTGAAATTTCAATAGATTTTTATTTGCGTTAAAATCAAGTATTTTTTATATGCAATGATTCGATTTCAATAAAATCAGATCTGGATTTTCCAAAAAAATTTAATATATCACCTTGTTATTATCTCGTCACCTAAAAGTCAAAGGAGGCTAGGGTGGGATATTTAGGCTCAGGTTAAAGATATTTTACTATTGATTGGCGCTTTATAGATCAGGTCGGTTTTCCTAATCAAATTGTTATGAAAGCCAATCAAAAAGGGCTTTGATTGCTCAAAACCCTGTCTATGTTTCTAAACTAGTGCAGCGTGAACCTTAATCCTAACTTAAACCAATAACGACAGTCAGTTCTGCTGCTGCTTTCCATGATGTCGACGATTTTCGCTTGCGCTTCTGCAAGATCACTTTCGGCGATTTCGAAGATGAGTTCATCGTGTACTTGCATGATCATTTTCACGTCTAGGTTTGTGCTTTGTAGTCAGTCGTGCATTTTGATTATGTCGATAATTGAGCTTTAGCTCAACCTATTTAGGGCAATATTGTTTTGTCTTGAGGGTTTCAGCTGAGTGATATTTTGTCTGGTATTTAGGGTACAAGGTTTTGTTTAACAAGCACAAAAAAAGCCCACATTTTTCAATGTAGGCTTCTTTATCATATGTCCTCGGGGGAAAGCTTTCGCTAAACAAATCCCGTGGCTCGCTCAGTAAATATATATATCGCAAACGAAAACGTCAACTGTATTTTCCATTTCGGGTATACTGAGTTGATCATAATACCAACAGGTTTTGCATACATGGATAGTATCAAAAGCACGCTGTCATTATCTAGAATGAGTACCTTTGAGCGAGAAGTCGCTGGTTCTAATGTCAACGCATTAGATCTTTATCGTTGGAATGCTCAGCTGTCGTCAGCTTTAATTTACCCCTTTCACATATTTGAAGTGTCGTTGCGTAATGCTGTGAGTGATGCACTATCAAATGTCCATTCACCTCATTGGCATACGGCTCAAAGTTTTCGACGATCTCTGAAAAGGGCAAAAAAGGGATACTGTTCACTTGATGACCTTGAAAAAGTCGTGAGAAAACACTCAAAGTTAAGCAAGGTGATACCTGAGCTTAAATTCGTTTTCTGGGAAAAGTGTTTTACTTCGAGGTTTCAACGGCAGATTTGGGAAAAGCATATTTTCAATACCTTTCCAAATCATACCTCTTTAAATCTATCTTCAACCGATCTGCGTGAGTATATTCGGATTCAAATTGGCCTTGTTAGAGAAGTACGAAATCGAGTTGCTCATCATGAACCCATTCTAAAATTTGATATACCGATTTTGATGCAGTCTCTGGAACAAATTATCCGACTAAGATGTGAAGATACTTCTGAGTGGATGATGGCTAATCAACAAGTGCTGACCGTTTACGAAGCAAGACCAATTTAATACGCCGTGTTATGGGTTCCTTTATTGGCCCAAAAAATTGTTCAGGATCATTGATTACATCGAATAAAAAGGCTTTTGATTCCTCAAAAGCCTTCCTGTGTCTCTCAATAATCTGACCCCTTTTAGTCCGAGTGCTCAATGCGCCTCGTCCCAGTTGTCTCCAACACCTGCTTCTACCAATAAAGGTACGTCAATTTTGCTGCTGTTTTGCATGATGTCGACGATTTTGGCTTGTGCGGCGTCTAGGTCTTTTTCGGCGATTTCGAAGATGAGTTCATCGTGTACTTGCATGATCATTTTCACGTCTAGGTCTGTGCTTTGTAGCCAGTCGTGCATTTTGATCATGGCGCGTTTGATGATGTCAGCGGCGGAGCCTTGCATTGGTGCGTTGATCGCGGTGCGTTCCGCGGCTTGGCGCATCATGGCGTTGCTGGCTTTGATGTCTGGCAAGTACAAGCGACGACCATAAATGGTTTCCACGTAGCCTTTTTCTTTCGCGCCTTCGCGGGTGTTTTCCATGTATTGCTGTACGCCTGGGTAACGTTCGAAGTAGCGTTTGATGTATTTCGCGGCTTCTGGTCGGCTGATATCAAGCTGTTTCGCGAGGCCAAAAGCAGACATGCCGTAGATCAAGCCAAAGTTGATGGCTTTGGCGCGGCGGCGCTGTTCGGTTGTCACTTCGTCTAAGGCCACTTCAAAAACTTCCGCGGCGGTGGCTTTATGCACGTCAGCATCTTTGGTGAAGGCATCGAGTAAGCCTTTGTCTTGGGACAAATGCGCCATGATACGAAGTTCCACTTGGGAGTAATCGGCCGCGAGCATTTTGTAGCCTGTTGGCGCGATGAAGGCTTGGCGAATACGACGACCTTCTGCCGTACGAATCGGGATGTTTTGCAAGTTTGGATCTGTCGATGACAAGCGGCCTGTGGCAGTAATCGCTTGATGGTAGGACGTATGAATACGACCTGTTTTCTGGATCATTTCTGGTAACTTGTCTGTGTAAGTCGATTTCAACTTAGACAAACTACGGTGCTCCATGATCAAACGTGGCAATTCATAACCTTGCGCCAGTTCTTGCAAAATAGGCTCGGCAGTTGATGGCTGGCCTTTTGGTGTTTTCTTGATAACAGGCAGTTCGAGTTTTTCAAACAAGATGACTTGCAGTTGTTTTGGCGAGCTTAGGTTGAAACTTTCCCCGGCCACTTCGTGAGCTTTTATCTCCAGTTCTTGCAATTTCGCGGCAATTTCACTGCTTTGTGCGTGCAAAAGTTCTGGGTCAATCAAGGCGCCAGTTTGTTCCATGCTCGCTAAAACAGGAATAAGAGGGCATTCAATGTCTTTAAAAATGCTAACCAATTCTGGTGTTTTCTCTACTTTCGGCCAAATAGCTTGGTGAAGGCGCAAGGTAATGTCCGCGTCTTCGGCGGCATAAAAAGCCGCTTGTTCTAGGTCGATTTCATTAAAGGTTTTCTGCTTTTTGCCTTTGCCGGCTAATTCTTCAAAGCTGACGCAAGTGTGACCGAGGAATTTCTTCGCCAGCGTGTCCATGTCATGACGAGAGCTCACAGAGTTGTACACGTAAGATTCCAACATGGTGTCGTATTGGATGCCGCGCAGTATGATGTCGTAGTTATTCAGTACGTTAGCGTCGTATTTAAGGTGTTGGCCGACTTTCGCTTTACTGTCGTCTTCCAACCAAGGTTTGAGCTGTTCTAACACCCAATCACGGTCAAGCTGCTCTGGTGCGCCTTCGTAGTCGTGGGCAAAAGGCACATAAGCCGCAACGCCCGCTTCCACCGAGAAAGACACGCCAACCAGTTCTGCCGCCATGTAATTTAGGCTGGTGGTTTCTGTGTCAAATGCAGTGAGTTCAGCGCTTTGGATTTTGCCTAACCAAATATTGAACGCATCTTTGTCCAAGATAGTTTCGTAGTTCACTTCGATATTCGAAGCCACTGGTGCGTCTACTTGTCCTTCTGCACTGTCTTCGGTGTCACTTGAAACAAGGCTATCAGAAGGCGCTTTGTCTAAATCTTTGAGCCAAGTTTTGAATTCCAGCTTTTCGAACCACTCACGCAGAACGTCTTTGTTCATGTCGCCGTTTTTCAGTTCTAATGAATTAAACGGTAATTCCACATCGCATTTAATTGTCGCTAGTAAATAGGACAGCTCTGCCATGTCTTTGTTGTCTTCCATTTTTTGCTTCATGGTTTTGGAACCACGGAAGCCCAAATCGGCGATTTCATCTAAGCGTGTGTAGATTTCTTTGATACTGCCCAAACCTTGTAACAAGGCTAAAGCGGTTTTTTCGCCAACGCCCGGAACGCCCGGAATGTTGTCCACTTTGTCGCCCATGAGCGCGAGGTAGTCGATAATCAATTCTGGCGGAATACCGAATTTGTCTTTTACACCTTGAATGTCCATCACAGTGTTGTTCATGGTATTCACAAGGGTGACTTTCTCTGTCACCAATTGCGCCATGTCTTTATCACCTGTGGAAACAATGACTTCACGTCCAGATTCACCCACTTGTTTGGCAATGGTGCCGATCACGTCGTCCGCTTCTACGCCATCAATAATGACCAGCGGCAAGCCCATGGCTTCCACCATGCGATGAATTGGCTCGATTTGTGGACGTAAGTCGTCAGGCATTGGCGGACGTTGTGCTTTGTATTCGCTGTAAATGTCATCACGGAAGGTTTTGCCCTTGGCATCAAAGATGATCACCATTGGCGAATCTGGATAGGTTTTGATCAAGCTGCGGATCATGCTGATCACACCGCGAGTGGCGTTGGTTGGATGTCCATCACTGGTGTGCATTGGTGGAATAGCGTGGAAAGCTCGGTATAAATAAGACGAGCCGTCTACCAAGATCATAGGTGTGTTCTGTGTTGAAGAATCCGTAGCCAAAATAAAACCTCTGTGTGAATCGGCGATTATTGGCTTCTATTCTATGTGTTTGAGATTATTTTTATAGTCTAAAAGACAACTAATACGAATTGACCTTTTGCCGCTTATTGTGGAGCATAGGCGTTTTCGTCATCGCTTTATCTTTTGACTGTCTATCGAGTCTCTTGATCATAATTATAGGTAATACAACTTGGCTGTTTACACATCCCTTTCTGATTCTGACATGCGTGCCTTAGTGGCCGATTATTATTTAGGCGAACTGGTTTCGTTCCAAGGTATTTCAGGCGGTGTTGAAAACACCAATTATTTTCTGAATACCACCACAGGAAAGTATGTGGTGACCTTGTTTGAAGAATTTGATTTAGAGGAAGTGCCTTACTTTTTGGATGTTGTCGCGCATTTGAAACACAAAGGTTTTAATGTGCCAGCGGCCTTGATTGATATTCATGGCGAACGATTGCGCGAAGTAAATGGTCGCCCTGCGATTATTGTCGATTGCTTTCCTGGAAGTGAATTAGAGAGTACGGATGTCACCTCTTGTCGAGCAATGGGCGAAGCTTTGGCGAAGTTACACATCGCAGGTGAAGATTTCCCAGAACATCGTGATAGCCACCGTGGTGTGGCTTGGTGGCATAGAACCAGCAAAGCCATCGCCTCTGAATTAGAGCCAGAACAAGCGCAATTGCTACTGTCTCAAATCGCTGAGTTTGATGCCTTTATTGCCGAGCATGAGAACTTACCGAAAACCACGATTCATGGGGATTTGTTCTACAACAATACCTTGTTTGAAGGTAAGGCTTTGTCGGCGATTATCGACTTCTATAATGCTTGCCACTCTTGGGTGATGTATGATTTAGCCATCGTCGTGAACGATTGGTGTACGGACATGGAAACAGGCGAATTGGACATGCCGAAATATCGTGCTTTGCTAAAAGCTTATTTGCACGAAAGGGAAGTCACTGACGAAGAAGTCATGGCTTGGCCTTATATGCTGCGGATTGCGGCGTTGCGTTTCTGGTTGTCTCGCTTAGAAGCTTGGCACGGTGCAAAACACGACCCAGAACGCCTCGCACAACAACATGATCCGCTCGAATTTCAACGTATTTTAGAAGCGCGTGTTCGATATACGCCAAGCTTGGTGGAATAAAATGATTCGTCTCTGGTTGTGTCTGTGTGTTTTGTTTGCTGGTAATGCGGTTGCTCATCCTCACGTTTGGGTCGATTCGCAATATCGAGTCACGGTTGATCAACCAAATATAGAGATTTTAGAAGGCACGTGGAGTCTCGATCTTTTTACCTCGACAAGCCTGATTGCTGAATACGATGTGAATGCCGATGGCGAACTGACTGGCCAAGAAAAGCTCGACATGATCGAGGTGATGCAAAGCTTTGATACTTATGGCTATTTCATCAAGATGAAACAAGACGGTCAGGATATAAAACCAAAGGATGTGCGCATTTTAGATGTTCGCATTCGCGATCAAATGCTTTGGATTCGCTTTGGTATTTTGCTACCGACGCCAGTTGATCTATCCACTTCTGTACTGAGCTTGGCTTATGGCGATGATGAATTGTATTTCGCTATGGAACCATTAGAAGAAGGTTTGGTGCGCTTGTCTGGTATGTCTGCCGAAATGTGTACACCGATTCAGCGTGATGCAGAAGAAACGTCCGTTGCTTTCTGGGTCGATTTAAGTTGCCACTCATAAGCCAAGATTCTATTTCTTAAGGAAGATTTCAATGATAGAGCATTTTCAATGGTTACCCTTTTTGTTGGCAATTTCTGTTCTCACTATGAGTCCAGGCGTAGACACCATTTTGGTGATGCGTAATGCAGCACAGGGCGGCTGGCGTTTAGGTTTTCTAACCAGTTTAGGTATTTGTATGGGATTGTTTGCCCATGCCACCTTGTCAGCTTTAGGCTTGTCGGTGATTTTATTAGGCTCCGCGGGCTTATTCACAGCGTTTAAACTCTTGGGTGCGGCGTATCTTGTCTATTTGGGTGTGCAGGCGTTACGCAGTGTGATGAAGCCTGTAGGAATGACTTTTACGGATAAAAGCGCGTCGAAGCCATTAACCGCGTGGGGTGGATTTCGTCAGGGAATTTTGTCTAACGTATTGAATCCAAAACCGATTATTTTTTACATGGCATTTTTGCCGCAGTTTATCGACCCAAGCTATTCTGCTTTGGGGCAATCTCTGTTTATGGCGTCTCTTCACTTTATTATTGCGATGGCGTGGCAAACGTTTCTTGCGCTTATGGTGCATAAAGCACGAGTTTGGTTGGCAAGACCAAGAGTGGCGCAGGTTTTAGACGGCTTAACTGGTCTGTTGTTGGTGGGCTTTGGTGTAAAACTCGCATTAAGTCAGCGCTGATTTTGTAACAGGGCTTCTATTGGCTTCTCCTTGTGTTTTAGTTGTTATATCATAACAAAACATACTTTAACCAAGTGAGAGCCTGTTATGGCGAAAAACGCCGTTTTTATCTTTCTTTCTTTTTTGCTTTTCCAATCTCCTCTTTATGCCGCGGTAGACTTATCATTTTATCAGGATTTTATTCAATGGATTATTGGTCAGCAGGCAAACTTTCATCGTGAATTAGTAACCTTGGTGCGCGCGATCAGCAAAGAAGGCAGCGTGGCTTTGTTATGGGGACTGATTACCACAAGCTTCTTTTATGGTGTATTTCATGCGGCGGGCCCTGGCCACGGTAAAGCGGTGATTTCCGCTTACATGCTTGCCAGTAAAGCGCCGCTACGTCGTGGTATCAGCTTGTCGTTTTTATGCGCTGGCGCTCAAGGTATCATGGCTGTTCTGGTCATTGTTGTATTAAGTCAGGTGTTTTCTTTAGCTGGAAAGGCCATGCAAATTAGCCGTTTTTTTGAAGTGGCTAGTTTCGCTGCAGTAGGCTTGATTGGCGTTTGGATGCTGACACGTTTATTGCGTGGCAAATCCAGCTGTGGTCACGATCATTCTAAAGATCATTTGCATGACCATTCACACGGTCACTCACACGAACACTCACATAGCCACTCTCATGATCATTCGCATGGTTACTCTTGTTGTTCTCACCATGAACAGCAAGCATCAGAGGAAGCAAAAACCGCTCGTCGCAGTATCTGGGCGATGACTTTAGCGGTTGGCATTCGTCCTTGTACTGGGGCGATTCTGGTTTTGTTGTTTTCTTTGAGCACAGGAATTTTTCAATGGGGTTTGGCCGCGACATTTGCTATGTCATTGGGGACAGCCATTACTGTCGCCACGTTAGCAGGCATCAGTGTCTTTGTTCGTGATACTGGCTTTGTATTGAGCCGAGAACACCAAGTTTGGCGCCAAAGAGTTTCTCGCGTATTTGGTTTTATTGCGGCATTCGCTTTGATCGTTATTAGTTGTTCCATGATTTGGAGCTATATCAGCAATGCAGGGAGGGCGTTTTAATGAGTAAAAACACGTCACAAGATCACACGCATCACCATAATCATAATGTTTGCATCGATAGTGCTTTGGCGACGGCTGAAACACTTTGTGTAGAACAGGGTCAACGTCTTACTAAAGTGCGTCGTCGTGCTTTAGAGCTGATCTGGGAAAGCCACCGACCGCTAGGTGCTTATCAATTATTGGCTAAGCTGGCGGAAGAAGGGTTTAACTCGGCTCCGCCAACGGTTTATCGCGCTTTGGACTTTTTAATCAACGCCGGATTGATTCATAAAGTGGAATCAATGAATGCCTACTTAGGCTGTGCGCATGCGGATAAAGAGCATAAAGGCTACTTCTTGATTTGCGATGATTGCCACAATGTTATGGAGTTTGATTACCAAGATATTCACGCTGCGCTTATTGCTAAAGCCTCCAAGCAAGGTTTTGAATTACGTGCTGAAACGATTGAATTAACGGGCTTGTGCTCTTCTTGTAAAGACGGTTCTGCGGGAGCAAGTGCGTGAATAACCAGCTAGTCGCTTTTGAAAAAATTGGTATTTCATTCGATGGAAGAGCGCTGTTAGACAGTATTGATATGAGTATCAGCGAAGGAGAAATTGTTACTCTGATTGGTCCAAACGGCAGTGGCAAAAGTACCTTAATCCGGACTCTCTTGGGCTTGCAGGCGGCAACTTCAGGAAAAGTGATACGACATAAGGCATTGCGAATTGGTTATATGCCGCAAAAGCTACACGTTGATCCAACTTTGCCATTAACCGTTAAGCATTTTTTGGCTTTGGTGCGCGGCGTTGATAAGCGTGACATTCTTCCTACGCTGGAAAAACTGGGTATCGCTTATCTGCTTCATTCACAAGTTCATGTGTTATCCGGTGGCGAAACTCAACGTGTTTTATTAGCGCGCGCCCTGTTAAACAAACCTAATCTGCTTGTGTTAGATGAACCTGTACAAGGCGTGGATGTGAATGGTCAGGTTGAGCTTTATAACTTGATTGAAGGCATTCGTGACGAGCTAGGTTGCGGTGTGTTGATGGTGTCTCATGATTTGCATCTAGTAATGGCGAAAACCGATACGGTTGTGTGTATTAACCAACACGTTTGTTGTTCTGGTAGCCCGCAGCATGTTACGGGTCATCCGGCCTATCAAGCTTTGTTTGGTGTGCCCGGTGCAGACGAATCCATCGCGATTTATGCCCATCAGCACGATCATGTTCATAGCGAGCATGGCGATATTCTTTCTGGCGATGAAAACGCTCACGCCCATTGTAACCATTAAGCCCTACCGAGTTTGGAGTTCGTAATACCATGTTAGATCTTTTGTTCAGAGCCTTAATCGGTGGATTGGGTGTGGCGGCCGTTGCTGGGCCTTTGGGTGCGTTTGTTGTTTGGCGTCGCATGGCTTATTTCGGGGATACTTTGGCTCACTCTGCCTTGTTGGGTGTGGCGCTTGGCTTTTTGTTTGATATTAACTTAAACCTTGCGATTATCGTTTTATGTGTCGGTTTGGCGTTGGTTTTGGTGACGCTGCAAAAGAAACACATTATTGCGACGGACACATTATTGGGTATTTTGGCGCATTCTGCCTTGTCTTTAGGGTTAGTCGCTGTGAGCTTTCTCGATAATATCCGAATCGATTTAATGGCGTATTTATTCGGTGACTTATTGGCTATTAGCCAAGTTGACGTTTATTGGATTTACGGTGGTGGTGTGGCTGTGATCAGTTTGCTGATTGCCTTTTGGAAGCCTTTATTAGCCATGACAGTTAATGAAGAGTTGGCGAAAGTGGAAGGTTATCCAGTGGAATCCATCCGTTTGTTGCTGATGTTGCTGGTGGCTTTGGTGATTGCCGTTGCCATGAAAATTGTCGGTGTACTCTTGATTACTTCTTTGATGATTATTCCGGCTGCAACCGCTCGTAAGCTGTCTAAAACGCCGGTTCAAATGGCATCCATCGCCAGTATTATCGGTTGTTTCTCTGTCTGCGGCGGCTTGTGGGCGTCTTATCAATGGGATACACCAACTGGACCAAGTGTTGTTGTTTGCGCTGCACTTCTGTTTTTAATTGCCTATACCTCTCCAATACAGCGAAAAATGTAGCGGAATATATTGTTATTTTTCGTTAATGTAACAAAAGCTGCGTGCTTTACGTCTAATGTTAAGTAAAAATAGAGCATTGAGCAGAGTATTTTTAACGAGTGTAGAAGGGCAAATATATGTTGAGTTTTGCAACAATTCGAGGTCGATTAACGGCCAGCTATTTAGTGCTGTTGATACTGCTTTTGGTTGTTGTGGGTCTTTCTGCAACGCGTTTTCAGTCATTATCTGGCAACATCCGTGGCATCGTTGACGAAAACGCGGCCTTGGTTGAATTAACCGGCGACCTGAATGTAAATGCCGAAAGCTTGGCGAGCCGCCTTCTTCTACTGTTCGTATTGGAAGATCGAGATGAGCGCGTCGCGATTTACAAAGAAATCGACGAACGTAATCGCAACATGGACGCCAGTTTAGAAACCATGACAAACCTTGTGACTTCGGATAAAAACAAGGCAGTTGTCGAGGCACTGAAGAAGCAAAGAGAAATTTATCAAGCGGCTTTGCAATCTACTGTAGAAGCCTTGGAGTTTGGGGAGTTAAGTGATGCGAAAGCACAAATGGCTGGGCCAACACGAGATGAGTTGCAAACCTTCCTAAATCAAACCGAAGCGCTTGCGGAAAGCGAGCGAACTATCATGCAGCAGCGTCAGCAGTCCATTTTATCTGAGTCTGAAATCGCGATTTTAATGATCATTGGCGTTGGCATTATTGCGGTTCTAGTTGGCGCGATTATGTCTGTATTGATCACGCGTAGCATTGTAAATCCTTTAGAAAAAGTGGCTTCTTTGCTTGATTGTGTGGCGAAAGGCGATTTGTCTCATAGCATTGATATTCAGTCAAAAGGCGAAATCGGAAAATTGGTTAATAGCCTGAAAAGCATGCAATCCAGTTTGGGCGATGTGGTGAGTAAAATCGATATGAGCGCACAAACTGTTGTGAACTCGGTTAGCAACATCCGCATGAGCGTGACAGATGTGCAGCAAGGATCAGACAAACAAGAAGCGATGGCGAGTGACATTCAAGCGTCTGTTGAAGAGTTGTCTGGTGGTGTAAAAGTCATGGCAGAACATGTGAGTGTGTCTCGTAATCAAGCAGAAGCCGCACATGACCTTGCGAAACAAGGTAAAGAAATCATCAGTACGGCAGCGCAAGACATTACCTCCGTGGCCGCTTACATAGAGGAAACGGCTCATTCTGTTGCCAAGCTAAAAGAAAGCGCAACGACTGTGTCTGACTTTGTAAATGACATTCGTAATGTGGCTGACCAAACGAACTTGTTGGCGCTTAACGCATCGATTGAAGCAGCGCGTGCAGGTGAAGCTGGCCGAGGCTTTGCGGTTGTTGCAGATGAAGTGAGAAACCTAGCGAGCAACACGGCGAAAGTAACCGAATCGATTGATCAGGTCATTACATCGATTGCGAACTTGTCTGTGCAAATCTCGGATGAGATGGAACAGGGCCAAGAGCGTATGCGCAATGGTGTAACGCAAATAGAAAACGTTGTTGTCCCTTTGAGTCAGCTAGAAAAAGACTCTGAGGTCTCTCTAAGAAGCTTAGACGAGCTGTCTGCATTGGCTCAAAGCCAAGCGGAAGAAGCCAATGAAATCGCCTTACACATTGTTCAGATTGTGGATGTGACAGGAAATAACAGCCAAACTTCATTGCGCTTAACCTCATTAACCGATGCCTTGTCTGGGTCGGCAGAGCAAACGAAGCAGGCAACCTCTACTTTTACCTTACCGGCAAAAGCCTAGAGTCTAAAAAGCTTGATAAGAAATTAAGCAAACTTGAATGTAAAAAAAGCCTTTCGTCTGAAAGGCTTTTTTATTGGAGTTGACCCGTCCTAAATAAGGTTGTCACTTTTCAATACTTCAATTGGAGAGTGCAATGACTACAACACCTAAGCGTACACAGAGAGACTATTCCTTCGCCTTTAAATTGGCAGTTGTTGATCAAG